>NZ_JAGGQK010000026.1:0-63989 GCF_018613355.1 Bacillus sp. ISL-35 | reverse complement strand
GGGCACCTTTCAAGCCAAAAGATACCCTTATGCAGGGGATCAAGTTAACATAAGGGCACCTCTCAAGCCGAAAGATACCCATATGCAGGGGATTTCCCTCCCATAAGGGCACCTTTCAAGTCACGAGATGCCGTAGATCTCTCGCATAACTTTAATTTATATAACACATTCAGAAAAAAATGGTATAATTGATAGGTCTGATAAAATTTCTAAAGTGGTGTTAGTGTGGAGCTTGCTTTTTCCGCTATGGCCTTGGTGTTCATCGTCTCGACGGGCGGTTTCATCTGGAAAAACAGAGATAAAAGGCAGGGCAATGGGGCAATTGTTGGGATGATTCTTTTATCCAGTTCTTCTGTGCTGGTCGCTCTGGCGTTAAAATCAATCTTTTCCCTTATATTTTACGGCTTGCAGCTCATCCTGTTGGTTATGGCTATTGGTATGGCATTAAAGAAACAATCCAAGATACACCACTAAAAGTTTTGTGCATTATTTTGGACAAGCTTCTTTTTTTCCCGAAATAAAGAGATAATTGTTGAATATTTTCCCGAAAAAATATAGAGTATTATAGTCGATATTGGTAAGTTTATCTATACCCTCTAAAAGGTATATTGAAATAGATAAATGTAGGTTAGATAGAATGGGACTCGGTAAATTGTGCGGATTGTCCGAGGTTTTATGGGTCATTCTATTGATAACTACAGTAGAAGTGTCTGGGTTGTTTTTCGATAAATATTCTTTCCGCCTAAAAACGCATTACGGCTTGCTGCTAAACTGCGTATAATAAAAAGAACGATTTACGAAAAGAGCCTGAGGCAAAGAGGAAGGAGAGAGGTTGATGGAATCAATTTGGCTTGAATATGCCTGGGCATTATTGATATTGATCGGTCTGGAAGGTTTATTATCGGCCGACAATGCTCTAGTATTGGCAATTATCGCAAAACATTTACCTGATGATCAAAAGAAAAAGGCGATCAGCTATGGTATACTCATGGCGTTTGTCTTCCGCTTCGGTGCACTATTTGCGATCTCTTATATTGCAAACGTCTGGCAGGTACAGGCAATTGGCGCAGCGTACCTACTATACCTGGGATTAAAACATGTCATCCAGGCTAAATTTGGTGCGAAAAATGAGGATATACATAAAGAGGATGAAAAAGAAGCAAGGGGATTGGGATTCTGGCCGACTGTTGGTAAAATCGGTCTGGCAGACCTCGCGTTTGCGATTGACTCAATTCTTGCTGCAGTCGCGCTTGCCCTTGGACTTCCGGACTCACCGCTAGGAAACTTTGGCGGAATGGACGGGGGTAAATTCCTCATCGTACTTCTTGGAGGAATTGCCGGCCTAATTCTGATTAAATATGCAGCAACCTGGTTTGTTAAGCTGCTGGATGAGCGCCCTGCATTAGAAACAACTGCTTATGCGATTGTTGCCTGGGTCGGAGTAAAATTGGCGGTTATAACCCTTGCTCACGAAAAGATTGCCATTTTGGATCATGATTTCCCGCACAGTACATTGTGGACGACCATTTTCTACGGTGTATTAGTAGCAATTGCCCTGATTGGCTGGTTTGCTCCAGGCGAGAAATCCAAGGGTGAAGGACAAGCCTAAGATTAACATAATAAAAAGTGCGTATGATCCAGAAGGGTCATACGCACTTTTTTATTTGGAGGACCTCTATGGGCTTTATTTTACTGTTGCTTGGATCATGGGGTCAGAACTCCATCATTTTGTTCCATAACGGGAGGATTTTTTCTGGTTTTGCTACTTCGCTGAAAATCCATTTGGATTCCTGTTCCAATAAATCCCGAATCAGCATCACAGCTGTTGTATGTTTTTGTGGCGTGATCTGCTCCTGAATTTCTGCCATTTTCTTCAACATTCCAATTGGCAATGATGATTTCAATGTCTTCATTCCCAATAGGGCGCGATCAGGTTTATATCTATGCAGCAGTACCCTTGCCAGGTGTGCCATAACTTGATTGAGCAAATTCACCGACCATAAATCATTCCCTCGGCCGGCTGACTTTTTGTATTGAAAAAGAAACCAGGCTATATCGTCAACAGCGTCCTGAAACTCAGCTGCGGATAATTGAAGAGTTTGAGAAGCTTCAAATTTCTTCAATCGATTTTGCGGATCATAAATTATTTTAAAAAAGTCCTTTTTAACAAAGGTTTCCTCGGTAACCGTAAATAAATCAACATGCAGCAAGTTTTCGTAAACGGCAATGATTTGTGGGGCGATGATGTAAATATCATCATAGAAAAGCAATTTTCCGTACGATTCCAGATGGTTGATTCTGCTCTCAAGAAATGTGGTGAGATCATCCGGTTCAACAAGACAGTACAGATCAAGATCAGAATGTTCATCCTGTTCACCGCGTCCTACAGAACCTTTAACAAAGATGGCTTGAACTCTTTTATCCTTAACAAGGCTGTTTGTCAAAACATCCAGAGCTTCATTAACCTTCATTGAATCACGCACCTAGCCAGTCGTTTACCTGAGCGAATTTTTCCTTCGCGTCTTCATAGCCTACTTCATACAACCGGGTCAGTTTTTCTGGATTGCGTTCTACACGGCCAACCTTGAGGTCCATTGATGGCCGAATGACGATCACTTCATTCCTCGCTTCGAGAGCTTCGATGTAATCGAGCGTTTCATTGTACATTTTATACCGTGTTTCGAGCGCTTTGTGCAGTCCTTTGAAGTCTTTATACACATACCGCGGCAGCCAGGAAAAAGAAGACTTTTTCTTCCGGTATCCTTTTGGCTTCGTCAAGACGATTACGCCTTTTTGGACTCCGTCTGCCTTTGCTTTCCTGATTGGAATCGGATCGGATATGCCGCCATCCATAAGGGTTTTCCCCCTAAACTCAATTGCCGGTGCCATGAAAGGAAGCGTGCTGGAAGCTCTGATGATTTTAAGAATATCCTCTGGGACATCATTTTTGTTAAAATAAACTGGTTCACCAGTGAAGCAATCTGTCGTGCCAATCATAAAGGTTTCCGCGGCACTGTTGAATGTCTCGAAATCAAAGGGTACCAGCTCGTTTGGAAGTTTATCAAAGATGAAATCCATCCCGAACAGTTCTTTTTTTAACAGCAAGTTTCGGTAAGAAATATAATCTTGATGGGTGACATAGTCAATCGTCACCTGCTTGTTTCGCCCTGGCTGCCTGGCAATATAGGAAGAGCCCTGGCACGCACCAGCAGAAACGCCGATGATATATGGAAAAAATAAATCATTTTCTAAAAAATATTCAAGTACCCCTGCGGTGTAGACACCTCTCATACCTCCACCTTCAAGGATTAAACCGCTGCTATACACTCCAATTCCCCCCCTGGAATTTTATTTCTATATAACATTTTAACACAGGCCATATAGGATTATATCCAAGATGATTACTCACTCAAAAGGTGATGGATCATTCTTGATCTGTCTTCGAAAAATTGCTTCATGATCCGGTAATGATTCGTCTCTTCCAACTCTCTTTTAAAAATGCCATCATCACTGAATTCAAATATCGTGGCATCCGGATAAGCCATGATGATGGGGGAGTGGGTAGCGATAATCAACTGGGAGTTTTCCCGGACGAGATCATGGATACGGGTAAGCATCGACATTTGCCTTAACGGGGAAAGTGCCGCTTCTGGCTCGTCCAATATGTAAAGACCATTTCCGCGAAAACGGTGAAGGAAGGTTGAGAAAAAAGCCTCACCGTGTGATTGTTCGTGGAGAGACTGCCCGCCAAAAGAATGAATGACCTTTGGGCCTCCGAGTATTTCACGATCCATTTCTTCGATATTGGAAGCAACATTATAAAAACTCTCCGCACGGAGGAAAAAGCCATCCTGTGGCCGTTCGACTCCTTTTACAATCCGCAGAAAATTCCCCATTTCAGAATGAGAGTCATAAGTTGAGAAATTGAAATTAAACGAACCACCTTCAGGATTAAAGCCTAGACCAACTGCAATCGCCTCAAGTAAAGTCGACTTACCCATCCCGTTCTCGCCAATCAAAAATGTCACCTTAGGGTGTAAATCTAATTCATTTAGATTCTTAAGGCTTGGAAGATTAAACGGGTAAGAATCGATAGAATATTCTTCATCCGTTTTTAAACTGACACTTCTCACATACTGCCAATTGAGCATAAACAACCCGCCTATATTGTTTTTCTTATTTTATCATGAAGGAATGGGCCCTGGAAAAAAACGAGTAAAATTTCCAATTCGCTATATAAAGCTGAAACTCGCTATAAAAATGAAAAAGTCGCTATAAAAACGAAAAATACGCTATAAAATCGAAAGAAGGCTCTAAAACACTAGGCTGCGCGGTCATCCAAGCATGTTTTTTAGTTATAATACTGTTACAAACACAATTAGGAAGTGATGACGATCTTTAGTGCAATTATTTTATTCATTTTAGCGGGTATTGCTGAGATTGGCGGTGGATATTTGATCTGGCTGTGGCTGAGGGAAGGAAAACCACTTTATTGGGGAATCGGAGGCGGATTCGCGCTCGCTATATATGGAGTCATCGCAACGTTTCAGGCCTTTCCATCTTTCGGCAGAGTCTACGCAGCATACGGAGGAGTGTTCATTGTTCTGTCGGTATTATGGGGCTGGGGAATCGACAAGAAAACGCCAGATTTATACGATTGGGTTGGAGCGGCGATTTGCCTGGTGGGAGTATCTGTGATGTTGCTGGCACCCAGACAGTAACCGATTCCGCGTCTATGAACTAATGTTTTCAGTATTTTTGTAAGGATTACTCATTCTTGTCTTCTTCTTAACCGATACCTCCCATCCTGTTTTTTTTCACCGAAATAGGGAAAAACAATGGTATCCCGGTGCAAATTTTTTGCAAGTATTTAGCATAACTGGGATAATACATTGCAGGGTATAAAAATTATAAGGAGGCATTTAAAATGAATGATATTACAGTTTACACAACAAACACTTGACCTTACTGCACAATGATGAAACAATTCCTTGAGGGTCAAGGATTAAACTACAAAGAAGTTAATGTACAATACGATCAACAAGCTGCACAGAAGCTGGTTGAAGAAACTGGCCAGATGGGTGTACCGCAAACAAAAGTGAATGGCAACTGGGTACTTGGTTTTGATCCGGATACGCTGATGCAGTATGTGAAAAAATAAATTTTAACGAAAAAAGGGGCCTCGGCCTCTTTTTTTTTGTGGAAATTGATATAATGAAAAGAAGGAATTCCACGCTTTTATGTGGAACCTCTAAATGACTGAAACTAGAGAGGGTGCAGTTCTATGGTAAAAGAACGAAATGAACTTTGGGAATGGACTAAGGCTTTCCTGATTGCAATTTTATTGGCATTTGTTATACGTGCCTTTCTATTTACTCCAATTGAAGTAAAAGGTGCTTCCATGGAACCAACTCTGCATAATGAAGAGAGAATGTTCGTCACAAAGGTCGGCGAACCAAAACGGTTTGATATTGTCGTTTTCCATGCAACCGAGGAGAAGGATTATATTAAAAGGGTGATTGGACTCCCAGGCGACCGTGTAGAATATAAAAACGACGTCCTTTATATCAATGGCAAGCAATATGATGAGCCGTATTTGGATAACATCAAAAAGCAATTGATTGATGGACCGCTGACAGGGTCTTTTACATTGGAAGAGACTGCTGTAGGAGCTGAAGTCGTACCTGAAGGCCATGTTTTTGTGATGGGTGACAACAGAAGGAACAGTAAAGACAGCCGTCACATCGGCGCCGTACCAATTGAAAATATTGTAGGCAAGACAAAAGTCGTTTTTTACCCGTTTAAAGAAATGAAGATTCTAGGCGATTAATATAATCTATAACACAGCGCATTGATCAATGGATCGATGCGTTTTTTCTTTGTAATTGCTCCAACATATGTATACTTAGCCTCTGATAATTCAAGGTTTGTCACAGGACAGACGTTGCATGTAAACGGTGGCCAGCTAATGGGCTCATAAAGACATGGGAGCTCCCATGTTTTTTTAGAAAAAAAGAAGGAACGTGTTTCCACTAATCCGTCCTGATGGCATCAACCTTATTTTGTACTTTTGCGTTATGATATATGGTTAATCCTAAAATAACGGTACTGACCACTCTAGAGACGAGCGAGCTTCCGACCAGCAACCGGTCTTTTTGGGTACTCTTCATCATTATCACCTCACTTTCGATATTCATTAACTTACCCCAAAGAATAGAGGGTAAGCTTGAGTTAAGAAACGTAATTACAGAAAAAATTACAAATTTGCAGGAAATTAGGAAGGTTAAGTCGAAATATAAATGATAATAAATCTCAATATACATTTTACATACTATGACTAGTGAGGGATTTAAATGGAGATGCAAAAGGATCTTATTGTTGGCGGCGTAGAATTAAAATGGGACCTAAATTCAGGTCAAGTATTATTCGAGGGTGGAGACGTCGTTTTTTTCTGGGTGTCTGCAATGAAAACCTTTTTTGACACAATCAATGAAATTACAGGTGAAGAAGCAACAAACCTTGTACTAGAGGCCACTGGTTTCCGACAGGGCATCATTGTTGGCGAAGGATTCAAGGAAATGAAGGAAATCAATACTTCGAACATTGTGGAATGGCTGTCCAATACATACGTACCAGCAGGATGGGGATATGTAAGAGTTGAAAAGATGAATGTCGATACAAAGAACTTCACCTTATATATCCAGGATGACTGGGAATACAAAATGAACAAATTAAACCCTGGGGAAAAGCAGGGGAAGCATGGGATCTTCGTTCCTGCACATTATGCTGGGGTTTTTACCGGTGTATTCGGAAGGAACTTCTGGTATAAGATCATTGAATATCAAAATGAATATAATCCATATACGGTTGTTGAATATTTCCCATCAGATATGAATATCCAACAAAATATTAGCAAGCTGGCAAGGAAGCAAGAAACTAAACACATCCAGGAATTAGAGAGCCTGGTGGCGGAAAAAACAAAGATGCTCCAGGACCTGGTGAAGGAACTATCTTCACCGCTGATTCCGGTACTTGAGGGGATTGTCGTCGTCCCATTGATTGGCAGATATGATGAAAACCGTGCGGAGGATCTGATTAACAACACCTTGAATAATTTGCCCAAGCATCAAGCAAGATACGTTTTGCTGGATCTTACAGGATTGAATAGGGACATTTCCACATACACTGCAGAGTTGATAGATAAACTCGGTTCAGCAGCCAGATTGTTAGGAGTGGAAGTCATTCTTGTAGGAATTTCAGCCGAACTGGCAATGGTGATCACCAAAACAATGACCGGACTGAAAAAATACGAATGCCTCCAGACACTTCAGCACGGAATCTATTACGCACTCGGGAAAAGCGGGAAGAGCATTGTATAGAGACTAAGCACTTGAAAAATCAAGTGCTTTTTTTAATGGGGGATTTAACCTCATTAAGCCTGAATACGGCAACACCTTTATTTGGTATTATAAATACTCAAAAACTTATTCTAAAGAGCGTCGTCTATAACTATGAAGGGGGAAAGGTTGTGGATGAAATTACATCAGAAATGATTGAAATCGATAACTCGGGAGAATTAATCGATGAAATCATGGATAAATACGGGAAGGAGATTCTGCAGCTCGCATTCTCGTATGTGAAAAATAAGCAAATAGCCGAGGATTTGACTCAGGAGATTTTTGTGAAATGCTATAAATCGCTACATACTTTTAGCGGAAATTCAAAGTTCCGTACATGGCTTTGGAGGATTGCGTCCAACCATTGCAAAGATTATTTGAAAAGCTGGTATAACAAAAATGTCTTCGCGACGGATTATCAGCCTATTTATGATTCTATTCAATGGGATGGTGTCGAGGAGAGAGTGATCCAGGATGAAGTGGATGGAGAACTGGCCGCAGCGGTCATGGACCTGCCAGCTGATTATCGCGAAGTCATTTATTTATTTTATTTTGAAGAGTTGACAATCAAGGAAATATCCTCGATCACTGAAATAAAAGAAAACACGGTGAAGACGCGGCTTAAACGAGCAAAAGAACTCTTGAAGGAAAGATTGGAGGCAATATAAATGGAGAACCGCCTGAATCGCCTCCGAAAATCTATGGAGGAATCCGCTTTTAAACAGTTGAGTTTTTCAGAAAAGATGCGAAGGGAAGTCCACCAGCAAATCAACAGGCCTAATGAGAGTGAAGAAATGATTACATTGGCAATCCTGCAGCTTCTTCATACTGAAAAAACAGGCTATGAGTTGACCGGACTGCTAAGAGCCCGGGGCTTCCGGAAATTCGAGGGAAATGAAGGTTTTTTATATACCTTCCTGCATCGTCTTGAACAAAAAGGATGGATAGTTTCTGCCTGGAAAGAGGATGGAACAAAAGTCTACCTGGTAGGGGATAAAGGCAAAAGGTACCTTCTGAAGCAGGAAAAGTCTATTGTGGCAACCCGCAACTCAATCAAGGGGCTGCTGGAGGAGTGATGGGTGTGAGTAAGAGATGGGATCATTTTTTAAGCGAGGTCATGAACCATATCCGTTCAAAGGAGGCGAAGAAATTCGTAGCTTCAGAACTGGAATACCATTTAAATGAGGTAAAGAAGGAATGGAACGGCAAGGGAATGAGTGAAACCGAAGCGGAAGAGAAAGCTGTCAGCCAGATGGGCAGTCCCTCTAAGCTCGGACATGAAATGAACAAACTGCATAAGCCAAAGGTGGATTGGCTGCTCATCGGTTTGCTGGTCATCACAATGGGGCTGAGTTTCCTGCCATTGATTACAGCAGGTGATGGGTTAGAAAATGATTATATCGCGAGAAAGAGTATTCATGTACTTCTTGGCATCCTGCTTGCTGTTGTCATGATGTTCATTGATTATCGGAAGTTTGAAAATAAAGGTTACTTGTTTTATTCGTTAGGTGTCTTGCTGCTCGTCGCTTTAATAACCATTCCAAATTTATATATTAATGGAGTTCCGTATTTAATGGTGGGACCCTTCCAGGTATCAAGCTTTATGGCTCTTCCATTTTTGTTCCTGGCCTGGGCTTCGTTTTTCAGCAACGAGAAGATCAAACTGTGGCAGCATTTCTTATTGTTCGGTGTGGCCCTTCTATTATTTGTAGCCATCCCGAATTTGTCTGTTACATTTCTTTATGTAACCATGGTGTTTGCCATGATGTGGTGGAGTACGATTAAAAGGAAAACGGCGATTATTCTCACCATCATTGCTGGTCTTGCTTTCATCTTCTTCGGCACTTTGGCATGGTTCACAGTAAAAGAATACCAGCTCGCCAGATTGTTAGGATTCCTTCATCCGGAAAAATATCCAGATAACTGGGGATATATGTATCTGCAATTAAGAGGAAGATTGGACTCAGCTGGATGGTTTGGCTCAGCTGCAGAAAGTAAGGCTTTGCCATTTGAACATACTGATTATGCCTTCCTGAACCTTATGTATCATTACGGATATTGGTTCGCCATTATGCTGTTCGTCATTCTATCTTTATTCGCTGTAAGGATCCTGATGATATCGAAGTCGATCAACAGTAAATATGGAAACCTGTTGCTTTTCGGTGGCTTAACCTTGTTCCTTGTCCAATTCATTTATAATGTTGGAATGATTCTTGGCGTATTCCCGCTGATCTCCATGTCCCTCCCGTTCATCAGTTACGGGTTATTGCATATGCTTTTCAATGCTTTTATTATGGGAATGGTGCTTAGTGTTTTCCGGAGGAAGGACATCACTTTAAAGAGGGCATAACGAAATGTATTAAATCAAATAGTGTTACTAAAATTAAGCTCAGAGACAAAATCTCTGAGCTTTTTACATTCTGTCGTATCACAATTTGATCAGAAGTTGCTTTTCTGATAGCTGGTTTTTCAAGGTTAATAGATTTGGGAATGAGTCTTCCTCGGAAGCCCCGAGTTCAAATATAGCATCGGTGATTTCAGTTAAAAGGGAAGTGTCATCCACACCATCAAGGAAAAGCTTGAACTCCTGGTAGATTGACTGTTTTTGAGGTTCTAAGAGGTTCGATTTAAGAAATAGCTCGTCCAGTTCAAGGTAAATAAAAGATCTTTGTGATTCAGCGATTTTACTCATTTATTACCACCCCTGATCTTTTGATTATAGTGAATCTATTACTATTATATGGAACGGTTGTTCTGTTTGTAAACTGATAATTTACATTATTCTTAATTTTGCTTGCTATTATTTTAAAAAAGAATCAATCAGAATGTGGGTACGGACAAAATCCCCGCACTCCCAATGGAATTTGTCCGAAGTAGGTGCAAGTTCGGACAACACTCCGTCTCGGCCAAGAGAAATTGTCCGAAGTAGGTAGAAGTTCGGACAAAACTCCAGCTCTACCAGTGAAAATTGTCCGAAGTAGGTGCAAGTTCAGACAAAATACCTGCTCTGCCAGTGAAAATTGTCCGAAGTAGGTGCAAGTTCAGACAAAATACCTGCTCTGCCAGTGAAAATTGTCCGAAGTAGATGCAAGTTCAGACAAAAATCTGGCTCGGCCAAGAGAAATTGTCCGAAGTAGGTAGAAGTTCGGACAAAACTCCAGCTCTACCAGTGAAAATTGTCCGAAGTAGGTGCAATTTCAGACAAAATACCTGCTCTGCCAGTGAAATTTGTCCGAAGTAGATGCAAGTTCAGACAAAACTCCGTCCTGGCAAGAAGAAATTGTCCGAAGTAGATGCAAGTTCAGACAAAACTCCGTCCTGGCAAGAAGAAATTGTCCGAAGTAGGAGCAAGTTCAGACAAAACTCAGGCTCAGTCAGGAGAAAGTGTCCGAAGTAGATGCAAGTTCGGACAAAACCTCGGCTCAGTCAGGAGAAAGTGTCCGAAGTAGGTGCAGGTTCAGACAAAACCCCAGCTCGGCCAATGAAAATTGTCCGAAGCAGGAGCAAGTTCAGACAAAACACTGGCTCGGCGAAAAGAAAGTATCCGAAGCAGGTGCAAGTTCAGACAAAACACTGGCTCGGCGAAAAGAAAGTGTCCGAATTTCTTCTCCAATTAATCAATCGCCATCCAGCATACGGAAGACTCCGCCTAGTACACTGCCTTCACCTTTATTTTGTCCTCCGCCTTGGGGTGCTGCGGCAAAGACTCTGCTTGCAAGTCGGCTGAATGGAAGGGATTGGATCCATACTGTTCCTGGTCCTCTCAGTGTAGCGAAGAATAATCCTTCTCCGCCAAACAGGGCGGTTTTGATGCCTTTTACCATTTCAATGTTATAATCCACATTACTTGTCATCGCTACTAGACAGCCTGTGTCGACGCGGATGACATCTCCTGCCTGGAGTTCTTTTTTATGTATGGTACCGCCGGCATGAACAAAGGCCATTCCGTCTCCTTCTAGCTTTTGCATGATGAAACCTTCGCCGCCAAAGAATCCGGCTCCTAGCTTCCTCTGGAACTCAACTCCAACAGATACTCCTTTTGCAGCTGCAAGGAAAGCGTCTTTCTGGCAGATGATTTTTCCGCCTAGCTCGCTCAAATCCATTGGAATGATTTTTCCTGGGTAAGGGGAAGCAAAGGACACATGTTTTTTGTCATGTCCGGCATTGGTGAAGGTTGTCATAAAAAGGCTCTCGCCAGTCAGCAGTCGCTTTCCTGCGCCGAACAGTTTGCCAACAAGACCGCCGCCGCTTCCGGAACCATCACCAAAAATCGTTTCCATTTCAATTTGCTGGTCCATCATCATCAGACTGCCAGCTTCGGCGACAACCGTCTCGCTCGGATCTAGTTCAACCTCAACAAACTGCATGTCATCACCGTAAATTTTGTAATCAATTTCATGATTCCTCATTTATTACCCTCCAAAATGAATCAATTTTATAGCTCTATTGTACATCTTTGATATGACGTTTGCAGAATATTTTGTAGTGAAAAAAACTTACTACTAAAGGTGTTTGGCTTTTGTTTTGTATTCCTTACATATTGCCTCTAAATTCCTCTTTTTCCCATCACCACACAAAATAGGCTTTTGCATATGTGACAAAGGCCCTTTTGTCGACATAAATTGTTGAAGAGTATTCAATAATGTTTGCAACTTTTATACGGAAACATATCTGGTTAGCTCTTTGTTTTTTGTTGTGTAGAACGGCCCTTTATTATTTGGAGGAGGTAAAGAAAAATGATGAATGATTTTCATAATGAGCTGCAAATGCTGAATGTTGGTGATTTCCAGGCAACTCAACCTGTCAGCTGGGATCAAAGCGTGTACCACCATGCAGGAGATGAGCGTTTTCTAGGTTTGGGTTTGGGTGGCTTTGGCGGCTGCTTCGGGTTCTCTTGCTTCTTTAGCTGCTTTGGGTGCGGAGGTTTCCGTTGCGGAGGCTGTTTCCGCTGTGGCGGCTGCGGCGGTTGCTTCCGTTGTGGAGGATGCGGTCGTTGCGGCGGCTGTGGCCGGTGCCATCGGGGTTAAAATAATATAGTTTTTAAGGAAAGCTCCTGCAAATGGAAAAGCAGGAGCTTTCGTTATTCCCGTGATAAGACATAAGGGACAAATTGAGATACATACGATGATAATGCGAGGTAATTAAGCAAAGAAGGGGGCTGGAAAAGCCCAAGGAGGAGTGAAATGGCAAATTTGGATCCTTCCATGCGTTTGAAGGTGAAAAGGGATACGTTTTATCTCTCTGAACCTAACAGGGGAGTGTATTTACGAAATAACTCATGTTCCTTCCGTCTTGAGGGAATCGGGATTGATCAGTGGGTTGAAAAGCTTTTGCCGATGTTCAATGGAGAGTATACGCTGGAAAAATTGACTGACGGGCTGCCAGGACCATATAGGGAGCGTGTATATCAAATTGCCGGGGTCCTTTTAGAGAATGGCTTTGTACGGGATGTTGCCAGGGATGAACCGCATTCACTATCGGAGGAGGTTAGAAAAAAATTCGCCTCGCAAATTGAGTTTGTGGACAATTTGGCCGGCTCGGGTGCTGCAAGATTCCAGACATTCCGGGATGCAAATGTCCTTGCTGTTGGGTCAGGGCCGATGTTGAATTCACTCGTATCTTCTTTAATGGAATCTGGCCTGCAAAAACTGAATGTCTCGATTACAAATGAAATGCCGACGAACAGAAAAAGACTTGCGGAGCTGGTAGCTCATGCCCGTAAAACAGATTCAGAGGTGGTGTATCAGGAACAGCCGGTAAAAGAAGGGAACTGGCGGGAGTTACTGAGCTCATATGATCATATCCTTTATGTTTCACAGGGAGGCAATCTGGAAGAGCTGAGGACGTGGCAAAACATTTGCAGAGAGGAGAACAAAGCATTCCTTCCAGCTATCATTCTGAAAAATAAAGGCTTAGCAGGTCCAATCTTTAATCCGGGTTCAGAAATTTGCTGGGAGTCAGCCTGGAGGCGATTGCATTCCTCCGTCTTTGAAAAAGAGCAAGGAGTACCTTGGGCTTCATTGACAACAGGTGCATTGCTGTCGAACGTGATTACTTTTGAATTATTTAAAGATCTGGCTGGCGTCACAACATCTGAACAAAAAAATCGGATCTTTATGCTGGATTTAGAGACACTTGAAGGAAGCTGGCATTCGTTTTTTCCTCATCCATTGGAAACACGCGCCTTCACATTGGAAAAGGCGGAAATCCTCGAGGACAGAATCGGAAAGAACCAAAGAGGTCCTGATCCGGAAAAATTATTTCACTATTTTAGTTTATTGACTTCCAGGGAGACCGGGATCCTGCATGTGTGGGAGGAAGGGGACCTGAAACAACTTCCGCTGGCACAATGCCGTGTCCAGGCCGTCGATCCGCTGTCTGATGGTCCGGCTGAGTTGCTGAAAGCGCGGGTATGCAGTGGCTTAACACATGAAGAGGCACGGATAGAAGCGGCGTTATCTGGAATCGAAGATTATGCATCACGAATGTCTGGCTTGTTTGATAACGGGCAGTTCATAGGTGTCGGCGCCGGGGAGTCCTTTGCGGAAGCCGTTGGGCGCGGTTTGAAAAAATGTCTGTCAGAGAAGTTGAATAATCGAAGAGCTGGACAAAAAGAATCGATAACTCTTGTGGACCTTGAGCCAATTGAAGACAATCGCTGTCGTTTCTATATAAAAGCTCTTACGACAATGCAGGGTACACCGAGAGTAGGAATGGGAAATGACATAAACGGTTTTCCTGTTTTCTGGGCTGGAACGAGCAAAGGCTGGTATGGCAGTGCGGATTTGAACGCCACCATGGCGTTAAGGAACGCTTTACAGAGTGCTTTGGCCGATTTCCAGAATGAATCGGACGGTGATTGCCTCAATGATTCAGAGGTGCAGCTTGAAGAACGGCAAAAACAAAAAATCGCGATTTCTGAATGTCCAGAAAGAATCCAGCCGGAAACCTTGTATGCAGCAATGAATGTCCTGAAAGAGAACGAAATCGAGTTGGCAGTATACGACTTGCTAATTGAACCAATTTTTAACCAGCAACTCGAAGGGGTGGTTGGTGTATTGCTGCGAGAGGAGGGAGTGGATTGAGTTCCTTCGTAGTAATTATTGGAGAAGGCAGGCTTGCAGATCGGGTGGGGGAAGAGTTATCAACCCGTTACCAGGTGTTCAGGCGGACTGATTTTGAAAATAGTCTCCCCGCAAATTCGGAGCTGATCCTGGTGCTCCATGATACGTGGAATCCCGCTGCCCATCAAAAGGCTGAAGAAACCGTAAAAATGACAGGGAGCCCATGGCTCAGGGGTTTTGTTTCCTTTGGAGAAGGCATTGCCGGACCCCTCGTTCGACCGGGTACTCCAGGATGTTCACAATGTGCCGATCATAGAAGGCTTCTTGGGGGACAGGAACGAAGTAAGATGCAGGCAGTGAAGCAAAAACTGGCCGCTAAAGAAGGGATGGCAAGCGATCCATGGGCCACACAAAACGGACTCTTGCAGCTCGCACATGTAATTGTGGAGGAGACTGATAAAATCCTTGCAGGGAAAGAGTCTCAGCTCGAGGGAAGAATGTATTTTACCGACCTAAAGACATTAAATGGATCATGGCACTCTCTCCTTGCTGATTCACTGTGCCCGGTATGCAGTCAGATTCCTGAGGATTCCGCTGAACTCGCAAAAATTTCACTGAGCTCAAGTCCAAAAATCAGCCCCGGCAGCTACCGCACTACACCGCTGGATGAATTGAAGAAAGTCCTCTATGCGGATTATTTTGACAACCGGACAGGACTGTTAAACAGCAAAATGTATGATTTGGTCACACCTTTCGCTGATTCCAGTGTCAATCTGCCGATGATCTCCGGTGGCAATGAAGGCACGGCTGGAAGGACACAATGCTATGCTGACAGCGAACTGACTGCCATCCTGGAAGGCCTTGAGCGTCATTGCGGACTTGAACCGCGCGGTAAACGCCCAGTTGTTCATGACAGTTACCGAAACTTAGAGGCACAGGCTTTGAACCCTTTGGAAGTTGGCGTCCACGCGGATGAGCAATATGAAAAACAAGGATTTCCATTTCAGAAATTCGATCCCGAACGGCCGATGGATTGGGTCTGGGGTTACTCATTGACTGAAGATCGTCCAATCCTTGTGCCTGAGCTGCTCTCCTATTATAGTCTGGGATGCGGGTCCTCTGGATTTGTCTATGAAACTTCAAATGGCTGTGCTCTTGGCGGAAGCATGGAAGAGGCGATTTTTTATGGCATTATGGAAGTTGTCGAGCGAGACTCCTTCCTCTTATCATGGTACGCAAAGCTGAACCTGCCCCGACTTGATCCTTGTTCTGCAGACGACGAAGAACTGCAATTGATGGAAGAGCGCATGCGTGCGGTAGCTGGCTATGAATTATTTTTGTATAACGCCACCATGGAGCATGGCATACCAAGCGTCTGGGCGATGGCGAAGAACCGAAAGGATAAGGGATTGAACATTATTTGTGCAGCAGGGGCCCATCTTGATCCTGTGAAGGCTGCCAAGAGTGCGATCCAGGAGCTGGCTGGGATGATGCTCAATCTTGATGGGAAACTCGAAGAGAATAAGGAAAAGTATTTACAAATGCTTGAAGATGATTACCTTGTGCGGCAAATGGATGACCACGGGATGCTTTACGGACTTCCGCAGGCTGAAGAGCGGTTGCACTTCCTGTTCGATGACAGCCGGTCAATGCAAAGTTTTCCTGATGCATTTAACTGGGAGTCGCGTCATGATGACTTGACCGAAGATTTAAAGGAAGTTCTTGGGAGATTCCGTCAATTGGGCCTCAATGTCATCGTTGTCGATCAGACCCCTCCGGAACTGAGGAAAAATGGGCTTAATTGTGTGAAAGTGATGATACCCGGAATGCTGCCAATGACCTTCGGGCACCACCTGACCCGACTCAAAGGGCTCGATCGGGTGCTGCATGTCCCGATGCAGCTCGGCTATACAAAGAAACCTTTGACATATGAAGAACTAAACCACTTGCCGCATCCGTTCCCATAGGAGGTGCAAGAATGACACTTGATGAATTTCTGAAGGATTTACATTTTGATATCGATCGTGCCAACCAGGAAAACTGGGAACCCAATTGGGAGGATGCACCTTTAGCCTATAAACTATACAAAGGACTTCCGGTTGTGCCTCTCTCTGCGGAGGTCCCATTGTCCCTCGAGGAATACAGAATGCCAGCAAGTCCAGATTTAAAAGGAATCGGTCATTTTCTCTGGTATGTTTTCGGAATCTCTCAACTGAGCGAGTCTGTTTTTCCGGAGGAAGCAAATCCGATTCATTCCTACAGAAGGTTTGCTCCCTCAGGTGGGGCGCTCTATCCTAATGAACTATATGTCTATTTGAAGATTAATGGGCTTCCTGACGGAGTCTATCATTATGATCCATCGCACCACCGACTTGTCTTGTTGCGGGCCGGAAATTTTGATTCCTACATTTCCGCTGCCTTAGGAGAACGTTGTGAGCTTTCATCCTGCTTCGGCACAGTATTCATCTCCACTATGTTCTGGAAAAACTTCTTTAAGTACAATAATTTCTCCTATCGCCTGCAGGGCTTGGATGCCGGCGTACTGATGGGGCAGCTGTTGGAAAGTGCAAAACGTTTTGGTTTTGCTGCCGGGGTTTACTATCAATATTTGGATTCGGCACTCAATCACCTTCTTGGTTTATCCGAACAAGAGGAGAGCATCTATTCGGTAATCCCGCTGTCGGTAGAGCCGACAAACTGGACTGGGAGCGGCATCGGAACGCATATAACCGCAGATACGCTAAAAAAAGAGTTGAAGCCAGTGGTTTTTGAGCGTGTAGAAAGGTCTAAAAACGTTCTGGAATTCCATAAATTAATCGAAATGAATGATGCAGCAAAATTCGAATCAACCGCCTCTTTTACGCGGCTTAGAAACCGCTCTTATGAAGACCGCCGAAACCGAGTGATTCATCTTCCACAAACAGAATCATTACCATATGATCTGGCAGAAGTAAGCAAAAAACGCTTTTCACCAGAGATGGATTTTGTTTTATCACGCATAAGTCAGGAGCAGTTGGCGGTTCTGTTGAAGGAATCGTTAACTTCGTTTCATTACCGCAATGATGTGGACGACATTTTTTTCGGTCAAGAACCCAAGGTTTCAGTCTATAGCTGTCTCTATAATGTTGAAGGTATCCCGAACGGGGCCTATCATTACGATAGCAGGGAACATAGATTACTAGAAATCCAGCAAGGAGATCATCGTCTGCTCTTACAGTCAGGTTTGTCCTTTGATAACGTTAATCTGCAGCAGGTGCCGCTTTGCCTGCACGTTGCAGGCAATATGGAATTTTACCAGAAAGAACTGGGATACAGGGGCTACCGGATCTTACAAATGGAAGCAGGCATGCTCGTGCAAAGATTGCTTTTAACATCCTCCGCTCTGGGACTGGGAGGTCATCCTCTGCTTGGCTTCAATGCAAGCATGGCGGATCAGCTTTACGAAATGAGTGAACAAACAAGCCTGATTCGAATTCCAATCGGTAACTTCCGCCCGAGGCCGTGGTTAAAAGGAAGTTTGCATAGTTAGTAGAAGAACTTTTGTGATAAAAAAACTGCACCAGCAGTCACGCTGGTGCAGCTTTCTTCATTGCTCATCGGGATCGGTAATGACTCCAGCATCAAAGGGGATATCTTGATGATGGGTGATTCCCATTTTTTTATAATCAATAAAATGTTGACAATAGCCTTTCCTCCTGGATACATAAGATTTTATGGTTATAATGAATTCGTTATGGTAAAATTTTCTTTAAAAAATAATGAGATGAGTGTTCTTATGATGATCAATAGTTTTGAAGTTTCATTGTTTGGCGAGGCAAGAAGAATCCGGGTATATGTTCCAACCGCAGCGAATGGCAAACGGTATCCGGTGTTATACATGCATGATGGACAAAATGTATTTGGTGATGAAGAGGCAATCGGCGGTGTCGGGCTGGATCTGGATAAGCTTTTGGAAAAGAAACAGATCGAGCTGATGGTAGTGGCGATTGACCAAAAATCTTCGGAGCGAATCAATGAATATTGTCCCTGGAAGAATGGGGAGTATACAACAAAGCTGCTTGGCAAACCGAGTACCGAAGGCGGGAAAGGGAAGAATTATATCTCGTTCATTGTGAACGAATTAAAGCCATTGATTGACTCGGAATATCCTTCCAACCCAAATGAAACCTATATGGCCGGCATTTCATTAGGGAGTTTGATTTCAGTTTATGCTGCATGCACATATCCTAATATTTTTAAAAGAGTGGCTGGACTTTCTTCAGGTTTTTACCGGAATCAGGAAGAGATTGAGAAGTTGTTGAAGGAAACGGATTTAACTTCACTGGAAAAAATCTATTTAGATTGCGGTACAAATGAAGGCGGCGAAAAACTCGCAGTACCTTTTCTCGAAACCAACAAAGCGGTTTTTTCGATTATCGAACAGAAAGAAATACAGGCAGAATTGAAAGTGATTGAAGGGGCTGGGCATCATTACACAGCTTTTAAACAGCGAATTTCCGATGTCATTTCATATTTGGTGTCATAATCCTGTTTTCTCTATGATGACATAGGTCCAATCCGGACGAACATCCATACCCTTGTCTTCCTCCATGAATAACATGGTAACATGGAGGTGAGAAGATGAAGAGAAAAAATCATATAGGGGATATTTCTGATTTGTTTTGTGACCGGAATGTCAGCAGAGTGCCTTTACCCAGATTAGAGATCATTCCAGTTAGTGAAGTGCCTGATGATTGTGTTTTGGTACGTGTGGGACCAGTTTACTTTTTAGCCTGCTATGGAACAGGCGAAGAGCCATTTGATGATTGTGAGATTGTTTGTACGGAGAGCGGGTTTTGTTATTTAGTCTGTCCGGTCACACCAGAAGAGGAATAAGTGATTCAGCCAGGCCAAATCGTAATCGATTTGGTCTTTCTTTTTTATGGCAAAGTTCCGTAGGTTAAAATAAGTACAGATTTTCAAAATAAAGGTTGAATATACAAATCCCGAGAAGGATGCAGAAATCATTCAGAATAACAAAAGAACTTTTTGGTATCTTTCGTTTGATAGGCGGGATGTGAAAGAAGAGCGCGGAATTGTATCAGCCTACTCTTCTGACGGAAAACTGATTTACAAAAGTGAAAAATAATTGACTAAAACCCTTCGCTTGTCGAAGGGTTTTAGATGTCATTGTTAGAATATTATGACATAATAGGTGTATATTTTAGCTGAGGGAGTGATAAGGTTGGCTGATAAGTTTCCAATTGAGCTGGTGAGGGAGAGGTTTCCGTCTTTGAGCCGCAGTGATGATGGCCGGCAAGTCATTTATTTTGACGGGCCAGGCGGGACGCAGATGGTTGATTATGCGCTCGAATCGATGTATCGATACATAAGGAACGGGATGGCGAATCTCCATGGAACCTTTAATACCAGTGCCGACACGGATGCAATGCTGGATAAAGCGAGGGATGCAGTGGCGGATTTGCTTGGATGTCAGGTGAATGAAGTGGCCTTTGGCGCAAACATGACCACGCATGCCTTTGCGATTGCACGTAGTCTGGCTGGCTTCATCAATGAAGGCGACGAGATAGTCGTCACCGAGCTCGACCATCGTGCAAATGTAGATCCATGGATTACCTTGGCAAGGGACCGAGGAGCAGAAGTTAAATTCCTGAAGCTTGATCCAGAAACGTACAGTCTGAAGCTGGATGAGTTGTATCAGGTTGTTACCCCAAAAACGAAGCTGGTCGCGGTAGGAATGTCATCGAATGTTACCGGGACTGTGACTGATCTGCGTCGGGTAATAAAACGGGCGAAAGAGGTAGGGGCACTGGCGGTTGTCGATGCCGTTCATGGTGTACCACACTTAGCAATCGATGTTCAGAAGTTGGGTTGTGACATTCTTTTGTGCTCGGCATACAAGTTTTTTGGGCCGCATGTCGGGATTGCTGTTGTTAGGGAGAGTCTTTTTGAAAAACTGCCGGTTTACAAGCTGAAGCCGGCACCTGCAGAGATTCCTTATAAGCTTGAGACAGGTACTCAAAATCATGAAGGCATTGCCGGGGTGATGGGTGCCATCCAGTTCATTGAAGAATTGGGCCATGGAGAGACGAGAAGAGAACGATTGCTGGCCGGTATGCATGCGATTGATGAATATGAGCAAGAGCTTGCAGCCGAAGTGGAGAACTTTCTGAGAAGCCTGCCAGGAGTGACGCTGTATCGGGCAAAATCAGGCCGCAGAACGCCGACATTTGCTTTTACGATAGAGGGACATCAGTCACGGGAGGTCACTGCATGGCTCGCCAAAAATTACAATATGTGTGTTGCAGATGGAGACTTCTATGCATCCACGATGGCTGAGGTGTTGGATGTCCATCCATCAGGCGGTTGGGTGCGAATCGGGCTGGCCCCTTATAATACAAAAGAAGAAATCCAGCAGTTCAAAGCGGGCCTGAAAGCTTATATTGAACAACATCAAAAGAATGCCGTAAGTTTTTAACAATTAAAGACTGTAATCCATTTGAAACAAAAGATGCACTCTAAAATGGGAGGGCCTGGACATTGTGCCAGGCTCTATTTATGCTATTGTAAATAGGATGAAATAGTTAGAGGGGAGGACATCAATGAGAAAGGCGATGGAACATTTCAAAGTGCGGATGAAAAAACTCAAAGAAGATATCTTTGTTGTTGCAGAAGCTTACAAACACCCGGATACACCATTTTATATCAAGCTGTTCGCATTGATCGTAGTCGCCTATGCATTCAGCCCGATTGATTTAATTCCAGATTTTATACCAGTCCTCGGTTATCTGGATGACCTCATTCTCGTACCACTGGGAATTGCGATTCTGTTAAAACTGCTTCCTGACCACGTCATTCAGGAATCACGTGAAAAAGTGGCTGCAACTGGCAGGGTGAAAAAGAAGAATTGGCTGGCAGCAGCGATGATTTTATTGTTGTGGGCAGCCGTTATTTATTGGGTGGTTGGTCTATTTGTTCAATCCAGTTAGGGTATCTTGGTGACAAAAACAAAATAAGAGGTGGTACTTTGCTTTTCCATTATCATTTTTGGACGCCATTCGTAGAAGAGACAGAAAAATTTTATGAAGACCACGGCTTTCGAATCGTTCAGCGAATCGGAAAATACCAGGGGGAATTTCAGAACTTTAATCCACCGCTAAAATGGGAAGACTTTCGGGAGAAAAGGGTGCTTTTTCGGATTATAGAAGCGAGGAAGGGCAGCATCAACATCACTTTTGGATATGGAAAAAAAGTCATGTTTGACCATATCGGCTTTCTCGTATCAGAAAAGGAACAAGAAACCATCTGCAAAAATGCAGAAAAAATGGACTGGAAAGTGGATTGTGGCCAACGAAGAACTTTTATAACGACACCATATGATTTTCGAATAGAGCTACAGACACACGAAGATTTGGTAGATTCAATGGATGCTAAAATTGAAACGTTAACAGTGGAAACGAAAATAGAAGGCTTGGCAGACGATATTCTAAATTTGTTCGGAAAGTCTGTGAACCATTTACATACGATAATCGGCAATGCCGTAACCATCCGGGAAGCCGTTATGGAGAACTTTCCGGTAAAACAGGCAGAGGATCCGAATGGAGTAAGAATTTTCAGCAGAGGTGCTCAATAAGGGAGGAGCTATTTGCTCAAATAAAAATAGGCAAAGATAAGCCTTTGCCCAGAATTAGTAGCTTCTATATCTTATATACTCATAGTTTGAGGTTGGAATTTGTTTTATGATGTTGCCTGCCTTGTCACGGTGGATTTCGTATTCTCTGTAGGTCACAACAACATATCCGTCTACTTCTTTATCAAGCGCTTCTTCGTGCAGGTACTCAAAATCAGGTATGATGCTCTCAAAAATGTCTTCATTCGTTTCCGGGTCTTCCTGGACAGTGGCGTTCGTCTCGACATCAACATTTTTTTGTGCAATTTGGGGATAGGCATAAACCAGATAGATACAGAATAGCATGAGAACGGATAATCCTAATATACGGATCAATTTGATAACTCCTTTTGGTCAAATTACAGTAAATAATATGCCTGTCCAGCGATGAATATAACCAGGTGACCTGGATTAGAAGCAGGAAAGAGGGGGGCAATGATGAAAAAATATTCAAGGTATTCAAAGTACCCGTGATGTTTTTCTTCCTGGGCGTTTTGTTTTAATCATCGGCGCAAATGGGACCGATCTGGCAGTGACTTTTTCTCGCCCGCCTAATGCGTCATCGTGGTCAACCGCAGATCGTTTAATCGATGCATTTACCTATATTCCGTTGATGATTGGAACCAGTTTCTTACTTGTATTTATTACGACGTTTACGATCGCCTTTTATCTTTAGCAAAAAAATCGAAAATAAATCTTGGAGCCACGACAGACTCCAAGATTTTTTGTTATTTTTTGAACTTGTCTGGGAACTGTTTAACAACGGCTGTTGAAATGGTATCCGACATCATAATAATATGAGACATTCCATCATCTATCGAAACAATTCTTGCTCCCCAGTCTTTTTTCAAGCTCGCTGATAGGTCATCTGCCACCATTTGAAGATGTTTATAAAGTAACTCTTTTAACTGTTCATTTTTCAAATTAGGATTGGCTTTGCTCAGGAATGCTGCGATATCATCAGCATTCTTAAACCATGCTTTGTTCAGCTGATCAAGCTTTGCTTTATTTCCGTCTTTTGCAGCTTGAACAATATCACCGGCAATGACAATATGCTCCTTAAGCAAAGCTGTAAGTTTGTTTCCGGCTTCCTCTCCATATACAGGCTTAATGGAGTTTCCGATATCCTCCTGGTTTCTCAGGAGTCTTTCAAGCACATCTTTTTGATCCTCGGCACCGGCGGTTGTGGCACTTGTTATGTAATTGCTTGTCCACAAAACATGGTCAACCCACAGTCTCCTGAACTGATTTTCGAATTTGACCTCAGACTGGCTGATGCATTCGTGATTATGATGAGGCTTCGCGTATGCCGGTGTTACTCCAGGCGCCATATTCAGCGACGCAACTAAAATGAGACCCATAACCAATAATTTTTTCATCGTCCATGCTCCTTCTAGAGTTGATAGTATCTAATTTAGTATTTAAATATGATGTGATTTTATTCAGTGAAGGACTCGCTGAAAGAAAAAAAACCGCCAAGTGGCGGTTTTAATTCATCTTCCTTAAGTCAAGGTATTGAACGGTCTTTCCATCTCGGTCGAACTGGATGATCAGTTCATTTTTATTAAATTGGTAAATATATTGTCCACAAGTGGCACTTTCGTAGCAAGAGGTTTTCTGCATTTTATTCGGATATCCATACTTATTGATAACCTGCTTTTTCTGTGTAGGCAGGGTCTTCAGCTTCAAATATTCTGGATAGGCTTGCAGGCCGAATACGGAACCGTCCTTCATGTTGAAGTTCACTCTTACTCCCGCACCATCGCCACTGTAATATAGCGACCGGATATTCAACTGGTCCTCCGTTTTAATTGGCTTTCCAAACTGTTGGAGGACTTTGCTGTAAGTCGAGCCAAGGTGGACCCCATTAATATGAAGATTGTTGTTCGTTGCAATGTAGGCATCTTTGATTCCGTTTTTCTGCACCAGCTTCTTTTGTTTCTCAGCATTTGTCTTTTTGGAAAAAACACCAGCCTGGATGCGGTAATAGGTTTTATCATTGATGACCTTCGTGGTGACTGCTGCATCAATTCCCTCTTTTTTCAGTCTATCGACTTGCTTTATTGCATTGTCTTTCTTGGTAAAAGAACCCCCGATCACCGAATACATTGGTTCTGGCTCGTTCAAAGAAGGCAGCACCAACTTTTGTCCAATATAAATCGTATTGTTCTTAAGCCCATTGAACTCCTTTAACTCTTGAACAGTCAGGTTGTATTTTTTTGATATGCTGTACAAAGTATCTCCTTTTTTTACTGTGACAGATACGTCGTCAGCATACCCTGACCCATTTGCAAAAAAGAGTAATGACCCCATCAATAAAATACTCAGCCCAAGCTGTATGAATCGCTTTATCTTCCTCATTTTCCTCACCTCATATAGTTTGACGAGATGATTCTGACCGAGTTTCGAAGGGATAAGCCCATTTTGACATTTGGGTGGTGAAGAGGGGATAATGGGTTGTTTATAAAAATATTATGTTAACTTAATTCGCGAGTGATAGGTAATAAACCAATTAAGACTAATTGGAGGAGTGGCATTTGCACTTTTATCTTCATTGCGTTCTTTATTGTCCGGGATAATCCTGATGATGGACACTTTTGTCTTCTATCCACTGATTTTTGTCCGTCATAAACCTGATGACGGACACTTTGAGCTTGATTTCTTTCATTTCTGTCCGTCATACCCAGGATGATGGACAAAGAAAGCTAAATATGTTTAGGTTCATGGATTCATATCCATACAAACCCTTCCTTGTCAGAATACATTGTTATGAAGGAGGTGAGATGAATATGTCATTCGACAATAACGATCACAGACATGATGGTGATAATCCATTATGCGAACCTGGCCTCAGAAAATTTCCACTTTCAAAGCTGAAAATTATACCGGTAAGCCAGATACCCGATGATTCCTATTTAGTGTGTATCGGACGGATCTGCACACTGGTATCTGTAGGGGAAGGTGACCAGCCATTGGCCGGCTGCTATATTGGTTGTGATGAGTTTGGGAATTGCTTTTTTACCTGCCCGACTGAATAATCTTTAGTTCTTATGTATTCGTATAGACTTTAACACTGGGAGATCTGCTAAGCTCTGTACTGAGATGAAACAGAGCTTGGTAGCCATCCAAGACTAACTCTAAAAAGGGTGGAGGATATAAGGGATGGTGTCAAAAATTTTGTCAGGTTCCCAGTAATTATTCACCTAGATAGTGTTGACTTTTTAAACTGTAAAGATTAATATTACAGTATACGGAATATCTTTAAATCAAAGTATTTTTTTGGCTCAACTGTAATTTTTATTTTTACAGTAAAAAGAAGGAGTTGTTGGATCATGGTAACTTTATATATAACATCGAGCTGTGCTTCGTGCCGTAAAGCAAAAGCCTGGTTTCAGGAGCATAACATCGATTTTATCGAGAGAAACATTGTTTCCCATCCGCTTACTGTGGATGAGATCAAATCAATCCTTCGTTTGACAGAAGACGGAACGGAAGACATTATCTCCAAGAACTCAAAAGCGTACCAGAAACTGGACATGGATATCGATTCTCTTCCGCTGAATCAGCTATATGATCTGATCATTAAAAATCCGCAAATGCTGCGCCGTCCGATTATCCTGGATCATAAAAGATTGCAGGTTGGATACAATGAAGAAGAAATCCGCAGTTTCTTGCCGCGCAAACTTCGCACATTTACCGGCTTTGAATGGGATAGCATGGCTAATTAAAAGCTGATTATTTGTCATATGGTTATTTTAACTGTAATATATATTATTACAGATTGTTAATAGGAGGCAGGCTATGAACAGTGATTTTACCCTTGCCATTCACAGTTTAACATTGCTTGCACTGCAGCCTGACAGAATGTCGACGAGCGATGCAATCGCAGAAAGTGCCGGAGTCCATCCGGTACGAATTCGCAAAGTACTGGGTCTGTTAAAAAAACACGGTTTTATCAAATCAAAAGAAGGTACCGGCGGCGGTTTTATTTTTGCCCTGGACTTGGATGAAGTCAACCTCTGGGATATCTACAAATTAACCTCCGAAGGCGCCTTGCAGCCAAAGTGCCCTGAATCCAATGAGAAATGTGTGGTCGGTGCGCATATGCACAAGGTCCTGTTTGCCATTTTCCTGGGGGCGGAGGAACACTTGGGAGAATTCCTGAAGGATTATTCCATTAAAGAACTGGTTGATCTGATCAGGCACGAGAAAGAATGCTGTGAATAGGGGGGTTGACTCCCATTCATTTGAGGGAAATGTAATAAAAAAGATTACAGAACAATTGAGGTGACTTATATGAATAACTCAATATTAAAAGTAGGGGATTGGATAAAAGGGAAATCCCGAGATGGAGAATTGATCATTGGATATGTAGAATCACTTGATGTTTTGGATGAAAAGATCAATGCGACGATCACTTCAAGTGATGATGAAGCACTCGTTGGCAAAACCATTCCAATGCCAACTAATGGAGTGAAAAAACTGCCGGAGCCCCAGGTGAAAAATAAAGAACAAATTCAATACCTGATTGACCTGGCCCTGGCTACCGGAGACCAGGAGTGGTTCATGGAGCTTTCCGAACAGCTTAAAGCGATGAGGGAACTGGTGAAGGGTGTAAAATAAACTGTAGGTTCTTCCTGGTTGAAAGGAAGAGCCTTTTTTTGTGTGATTGATTAAGTAAAAACAAGTTGGAATCATCCCAAGACTTCTGCCAAAGAGAAAATAATGGAGTTTCGATTATAGGGTTAGTTCCGGGTAAATCCATGTTATAATTTTCTAAAAGTTCAATATTAAGGAGCATATATGTTAGAAATTTATATTACTCGGCATGGAGCAACTGAATGGAACATGGAAAATCGTCTGCAAGGATCGCTGAACTCTGAATTAACGGCAAGAGGGATCCGTAATGCAGTTCTATTAGGTAAGCGGTTATCTGATATCGAATTCAAGGTTATATACTCTAGTCCAAGTAAGAGAGCATTGGAAACAGCAAAGCTTATTAATGCAGACAATGCAATTCCGCTTAAGATTGTCGATGACTTAAACGAAATATCTTTTGGAGACTGGGAAGGAAAAACCAAGGAAGAAATTGAGGAAGAAGATTTCAAAGCCGAATATGCTAACTTTTGGAACAAGCCACATCAATATAATCATCATGGACATAATGCCGAGGATTTACTGACATTTAAACAACGAGTAGATCATGCAATGAAACAAATAATTGAAGGAAACAAAAATGGCAGGATATTAATTGTTACCCATGGCGTAGTGATTAGAGCCTTAATGTCATTGTTTTGGAATATACCGACAGAGAAAATGTGGGATCCCCCAGTGATTCTAGGTACAAGTTTAACGATTGTCAATTATGACGGCAAACAATTTAAGAAGGTAATAGTAGGGGATACATCGCATATGGAATAAATATAGTTTTGTTATTAAGGAGCCTCATAGTAACGGATATTGCCAGATTAAAGTGAAAATCGCTTAACAACTGTAGCGTTAAGCGATTTTTGATTACTGTTATTCTTTTTAAGTGTAAAACTGCCGGTGTATTAGCACCTTTAAATTAGAAATTCATGTTCTTAAATTCTCTACTTTATTTCATCCCCAGAGCCTTCTTTGTGGCTGGTCCGACGATTCCGTCTGCTTTAAGTTTCTTCGATTTTTGGAACTTCTTTACGGCTGCTTCTGTTGCTGGGCCAAAAACACCATCGATTCCTTTTGTACTATAACCCTTTTTTGTCAGGGTTTGCTGCAAGGTTTTAACTTCTGCGCCTCTCATGCCTTTTTTCAGAACAGTGCTTGATGGAACTGCGGTTACAGGGACAGACGCCTGCCCGGTGACTTTATAACCGTTTGCAGCAGCAATCGCGTTAAAGGAGTTCTTCGAAGTCGTAATGACAACTGGAGTATTGACTTTTACCTGATCATACAGCCATTCCACTTCCTGGTCGTACATCCGAATGCAGCCGGCACTCACATATCCGCCGATTGATTTAGGGTTGTTGTTGCCATGGATTGCATAAGTCGTGCCCCAGGTTCCTCTCGCATTGATCCCCAGCCACCTGTTGCCAAGTGGGTTCCTCGGATCGCCTCCCGGAATTTTCCCGCTGTAATAAGGTCGATTCTTGATTTTGTTAACGATTTTGAACTTGCCTTCAGGTGTGTATGATGCCTTACGCCCCGTGCCCACCTTAAAGGTTTTTACCAGTTTATTATTTTTATAATAGGCGAGTTGATTATTAGACTTGTTAATAATTATCATTTCCCCGCCCGCAGCCAGCGCCGGTGCCTCGAAAAACACCATTGAAACCAGCAGCATCATGCAAACAATCAGCTTTTTCATTTCCCTTCCCCCTTGAAAACTAACGCATATTTAGAAAAGTATTTACAACCTTATAAACGATTTTTTAACATAAAAGTTACATGTTTTACCTTTATGTGGAAGATAAATCTTTCTTGTTTTTATGACAAGAAAGTCGAATGGTGTAGATAGGGAATTTTTTAAAAAAATACGGTTCAACTGGCGTTCTTTTTCCCATAATGGAAAGGAAGGAGTGGGAGTGTTGAATCATTATCTATCCATTGCACTCGAGCTGACGAGTGGATTTGTCTTTTTATTTATCATGACGAAAATGCAGGGGAAGACGCAGTTCTCTCAAATAACCCCATTTGACTTTATTTCAGCTATCATCCTCGGTGAGCTGGTGGGAAATGCCATCTATGACCATGAAGTGAAAATTGGTGAAATAGCCTTTGCTGTAGCTTTGTGGGGAATACTTGTCTATGTGACAGAGACGATTACCCAGAAGTTCCTCGGTTCGCGAAAATTGCTCGAGGGGGAACCAAATATCGTTGTCCGCAGAGGGAAGATCAAGTACGATGCGTTGAAAAAAGCGAAACTGGACATCAATCAACTTCAAAGTCTGATCAGGCAGCAAGGCTATTTTTCATTGAGGGAAGTCGAATACGCCATCATCGAAACAAATGGAATGGTCAGCGTCCTTCCCAAAGCGGATTTCGACATACCCAAGAATAGCGACATGAAAATCAAAGCAGACGATCCCAGTCTGCCAGTCAATATGATTCTTGATGGCGAAGTGGTTAAGGCGAATTTAAAAGAAGCCGGGTTGGACGAGCAGTGGCTTAAACGTGAACTGGAAAAGCAAAAAATCCATCATTTCGAAGACGTGCTTTTTGCTGAATGGAAGGAAAACGAGCCGCTGTTTGTGCTGGAAAAAGACAAGACGGCGAATTGAGAGGAAAGGCTGAACCGGGAATTGGTTCAGCCTTTTTGTGTTAGCACGAATTGGATTAGCCTATCAGATATGTACACAAAAAGCCGGTAAGGGCTATGATGGCCATTAGGAGGAGATTAGAAATAGTCGGAAAAAGAGTTATTGTGGCAAGGAAAACGGCAACGATGATTAGTGTGACAAGGAAAGAATAAAGCAATCCTTTCCAGAATGGGACTATATTAATATAGGAAGATATATAAGCAATAAAAAAAATGATCACCATAAGGGCGATGTCACCGAAAATATGATTTCCAGGTAAGGTGAAGATCAGGGCGAACAACATGAACAGGATAAGGTTTTGTAAATTCTTGCGCATTCTGATTTCTTTTATTAAATTCATCAAGTTTTCCCTCTTCCAGTGAAAATGTTAATAAACATATTTTATAATCTGGCTATGGAAAAAGGGAAGCCATTTAGAAGAAAAATGCCCGCATTACTGTGAGCATTTACAATTATTCTACATCTACCGATTTTTCTGTATGGTCATGAATATTCTCTTTTTCCACATGAATTTTCACATTAAAGTGCCCGCTAGAAGGAAAAGTATATTCAGTGGTGTATATGCCAGGAGAGATTTCTTTGGCATCAATGAACTGGTGAGCTGTTTCGCTCTCTTGCCAGATTTCAAATCGAACCCTTGCTTCCGAAATAAGCTTTTTCTCCTGAGTAATTTTAGTACTCAACTCAGTTGGCTGGTTGCTTTTAATCGTGGGAGGCTTAAGGAATTCGAATCCAACTTCACTATTATGATGATCGGTATGTTCGTTTTCTGCATGACTTTCATGAACTTCCTTTTCCTCGTCTGCTGAAGAAGATGGATCTGTCTCACTGCCGGCCACAATTAATTCTTTCTTTGGCATGCTATGCATCCGGTTTGCCGTCGTATGCGCTACAATGAAATAATTTCCGCTCTCGTTAAAAGTTTTCTTGATGGCATATGTGCCATCTTTTTCGTTTTGTGCCGGCAACATCTCATGCTCATCCATGCCGGATTGCCAAATTTCAAATTTCACTTCATCTGCGTCAGTCACTTTCTTCCCACCCTGTGTCACTTCGGCTTCAATTGTAACTTCCTGATTGATTTCAATTTTTTCAGGTGAGTTAATCGACACTTCCAGAAGCTCCGGTGGATCTTCAAGCGAATCTTCTTTTTTATCCTGGCCAGTAGAGCAAGCGGCCAAAAGGAACAAAACAGCTATAAAAATGGATAATATTTTCTTCATTATTAGACTCCAATCCTGAATTCAATTTTCCATAATAATAAGATGTAAATGTGATGAATGTATGAAATATAGCTGGCTTTAAAGTTTTGAAAAGGATGGCCACTATATTAACGGGCAAAATAACTAAAAATTTGAAAAGGGATGATTTAATTGCATAGGAAGCTTTGCCAACTGCTAGTTTTTAGTATTATGATGTGCGGAGTAAATAGTGGTTCAGTGATAGCAGCTAACAGTCAGCCAAAATCATTGGAAGAAATGTATAAGGAGATTGGATATACGACAGTCGAGGAGGCCGTATCGGAGTTTGAGCAGCATTATAAAAGAGATTTGAAACTACCTGTGAGAGTTCCACCTTTAAAGTTCACTCATTACTTTGGAAGATTCAATGACCTTGAAGGGGATGTTAACGACTTTTTGGAAATTAAATTTTTAAATGAGGATTCACCTGGTCATCATTATCAAATAGACATTCGCCCAATTAGTCACAAGATTCCAATGAGGGTAAATGACACTTTTAAACTGAAGAATGGAGGTAAAGCGATTTATACCAATGTTACAAACTTCAACCTTCTTGTTTTTGAAAGAGATGGCTGGCAGTATATTTTAAGCGTTGATAAGAGAGCTTCGGATCAAGTGACTGCAGAAGTCTTGGTTGAGATCGCAAATTCGATTGGTAGTTTGAATTAGACGAGATGCAATTGTAAGTAAATTGGGTGCAGCCGTTATAATGGCTCCCACCGTAAATAAAATGACTGTAACCGTAAATAAAATGGGTCTAACCGTAAATAAATTGGCTGTAACCGTAAATAAATATGTTCCAACCGTTAATAAATCATCTGCAACCGTTGATAAAATGGCTGTAACCGTTGGAAAAATGCTGTAACCGTCGATAAATCGGGCCTAACCGTCGATATAACAATATTAACCGGAGACTAATTACCCTAACCTGCAATTCCCTTTCAAAAAGTGTATGAATTAAGTTCTCACTATTAAAAAGAAAAAAGCAGAAGGTATTATCCCTCTGCTTCTACAGCCATGATTGCGACCATGTTTCGATTTCTTTCATCAGTGGTTCTAATGCCTGGCCTTTTTCGGTTAAGGAATATTCGATTCGTACGGGTGTTTCTGGATAAACATCTCGTTTGACGATTCCTTCGCTTTCTAGATCTTTCAGTCTTTCTGACAGGACTCTGCCACTTACTCCTACTGCTGATTCTATTGTGCAAAACCGCTGAGGGCCAGATAAGAGCTGATACATTATCAACCCAGTCCATCTTTGGCCTAAGATCCCCATGGCTTTTTCAAATCTAGGGCATATTGTCTTATCCAACGAAACCAACTCCTTAATCCTATTATATACATTTTTTTAATCAATGAAATAAAAAAGTTACTTGCTTAAAGTAATTTTTACTTATATACTAACTTACATAAAGTAACTAACTTGAGTGGGGGTTCTAAACATGAATTTTCATCAAAAACCTATAACATTCGTGGGCCAAGTAAACTTAAAGGTGCAGGATTTACAGCGTTCAATCGCTTTCTATGAAAAAGTCATCGGTTTTCAGCTAATGGAACAGACGGATTCTTCCGCGAGCTTTACTGCGGATGGAAAAACGGTGTTATTAACGATTGAGCAGCCGGAAAACGTCATTCCAAAGCAGGGAAGGACTACTGGCTTATATCACTTTGCCATTCTTTTGCTGGAACGTTCTGATTTAGCGAAGATTGTTCAGCATTTCATGAAAGCTGGAGTGCGCTTTGGTTCTTCAGACCACCTTGTAAGTGAAGCACTCTATCTTTCCGATCCAGATGGTAACGGGATTGAAGTCTATAGAGACCGCCAGCCTTCTGAATGGGAATGGAAAAACGGAGAAGTGAAAATGACCGTCGACCCTTTGGACTTCGAGGACTTGCTTTCAGGAATAGAGCAGGAATCGTGGAATGGCCTTCCTGCTGGAACAGTAATGGGACATATTCATTTGCATGTCGCCGATTTGAAAAAGGCGGAGGATTTCTATCTCAATGGCCTGGGATTTGAGGTAGTATGCCGCTATGGACATCAGGCCACCTTTATTTCAGATGGAAAATACCATCACCATATTGCTTTGAATACCTGGAATGGAGTTGGTGCACCCACACCGCCAGAAAAAAGTGTGGGGTTAGCCTCATATACACTGATTCTGTCAGACGAAGAAAAGATGGGTAAAATAGTCGCACAGCTTGATAAGCTGGGTGCATCAGTTACAAAAGAACATGATTCTTATGTGACAATCGATCCTTCAGGCAATAAAATAGTCCTGAAAGTGTAACAACCTGATTTTTTACCAATTAGAATCCTCATTTCAGAACAGGACACTCTATAAAGAGGAGGGATGTTCTTGAAACTGAGGATTCCATTTTTTATTTGTGTTAGTTTTCTTTTATCTATAAAAGTAAGTGCAGAGGTTCCATTCACTGCCGCTTTTGTCCGTGACCATCAGTTATGGATCAAAACGGGGGTGCAAGAGGTACAGGTGACGAAGGGGAAATATGTGCAATCGCCCAAGTGGTCTTACGACGGGAGATTTATCGCTTATATAGACGGTGATGAGCAGGGGAATAAATCAGAACTGTTTATTTATGATACGAAGAAAAAAGACAGCTACCAGCCATATCTCATTGAAACTTCTGATTTTAAATGGTCACCGACCAGGAATCAGCTAGCCTATAATTCACAGGGTATATTGAATGTTACCAAGATGCAGAATGGCAGGCCCAAGGGATTTGAGAATGTGGCCCTTGGTGTCAGCGGTTTTGAATGGTTCCCGAATGGAAAGGAATTCATCGTTTCCTCCCAATCCAGTTTGCGGCCGACAGGGTGGGGACCGATCCCGATGTATAGAATACCAGTGACCGCAAATCTGGATAAAAATAAGATGAAACCCTTTTATACCATTAAGACGGATGAAACCGCATTGTTTGGGATTGATGCCGATTTTTTTAAGTGGAGCTACGATGGAAAGTGGCTTGCCTTCATTGTCATCCCAACAGCCTCATGGTCAATGGATAGCAATTCATTATGTGTTCTAACCAATGAAGGCGAACAATTTCAGGAGGTAGGAAAGATGCTGGGGTTCAAAGACTGGTTGAAGTGGGCACCATCAGCGAATCAGCTTGCCTATATTTCTGGAGAAGGAAGATTTTTTGTGGAAAACAAGAAAGCGACCATCGCCGATATGCCGGCAGCAGTTCAGCAAAAACAATACACACCTGAAGGATTTGTTGACCTGGACCTGGCGTGGTATTCTCCGGATACAGTGATTGTTGCCCGTGCGAAAGAGAACAAAGTTTGGAATGAAGGTCCGGTTCCAACCATGTTTACGACTCTGTATGCCATTGATATAAAAACAGATGGACAACAACAAATTTCCCATCCAAAGACGAACGAACTCGACCATCAGCCACAAGTTGCCGGGGACTATATTACATGGCTGCGTAAAAATGGTAATAAGAATGATTTATGGGTGAAAAAGGGGTTGAACGGCCATGACTATAAATGGATTGAAAATATCGAGTCAGCCCCGGCTATTTTAGAGCCTTGATAAAAGAAAATACCAAACAAGCGTTAGTCCATGGAGGATTAACGCTCTTTTTGTGGAATTCCTTATTGAACTAGGGTTACTAAAATACAAGCACAGCATCATTTGAATAGATTATTAACACTTTAAAAGGGAGGATGAATAATTGAATAGAGAATCATTGAAAATATCTTCATTAACAGGCTATGAACCAGAAATCGGCAGGTGGTTATGGTGTTTAGAGGATGTACGCCAAACAATTACTACTAAATTAACAGGAATAGACCAGAACTTATTAGACAAAAAAATGCTCGGAAGGCATTCAATTGGCTCACTCTTGTACCACATTGCATTGGTAGAGGCAGACTGGTTATATGTCGAGGTCCTCGGAACAGACTGGGATCCCGAAATTAGCTCGTTGTTCCCATTGGAAAGCCGCACTGCCAGTAACCTGACACACATTGAGGGAGAAAGCTTAGAGCAACATCTTAATCGTCTAAAAAAAGTCCGTGAAGTGTTCCTTTCCTACTTCCGTTCAATAGACTTAAACGATTGGCGAAAACCACGTGTACTTGAACAATATGATGTAACCCCTGAATGGGTTGTTTACCATTTAATTGAACATGAATCCCACCATAGGGGACAAATTTTCCAATTACTTAGGGAATTACAGGAACAGTAAGTAATAGATTTTAAAATTTCATTGAAAGTGAGTGACATCGGTACGTTAAACCTAAATGAGAGATTTCACCATCCTTTATGGCTCCTATATTAAGATAAGGATGGAGCACCTCTTTTCTTGATATGTGGAGGAATGATCTTGACTATAAAATATTTGATCTATAATTCGCTGCCGAGTGAGGATGTCTTAAACGAATTGAATTTACTACACAGTAGAGTATTCAATACATCGGAAGATTTAGCTGCGAAAATGGCAAATAAACCACAACTGCTAATAATTACCGCGATGGCTGGCACAAAATTGGTTGGATATAAGATTGGATATGAATTGAAAAACGATAAATTTTATAGTTGGTTAGGCGGGGTGAATCCAGCCTATAGAGGATATGGTATTGCATCTGCATTAATGAAAAGGCAGCATCAATATCTAATGGAAAGAGGGTACAGAGTAGTCCAAACCAAAACGATGAATAAATGGCGGGCGATGTTGATTTTAAATCTTAAGAATGGTTTTGATGTCATTGATACATATATTGACGAAAAAGGGTTACATAAAATCAAACTTGAAAAGCAATTAATCAGTGTAAAGGTAGATGAAGAGATTAGGGTCCTTGATTCGAATTAAAAGTTGAAAAGCCTGCCTAAACGGCAAGCCTCTCTGTCGGTTATTTTTCGCCGTCTACATATTTTCCGTAGTCAGGGATGGCGATATCATCAAATTCATCAACGAGCTTTCTTAGGTTTTCTCTTAGTGTCTCTGCTGCCATTGGGATTCCGTGTCCGGTAATGGCATAAGTAGGCTGCAGCGCCTCAAGTTTTTGGACAGAGGACCGGGCGGCTTCCCAGTCGGTTGTCAGGTACCGCGGAGGGCCGCTTATTTCCTGTTCTTGAGTCAGCACACTATACAGGGATTCTTGTTTCACCGTGACAAACGCGTCCCCTGCAATGAGAACACGGTCAGCTTCCCTGAACAATGAGACATGCCCAGGTGTATGTCCCGGGGTATGAAGCCACTTCCAGCCTTCCATATGTGGTATACTGCCATCCTCGTTAAGGACTTGTACATTTGTTCCAAGGTCAATCCCTTCATGCGGGAAGGCGGGGGACATCTTGGCGACCAGGCCGCCTTCCACACTGGCATCCGGCTTTGGATAATCTTGCTGGCCTGTCAAATAAGGAAGCTCCAGCTGATGAGCATAAACAGGAACCTGCCAGTGCTCAACCAAGTCGATGATGGCACCAACATGGTCGAAATGTCCGTGCGTTAAGATGATTGCTTTTGGTCTAGCTCCTTCACCAAAAAGCTCCTCTGCGGCATCGATGATTTTATCAGCGGATTTAGGCATTCCGGCATCAATCAGGACCCAGTCCCCCGGTGCTTCTGAAATGCGCACAAAACAAACATTTACGATCTGGACAGTAAGGCTGTAAACACCATTTTCACCATTCTGAATCATCCCGCTCATTGATGAAGTCATAGGCATATAACGTTCCGTTGAAGAACTTTCTTTCACTAGTAAAACCTCCCATATATGAGCATCTGTTTGAGTATACCCCGGGGAAGGGTTTAGTATGCCGAATGGTTCCGGGAATCGGTTGTTTCCATGTGAGAATTAATGCCTAGAAGGATATACGGAGCAAAGTCGGTTTTAGAAAGGCGGTGAGATGTCATAAAAGTATCATTGATTTTGCTTTTGATTGCTATTGTTTTACTTACTGGCTGCAGTGCAGATGGCGGTAAAGTGACTGCCAGAGATGTTCTCAAGCAGAATGACAATGCGGATATTCTGAAATATGATGGATTTATTTATAGCAATGTCACGAACCTGGAATGGTTTGAGAAAAATAAAGATCAGCATCAAAAAGGGAAAAAAGTTGGTGAAATTAAAAAAGTCACGACCTCTAGTTGGTTTTTCACTAATCTTTCAGCTACAAAATTACCTGAAGGAACCATACTGTATGATACAAATGATGGGAATTCAGGGGTTATTTTTGTAGAAAAGGATAATGGAGAGAAATTGTATTATATGCAGTTGCTTGAAGGGTGAGAAATACTTTAGGGAGCTTTAGTAAATTCACAATCTTTAATTATGTGAATAACAGGGGTAATATATCAAATGCCTTAATAAAATATTCAGAAAAATAGCGCGCCAAAACTGAGCTCTGTTTCACACGCTATTCTTGTTTTTTGTACCATATTTAATATAAAGGACATTGTTGTCATGTGTAATTTCGAATGATTAAATCGGACAAAACAGGTTTCATATCCATCTCCCGCGACCAAATTGATAGTTGGCCGATATGATGGATCTCATGGGTGATTATATGACGGAGGATCTTGCCGCAACTGAATGTATGAACTTTACCTCTATTATTTTTTATATGAATTAGTTTACCATCGAAATCATTTGGTAAGTGACTAATAAAATCTTCAGTTACTTTTTTAGTGAAATCTGAAAATCTAATAGCATCATCTAAGCTGGTGATTGAATCCTTTTCAGGATAGTGATTAGGCTTTTCAAGCATGTAATTAAGCCATAAAAGTTCACAATCGATCACATGGATTAGGTTTTTCAGAATGCTTCCCATCCCGCCAACTCGTTCCGCTTTTAACTCTTCTGGTGATATGGATTTACACCAATTAAACCAATCATCTCTTACTTGCCAATTATATAAAAATAAATCCAACAAAACGCTCACTCCCGAATATACATATGTATTCTTTTAACAATAAAACCACCTAATTTGGTACAATTTGTTAATATAAATAGTAACGAAAGTGTTCAAAACATTTTGATAACCTACTGATAAAAATGAAAGTGAGTGGCAATATGTCAACTAAAAGTATGTTCTTTGGACTAGTATTGAGTGAATTGAAATTTTTAGGATTGTGCATTGTTCTATTTGTGGCAAACCTGGCGTTTTGGCTAGATGATAAGGGAATAGCTGAGCAAATTTTCAACATTCATCTGACTCCTTCTAGGATTCCGTTGTACATTTTTGTAATGATTCTTGCTCTGGCTTTCATTGCTTTTACAGTCTACCTGTCCAATAAGATAAAAAAGTTACAGGAATCGAATTACCCTCATTGCCGCAGAGCGGTTATCCTAACGGCAATGGGACATTTACTGGCATTCTGCAGCTTATCTCTTTTTGTTATATCTCAAGAGTCCAACAGTATGACAACCGTGATTCCAAATTTATTTAATTTATATTTTGCTATTAGGTTTGTCATTTTTGTAATGTTGTTTTTTAATCACTTTGTAAGAAGGAATAAAAGTAAGATTGAAGTCTAATGAAAGGAATTTAGCCCATGTATGCATAGGTTAAGGAAAGCTTCTTGAAAAGTAATTTTAATATTTTGGATTGGTGGCAGCTCAAATGAAGAATTGGCAATTTACCTTGTATTTATTTATTCTTGGCGTGATTTCCTTTATCACGAAGGAAATCGTAACCTTCGGGATGTTAGGCATTATTTTGGTAACCCTTAATAATATTCACTCTACACTTTTAGAAATCAGGGATAATCAAAAGAAAGCTGACTAAAAAGACATCTAATTTTTCAAATCATTGAAAACCGAGGGTGGGATTGAATTGAAAAAGAAATTAAAAAAGACTTCCACTGATAAGTCTATAAGAGGCGTCTGTGGAGGCATAGCTGAGTATTTTGGTATATCTTCTTTAGCGGTAAGATTAATCTTCATTTTATTGCCTGGCGCTAATGTCCTACTCTATTTAATTCTTGTCAATACGATGGCTGATAGTCCACCGTCATTATATTAATCTACGTGTGTGTGATTGAGCCACCTTTTAATAGAATGAAAGGTGATTACTTCTATAATTTTCTGGTGGAGGTAGTATACGAATGGCTAGAATTAAACCAGTGGAAACGAACAGGCTTGTCCTGAGGGAGCTTAATGAAGAGGATTTTGAAGATATTTATCAATTTAAGTCAGATCAAAAAGTGGTTAAATACTTAACCTGGGGACCAACTAATCGAGAGCAAACATTACATAGCCTTAGAAAGCAGATTGCTTTTCAAACCGAAGAAAACAGACAAATATATGTTTTAGCCGTAGTGCAAAAAGAGACAAAAAAAGTTATCGGAAATGCTTTGTTTATAATAAGAGATCAGGATTGTCAAACAGTAGAAATCGGGTATTTTATAAATTCATCCTACTGGAAACAAGGGTACGGAAAAGAAATTGTAAACGGATTATTATATTTAGGGTTTAATACGATGGATATTCATAGGATATATGCCGTCTGTGATGTAGAAAATGCTGGTTCAGTCAACCTTTTAAGAAGAATAGGTTTCCGACAGGAAGGTCATTTTATTAAAAATTTGAAAGTAAAAGGACAATGGAGAGATCATTATCTATTTGCTATTTTAAAAGAGGAATTTAAAGGCATGTGAAATAGTGCCCTTATGGCGGTGAAATTGCTTGCATAAGGGTATGTTTCCGCTAGAACGGTGCCCTTATGAAGGTGAAAATGCATGCATAAGGGTATGTTTCCGCTAGAATGATGCCCTTATGGAGGTGGAAATGCATGCATAAGGGTATGTTTCCGCTAGAATGATGCCCTTATGGCAGTGGAAATGCTTGCATAAGGGTATCTTTCCGCTTGAATGGTACCCCTACAAAGCTGAAAATGCCTGCATACGTATGATGGATAGCTTTTACCTTATTCCTGTATCGGGTAATTTTTCGTAGGAATAATTGTTTAAATAAAGAAATCTATAAAATTTGTGGAGTTGTGATCACGATGAATAGTGAAGTTATCCCTTTTAGATTGATTGAACAGAAAGAAGACACAAATAAATTAGTTATTGTTTTACCAGGGGCTGGTTATACTACACAAGCCCCATTGTTATACTACACAACAGGGGCATTTTACAATAAAGGTTTCGATGTATTACACATTAACTATTCATTTAGCAGGCAAGAGTTGTCTTCGCTAAATGAAGGGGATTTTGCAAAAGGTGTACTACTTGCGATCGACACCGCAATCAATGATAAAAAATACAGCCATTTTTATATTGTGGCTAAATCTATCGGAACAAAAGCTTTGAGTTATCTGGTCGATCATACAATGTTTAAAGATGCCAAAGTAATATGGTTGACTCCTTTACTACAAAATGATGCAGTATTTAAAGCAATGGTTAACAGTAATCATGAAGGCCTTTGTGTTATCGGAGAAAAAGATCATTTTTGTTTTATTGAAGAACGCTTCGAAAAAATAAAAACGAATCCAAATCTTATATTGAAAGTGGTCGAAGGTGGAAATCACAGTTTAGAACTTGATAATGATCCAATAAAATCAATAGAAATCTTAAAAAGTGTTATTTCTTATATTAATGAGTTTTAAACAAACGTGGTGCGGTGGTCCGGGAAGGGTTAACCGCCTTTTTTTGTGATGAACTTCTTTTTAGAAACAGGGCATAATAAATAAAATTCAGAGCTAATCAAATGGAGGTTATTGTGAGTAATAATAAGGAACTAAACCATTTCACATTGGCTGATATTATTGAAAGAAAGATAATTTTTTTAAACACAGGTACCGTCTCCGATAATTCAGATTTCAAAAATAATGATGAAGGTGAATTACTAGCTTATAGTGAAATGTTGGCGGACGTTAAGGAAATGAAGGAAAATGAATTCGTTAGCAAGTATTTAAATATAATAAAAAAACTTTCGGTACATTTTACAAACGACGAATTTAATGATCAAAAGGAAATTGAAAGAATGTCTGGATACAATAATGCTATTGTCTCGATCTTAATTTGTATAAATCCAATTTATGAGTACGATTTGGAAGATTAGTCATAAGATTTTATTAAAGAAGCGATAAGCAAGCTTTATTTAAAGAATCATTAATAAAAAATCGCTTAACAATGAAGTTAAGCGATTTACTGTTCCGATATAGTTTTACGGATTGGTTGACCACAATCCGGCTGTTTTCACGAGGACTCTTGGGTGCAGTTTTAATCCTGCGACAAGAAGGTCAGCTAAATCTTCTGGCTGCATGACATTTTCAGGGTTTCCGCTGATCAAATTGCTTTCGACTGCCAGGTCAGTTGCTACCGTACTTGGAGTCAAAGCGGTTACGCGGACATTATGCTTCCTGACCTCAAGCATCAGTGATTCTGTCAGACCTAGGACTGCGAATTTGGAAGCGGAGTAAGCACTTGTGACTGGTGCTCCTTTTTGGCCTGCAGTAGAGGAGATGTTCACAATGTCTCCGGATTTTCTTTCGATCATTTCTGGTAAAACCGCTCTTGTCACGTTGTATACACCCATCAGGTTGACGCGGACAATTTTTTCCCATTCTTCAGGGGATAGATCCATAAAGCCGCCGAACTTTGCGATTCCTGCATTGTTAACTAAAATGTCAATCGCACCTAGATCTGATTTAATATGCTCCACGGCATGCTGGACTGCTTCAAGATCCGAGACATCGGCTGAAGCAGCTGAAATGTTAACATCATATTGCTCGAGTTCTTCAGTCATTTTTTCAAGATTGGACATCGTCAATCCAATCAATCCAAGATTGACACCTTCTTTGGCCAGAGCAATAGCAACTGCTCGTCCAATCCCTCTGCCTGCTCCTGTAACGATTGCTGTTTTTCCTTTTAGTGAAATCATGTTAATTCCTCCTATTAAAAAAATTGCTGAAAGACTGCCCATAATCAGGCAGCCTTCCGTTATTACTCAAGATTGGCATGCTTGCCATACATCTTGTTGGTATCAAGACCTTTTTTCTCCATGAACCTAAGAATGACGGCATCATAAAAAAGAAGCAGGGTCTGCTCAAACAGGGATCCCATTGGCTGAATGGTCTTGTAGTCGCCCTCTGATTGATCTTTCGGTGATCCAGGCAGCTTAACAATGATATCGGCCATCTGTCCGATCGTCGATTCGGGAAAAATTGTGACAGCTGCAATGGTACCGCCAATGCTTTTTGCCTTCTCCGCCATGGATACAAGGCTTTTTGTTTCCCCTGAACCAGATCCGATAATCAAAATATCATCTTTTTCAAAGCCTGGAGTAACCGTTTCGCCAATGACATGTGCGTCAATTCCCATATGCATCATTCGCATCGCAAACGATTTCGCCATGAATCCGGATCTGCCGGCACCGGCGACAAAAACCTTTTTAGATTCAAGAATGCCGTTGACAAGACCTTCTGCAGCATCGTCGGAGATTAATTCTGCTGACGAGTGAAGCTCCTTTAAAATTTCAGAAAGGTACTGTGTGGGCTGCATTACTATTGTTACCCTTGCTGAATCATTTGCTTCATTTTTTCAGCAGCTGCATTCTTATCATCTTGTCCAGTGATACCACCGCCGACAATGACGAGGTCAGGCTGGACTTTCACAACTTCAGGGAGTGTATCCAGTTTAATTCCTCCAGCGATTGCCGTTTTTGCGTTTTTTACAACGCTTTTGATGGTTTGAAGGTCTTCAAATGAATTTTTACCCACTGCCTGAAGATCGTAACCAGTGTGGACGCAAATATAATCAACACCCATTTCATCCAATTCTTTTGCGCGTCCAGCAAGATCCTTGACAGCAATCATATCGACTAGGATCTTTTTGCCTTGTTTTTTCGCTTCTTCGACAGCACCTTTGATGGACATATCTTCAGCAGCCCCAAGAATCGTAATAATATCTGCTCCCGCTTCAGATGCCTTCATCACTTCGTATCCAGCAGCATCCATGATTTTAAGGTCTGCTAAAACCTTTAGATTAGGAAATGCCTCTTTTACTGCCTTGACAGCGTGGAGCCCTTCATTGATGACAACGGGTGTTCCGATTTCGACGATGTCGATATGCTCCTCAACTTCTTTAACCACTTGAATCGCTTCTGGAATGTTCACTAAATCTAATGCCAATTGTAATTCCATCTATATTCCACTCCCTAAAATTATTGTTGGTGCACAGTTGTAAACTACCCTATTTTGCACGTTCACCATCATGCCAAGTGTAACCATTTGGTTCATGGCATAGATGTAAGTATACTGCGTATGTTTTTTTATTGAAAGTACGCACTTTTTTCATACATAGTGACAAAAAGTATACTAAGTGATATTCTATGTTGCAGTGGGGGTGAAGCAAGATGGCGAGAATGGATGCAAAAACATTCAACTGTGAAAAAGAATTGACGCTTGCAGTGATTGGCGGCAAGTGGAAGATGCTGATTTTATGGCATCTGGGAAAAGAAGGGACAAAGCGATTCGGAGAGTTGAAGGCACTGATGCCTGGCATAACCCAAAGAATGCTTGTTAATCAGCTTCGCGAGCTTGAAGATGACATGATTGTCGAACGAAAGGTATATCCGGTTGTTCCGCCGAAAGTAGAATACTCATTGACCAAGCAGGGAGAAAGCTTGATGCCAATCCTTGACTCCATGTACCAATGGGGAAAAAACTATATGGAGAATGTGCTTGAGAATCCTGATAATAAAGCGTCTTCTGAATAAAAATGCCACAAGCGAAACACAGCTTGTGGTCTTTTTTTATCAGTCAGTAAAAAAGAGCAAAGGGGGAATATCCCTTTGCTCGCAGTCTTATCTAAACCCTTTTTGTCCGTCATCGTTAACGAATTCTTTCTTATCCTTTGTCCTCACCACGATTTTATATGGGTCTTGCTTTACATGTGGCCATATGTCATCCGACTTGATGAATTCCTCCGCCATTGTGTACAGGTCGGTGGCGTGGTCAGCTGCTCCTTCGTCAGTGCTCTTCATTTTCATTGTGATGTAAATGGTCATAAAACCATCACTGCTCTTATATCCAACGCCTGATACTTTATATTTTTTATAGGTCATAAATTCATGGCCAATCCCTGAAACTGCATCACTCCAGCGTGCGTATTGCTCACGTTTGGCCAAGTTGAATTTACGAATTTTGACCTCGATATTGTTTTTGCCATTAGCGGCGAGGGCATCTTTCACAGCCTTTTGTATTTCATCCACTTTTTCCTGCTTCTCTACGCTCGGGATCTCCAACTCAACCGAATCAGAACTGAAACCGATGCTATGTTTAAAATCAAATGGCTTCAGCGCAGCCTGGACGATTTCGAACACTTCTTCACTTTCCTTTTCCATTTCAGCTTGCTCTTGTTTCCATTTTTCAGATGGTTCATGGTACTTCCTTACTTTAATAAAATAATCCTCGATCCTCGTCCCTTTGAATTCCTCTGCCTGTACGATTGAGAGCCCGATTTTTTTTACTCCCGGTTCCATTTCCTTGACCTGTTTTTCAGATGCGTCCAAATGAACCATGATGCCTTCGTTTTTGCCGCCAACATACTGGTTCACCTGCTTCACAGGATATCCATCCTTTTTCAAAGCTTGCGTCAGTCGCTCTGTCAGTTCTTGTTCGTGATTATCAAACATTGCGCTTAACGGCGGGATTTTCGAAACCATCTTCGCCATCGTTGGGGAAACAAAGCCTGAGCCGACAAATAGCAGGAAGCTCGCAGCGATTGCGGCCGTAGTGACTCCAGCCTTTTTCCAGAAAGTCCACTGCTTTTTTAAAGCAAGGTTAAAGCCTTCAAGTTCGCGTTCAACCCGATCCACCCGTGCATCTTTAAATTCTCCAGCAGCGAATCGACCAGGCAAATCTTTTGTGAACTTTTCAAGTGAAACAGGGGTCTGCAAATCCTTCTTATCATATCCCATATGATTTCTCCTCCATTTGAAAATGTTGATCCTTTTTCATGAGTTCACCAAGCTTTTTCCGGCCGCGGGCTAACCTGGTTTTTACGGTATTGGTGTTTTCACTGAGTATTAGGCTGATTTCCTTCACTGATAAGTTTTCGAAATAAAACAGCAGCAGCGGGACTCGCTGTTCATCTTTCAAGGTCGTGATCAGGTGAAGCAGTTCCTGTTTAGTTTCCTTTTCAACAGCCTTTTCCTGAGCTGAATCCGTTTTTAGTCTAGAAATCGCTTCTGGATTCTCGTCGATATCTGAAAACTGATTCCTTTTTTGTTTTCGGTATACATCAATCGAACGGGTATAAACAAGACGGTAAAACCATGCTTTAAAGTGGCGAATCTCCATATCCCGCATTATGCTTAGATAACAATCTTCCAGGGCAATCTGGACAGCATCCTCAGCCAGCTCCCGCGAACCAAGAATAAGATAAGCCGTCCTGTAGGCAGAGGAAAGAAGACTTTCCACCAGGTCGCTAAACGCATCTCCATTTCCCGCCCGGATTTGATTTAGTAATTTCTGTTCCTCATTCAACTGGGAAACCTCCATTTGTTATTTTCACTAGTATGTCGTTTGCAGGTGGCACTCTGGTTTCACTTTTTGTAAAAATTCTGTTCCGAATTGACTTGCTTGTCTAATATGTTTTAACTTTACCAAAAATTAACTCTGGTGGGTGGACAATTATCGGTGGAGGGTTAAAATGAGGCGAGTTCCTAGGTTGCAGGATGTAATGTGTGGAGCAACATGTGCTCGAAATGGTGATGACATGGGATTTACAGGGAAAAGATGGTGGAACATGTGCCCGAAAAGGAGCGGAAAGAGGATTCACGGGGAGAAGTTGGTGTAACATGTGCCCGAAAAGGAGCGGAAAGAGGATTCACGGGGAGAAGTTGGTGTAACATGTGCCCGAAAAGGAGCGGAAAGAGGATTCACGGGGAGAAGTTGGTGCAACATGTGCCCGAAAAGAAGCGGACAGATGATTCACGGGGAGAAGATGGCGTAACATGTGCCCGAAATGGAGGGGACAGGGGATTCACGGGGAGAAGTTGGTGTAACATGTGCCCGAAATGGAGGGGACAGAGGATTCACGGGGAGAAGTTGGTGTAACATGTGCCCGAAATGGAGGGGACAGATGATCCACGGGGAGAAGTTGGTGCAACATGTGCCCGAAAAGGAGCGGAAAGAGGATTCACGGGGAGAAGTTGGTGCAACATGTGCCTGAAAAGGAGCGGAAAGAGGATTCACGGGGAGAAGTTGGTGCAACATGTGCCCGAAAAGAAGCGGACAGATGATTCACGGGGAGAAGATGCTGGAACATGTGCCCGAAATGGAGCGGATGGGGGATTCACAGGGAGAAGATGCGGAAACATGGACCCGTGATGAGATAATTTCCTTTGTTTCGGTAACACGCAATTTGAATTTGCGAATAAAGCCTCAAGAACCTGTAATTTTTTGTTAAAATAAATATAACTGGTTGGGAGCGGAGGGGAGCATATCGATGGCGAAGCAAATCGTGTTTTTTGTCTTATCGGCGATTTTCTTTTTTATCTATATAAAAGTGTTTGATTATGTCTTCAGGTATATTGAATCCAGTTTGCTTCCTTATGGCTTGCTGGTTTTTATCTTTCAGATATTTTTCGCCATTGTCATTCTCTTTCCAGCTTCAATCGTGACTACGAGGAAGATTTTTGAGGTGATTAAAGAATAGCCGTAGCTTTTACAAAATAAGGCTGAACCAGATACATACTGGTTCAGCCTTTTAATCACCACGGAAAAACGATTTTCTTTGCTAAATCAGGAAAGTCGATAAACGGATTGCGGTTTCCTTGTATATAAAAGATGGCCTGGTTTCGGTGCTTTTCATAAAGGGTTGGCGGAAATTCCTCATTCCAGCGGAGTAGCAACGGGATGTTAACCTTCTTCTTAAATTCGTCCTTTACTCTTTTTGGATACCTTAAGAAAAAGTAAAGCATTGCCCGTGCGGATGTTCCTTTCCCATGCTCTGGCTCGAACTCGAACCCGTTGCTGACTCCGCAGTTATTCTGGATCGGTTCATCGTCGGATTCGGGATTGTAAAATTCAAAGTCGGCAAAAGGGAAGTTCGACCTTGAAATATTGCAATCCGGTTCACAGACAAACAGGTGATGCAGGTCGCCCTTCATCGGCTCGGCGCCTTCGAACCAGGATTGTGGCACAATATGCTCGGTGTTCATTTTGAAATGGTCCTCGAACACCTTCAGTTCCTTGATTGAATCAAATCCATTCACCTGTATTTTCCTCGAACGCCTCCTGAATTCATCATACTTCTCTCGCAGTGTATCGTTATCCTCGATCAGCAATAACTCTGGGTCCTTCATCTGGCTCGAATAGATGCTTTTCGCGGTTCCATCCGGGTATAGGTCAACCCATGTGTACAAATACAAATCCTTGGCCAGAAAGTAAGGAAGCTGATTTTTATGGGACTGAAAAACAATCGTATGGAATTTATAAAATAGAGCAAGACCGGACAAGTCCAAGTCCTGTGCTCCCCGATAATAGTTTTCCATATCTTGAAGATCCTGAACAGGATCATAATAAAGCTGCTGATTACTCTGGATATCACGCCGGTTGTCCTTCAGGATGGTTAGCAGCTTTTTCAAATCGAGTGAATCATATTTGTTTACCCAGTGCTCCTGCCTTTGTTTTTTATATTTTGACATACCGAACTCCTCATTCTTGTCATCGTATCCTTATTTTACCCTTTACAGGATTGTCCTTCAAAGAGTTAATGGGAGACGAATTGATTCTTGATTTAATAATTATGTATTCTTCTTTTTTTCCCATATTTACTAATGAAAAACGTTGGAGTCTATTTGTCATCAGTAGATTTCCTATAAGGAATGCTCCCGAAAATAGGAGTAATCAGAGGTTTCGGTCGCAGAAAGAGAGAAGCTCCGCCCGAAATGAGGAAGGAGCCGGGGTTTGGGTAGAAAAAGAGAAATAGTGGAAGCAATTATGTTCGTAGAAGCACTTATCATGAATTATTTAAAATAAATAGGAAAAAAGAAGGAACAGCCTTTTATATCCAGAATAGTGTTGAAGAGGACTTTGAGAAAAAGGGAGTGGCTTTATGTCGGATAAAAAGCCTATTAATGACGCTATGGACCACATGAGTAAAATTGAAGGATACCCGACTGATGTTGACCTAAAGAAGCTGCCGAAGCCTTTAAGGTATTTTGGGTATTTCATGGTTGGTTTCTTTTCTTTATCCATCCTATTTATCATCATCGCCAAGTTGTTCACATAGCTTTATTTAAAGAAAGTTGCTTCGATGCGTTTTTTTGGGTAGGATTTGAGTTATGAATTAATCGGTCCATTTAGGAAGCATTTTATTTCAGAACTTTCCCGGGCCATCTTCTCCATTGACCTGGTATACTGGATTCTTCCAGGGCGTTCATATAGAATGATACTAAGCCGAATATTAAGGGAGTCGAAATATGGGGAATCCTAATTATCAGATAAAAGTTAATAAAAATGAGTTTGTATGGAATAGCCAGGAAGGGGAGCTAACATTTGATGGAGCTCCTGCTTTGTTGTTCTGGGATTCGGCGATTGAGCTGTTTCTGAAAACAATTGAAGAAATTTCCGGAAATGATGTGTCGAAGACTGTCTATGAAGTGACCGGTTTTCGAATGGGACAACTGGTAAGCTCGTATTATGAGGGCAGAACAGATGTCGTAGAGCTTTTGAATGAATACAGTGATATTTATAGGAGTGCTGGATGGGGAATTTTTGAGATTCATGACTACTCTTTTGAAGAGAAAAGAGCTGTCATAAGAATCCGAAACAGCTGGGAACACCGGATTTTTAAGCTCGCTGCTGAAAATAAAGTAGGCGTTCTGCTTCCGAGCCATTGGGCCGGCATTTTAAGTGGACTTTTTCAGCAGGACATGTGGTACAAAATGACGAAAAGCCAGCTGGAAGGCCATGAATATGATGAAGTGGAGATTTTTCCTTCGAACATAACGATTTCGCAAAATATCCATGAATTAGCGAGAAAGAAAGAACAGGAAAGCATCCTCGAATTAGAAAAAAAGGTAGAAGAGCGGACCGAAGAGCTGTCCTCATTGGTTCAAGAGCTGTCCTCCCCAATTATTCCTGTCCTAAAAGACATTCTCGTTATCCCGTTAATTGGCAAGTACAACGAAGAGCGGATCAGCAACATGACCGAGAAATCACTTATAGAATTCACGAGGCTGAAGGCTAAATACCTGTTAATCGATTTAACAGCAATCAAGCAGGTTGATAGTTATTCCATCCACGGAATTCAAAAATTAATCCAGGCAATCAGACTGATTGGCGGCCAATGCTTCATTGTTGGTGTGTCATCGGAATTGAGCATTCAAATCTTGAGTTCCAATGTTAATCTCGAAGGAATACAATCCTTTTCCAGTCTGCAGCAGGGCGTAGAGTACGCAATCCAGCAGAATGGCTATGAATTGGTGAAAAAGAAATAATAGAAGGCTGGACTGGAGCATTTGACTTCTAGTTCAGCCTTTTCTTTTGAACCTCTCTTCTTTAAAATAGTTTTTGTAAATTTGGGACATATGTCCTTCCTGAATTCTCTGTTCTGTCTTTTAATGAACATATACATTAGGATTGAGGAGAGAAGAAATGAAGGGTATTATTTTTGCGGTTATAGGGGGAGCGTTCATCACCTTGCAAGGAGTAGCCAATTCGAGGATCAGCCAGGATATTGGCACATGGCAGACGGCCACAATCACACAATTTGCAGGGTTCTTATTGGCATTAGTGATTTTATTGGTTTCAGGTAAAGGGAAATTCCAGGGGTTTTCAAAAGTACGCCCCCTTTATTTAATTGGCGGTACATTTGGAGCGATTGTCGTATTTGGGAATGTCACTGCGATCCATTTTATTGGAGTCACTCTAACCGTCTCAGCGATGTTGATTTCCCAGCTTGGAATGACAGTCTTGATTGACCAGAATGGCTGGTTTGAAATCAAAAAGCAAAAAATGAAAATGTCACAGATAATCGGTATTACAATGATGGTTGCCGGAGTGATGGTTCTCGGTATGTAACAAAAGGGAAGGATTGTGGATAGGAAAATGGAATATGCTGATCAACTTGAGGATTTCTTGAGGTCCGGTGAGATTTCTCCTTTGTTTAATGAAGAAATCCTCCCTTACTTATCACTTTACCATTTTAAAAAAGGGGAATTGATTTGTTCTCAGGGCGAGGCTGCTGAGTTCTTATACATCCTGGTAAAAGGAAAGGTGAAGATTTACACCACTTCCGAAGAGGGTAAGACACTGATTCTGTCATTTAAAACACCTCTCGAAGTGATTGGGGACATTGAATATGTCCAGGAAATCGACACCATCAATACCGTGGAAGCTGTGACTCCCGTCGTCATGATCGGAGTAAAGCAAAGTGCTGCCAGACAGTTCTTGAAGAATCATCCACCCTTCATGCAATTTTTGCTTGAAATCATTACACGGAAATTCTATATCAAATCCCAATTCATGCGCCACAATATTTTATACCCTGTGGAGACAAGGTTAGCAAGCTACCTTGTATCAGTCGCCTATGATGAAAATGACGCACTGGTCAATGGAAATGTCAGCACATCCAATCTCATGGATATCGCCAATCTGATTGGAACGAGTTACAGACACCTTAATCGGGTCATCAAACAATTCTGTGCTGCCGGACTGGTAGAGCGCAACAAAGGGACAATTCTGATAAAAGATCTTGAAGGGCTCAAGTTAGCAGCGAAGGAAAATCTTTATGAGTGATAAGTAGGAGGCTATACAATGTTAATAGGTTTATTATCTGCCATAATTGCAGGCGCACTTGTCGGCATGCAAAATATTTTCAACAGCAAGGTCAATGAAAAAGCAGGATCCTGGGCGACCACAACCCTGGTTTTAGGGCTCGGATCTCTGGCTTCCTTCATCATCGGCCTGTTTTTTGAAGGCCGGGAGATTTTTAATTTGGCGAATATGCAATGGTGGTATTGGTTCAGCGGTATCCTTGGAATTGGAGTAATTGCTGGAATCGTGCAGGCAATCAGATTTCTCGGACCGACATTCGCCATCTCCATCGTATTGACATCGCAACTTGGATTCGCAGTTTTATGGGATTCACTCGGCTGGATGGGTCTTGATAAAGTTCCTTTTACTGAAAAACAATTGCTTGGTGTCCTCATCATCATAGCAGGTGTAATCGTTTTTAAATGGAGTGAAGGAAGAGGAGAAAAAGAAGCTACTGTTTCCTCAAACCAGCGTAAAAACGCAGAGATAATATAAATAAGACCGATTTTTTACGACAGTTTAGAACTGTCGTTTTATTTTTGTCTTTTTATATTGCTTCAGTTAATATTATTATCTAATGATACAAACATGGTATAATCTTTAAAAGAAAAAGCGGAACAATTAATAGGAGCTGAAAAAGTGAAGCCAATCGAAAGATTTTCCCGATACCTTATTGAAAATGCTGAAAAGATCAGCAAGGAAATTACTGACTATAATCTGAAAAAACTAGACATAGAACTACCTGACGAAATAATTTCCGAGTCCATAAAAACAAACACTGAATTCCTGGGGTTTTTGGGGGAGACATTAAATCTTTCGAACGAGACGGTGGCAGAGAGGTTTATTCATTGGCATAGAGAAAAACAGCTGAAGCAAAAGCAATTTCAGTATGCATCCCTAGAGCTAGAGAGCATCATAAAACCTTATGCAGAAACTCGCCTGCAGTTGATCGAAATGCTTACGAACGTTTCAGTAAGTGAAGGACTTTCGACTGAAGATGCCGTTTACGTCAATAGCCGACTTAGTTATCTGTTGGATCTAAGCATCACTGAGACGATCCTCGAGCGTGAAAGACAAGCGCAAGATCTGAATAAAAAGAACGAGCGTATTATATCCGAGTTGTCCTCGCCAATCGTCCCAATTGAAAAAGGAATGGCAATTCTTCCGTTGATTGGTGAATTCGATTATGAACGCAGCGACTATATCATGACCCACGTAATCCCGAAAATCAGTGAACTGAGAATCAAGACATTAATTATTGATTTTTCAGGAATTGCAACGATTGACGGTGAAATTGCAGCACGGATCTTCAATATCCATAAAGTCCTGAAACTGATCGGAATCGAGACGATGCTAACAGGAATCCGTGCAGATCTCGCAATTGATGTCATTAATACTGGCATCGATTTTTCAAAATTGGACACTTACGGAACCGTCCAGCAGGCGATTTTATCCTATGGAAAATAATACGAGGAACGAACGGCAGTGGCTAAGCTGCCGTTTTTTGTTTGCCATTATTTTAAAAAGGGAACTTCTATTGTGTAGATTGGAGGGAAATGTTAAATGAATGATCACAAGAAAACAAAAGCGAAAAATACGCTTCTTCCGGTCCTCCTGGTTGCAGCCGGTTTAGGAGTGTCCATCGCTTTTCTATACTTATTCGCAGAACTAGCTGAAGAAATGCTAGAATCCGAAGTGGAAAGTTTTGATAATAGCATCATTGGTTTTTTCCATCATTTCGCAACAGACACACTGGATGTAATCATGTTTTGGATAACAGAATCAGGTTCAATTTGGTTCCTTAGCATTTTCTCGCTACTTTTCCTTTCATTCTTATGGTTAAAAAAGAGAGACAAATGGAGCATTCTATTTTTCATCATTGCCATTGGAGGAGGCGGCCTGCTGACAAAGCTGCTGAAACTATACTTTGGAAGAGAACGGCCGTCCATCGACGAGGCAATCGACGCGATCGGTTACAGCTTTCCAAGCGGCCACTCAATGGGTTCCTTGCTTTTCTACGGATTCCTGGGTTATTACTTACTTCGCTCGAACTTGAAAAAAAGAATCAAATGGATTGCATTTTACCTATGTGGATTGATGCCTATCCTTATCGGAATGAGCAGGATTTATCTCGGAGCTCATTATCCGAGCGACGTTATCGCCGGCTATCTCGCTGGAGGCATCTGGCTGATTTTATGTATTCTCGCATTGGAGTACGTGAAGTGGAGAAGTGCTTCACAAAGGAAACCAATCAGGGCATTTAAGGAGTTTATTGGCCGGCAGTTGGATCATAAATTATAATGGCCAATTATTTTAGCTGTAAATGGTCACTGTTTGGTGCTGGGATAGACTGAGGTTCTTTAGCCGGTTTTATGGTTACTGTGATAAATATCACAACGAGCTGTTCCTGTTATTGCTATAATTTTCATGCAAATAGGGAGAAAGCGTGGGAAGATAGAATGCTGACAACGTTGAAGCGGTTAAAGGTAGCTGAAGGGGAAAAACAGGCACTTCAAAATAAAGTAGACGAATTGTATGCTCAGTTTGGAGAAAAGGAAGCTTTTTTTCAGGCTTTTATGGAAAAATTCGCGCTGGAATTGGGGAACACGATTTCTCAGCATGAACTGGTTAATGATCAACATTATGTATTGGGGAGTATGGTCGGTCAGATTAAAACCCACTTTGATAAAGTGAATGAGATTAGTAAGGATTCTGTCCATCATGCAGCAGGGCATGCTGGTAAAGGTCATGGCTTAATCAGTTCATCAAAAGAGATGGTCGAAAAATCAGCTGAAGGCGGCGAAATGGTCCGGCAGGTCGAACAGTTGATTAATCAAGTTGGGGAAATTTCTGATCAGGCATTTCAGAATATGAAGAAACTAAATGAACGATCGAAGGAAATTGAAATGATCGTCCAGGTCATAAAGGAAATTGCCGACCAGACGAACCTTCTTGCTTTGAATGCATCGATTGAAGCAGCGAGGGCAGGAGAGCATGGCAATGGTTTTGCAGTGGTCGCCGAAGAGGTGCGCAAGCTTGCCGAGAATACAGCGAAAAGCACAAATGATATCGGCTTGCTCACAGCCAACATCCAGAGCGAAATAGAGGAAACTATGGATTCGACAACATCCAGTGCAAAGTTGATCCACCAGAGCATTAATTTAAGCAAGAATGCATCAGCTGGAATGGAATACATATCTTCGGTTATCCAAAAAGTAAAGTCAGAAGTCGGGGAAGTCATCGTGGAGATCGAGCATCAAAAGGACAGCTCAAACCAGGTTATGGACGAACTTACCCAAACAAAAATCTTGTTTGATCAAGTAAACGAACTGATTCAGCAGCATATAGAAGAAGCAAGCAAAGTGGATATAAAACTGGAAGAAACGAATAAGCAGATTGACAGTTTCACTTTATAAAAAGAGATTAAATCAGGCGACAGGATGTAACTGTCGTCTTTTGCTTTTGATGGCAGGAGAACAACCTGCTGTATTGAGAAAAAATAGTGAAGATAAAACAGATGACAGTGCAACCAAGCGCAGCTTCGGGCAATATATTGATGAAACGCGAGTAGTTGTCCGAACATCGTACGACTTTATACTAATACCTTGTGAAAGAGCAAGAGTCTGGCAGAAGTAAGCTAATCTTCAGCAATAATGACAAGTGGAAAGCGAAAAAATGTCTAAACCTGTGGCGACTTTGGACAAAGTTCCGATGAAAGAGCAAGAATTTGTCCGAAGTGAGGTCAGCTTCAGACAAAAGGGCAGGTAGATAGTAAAAAAATGTCCGAACTTGTGTCGACTTCGGACAAAGTTCCGATGAAAGAGCAAGAATTTGTCTGAAGTGAGGTCAGCTTCAGACAAAAGTACAGGTAGATAGTAAAAAAATGTCCGAACCCGGGGCGATTTCGGACAAAGTTCAAATGAAAGAGCAAGAATTTGTCCGAAGTAAGGTCAGCTTCAGACAAAAGGGCAGGTAGATAGTAAAAAAAATGTCCGAACTTGTGGCGACTTCGGACAAAGTTCCGATGAATGAGCAAGAATTTGTCCGAAGTGAGATCAGCTTCAGACAAAAGGGCAGCCAGAAAGCAAAAAAATGTCCGAACCCGGGGCGACTTCGGACAGAGTTCTGATGCAAGAGCAAGGAAATGTCCGAAGTAATGTGAGCTTCAGACAAAAACACAGGAGAGATAACTAGTAAAACATCCAACAGCAAAGCAGTGTCTTCTATAAGTTTTCTATTCAATTTTCAAAAACATAGATGTATAATTACATTATTGTTTTGTATATTTATAAATCAGTAACAATAGATACATAGGGGGACATAGGGATGTCATATTTATCGGATCACCTAATAAAGCAGGCCGTGCAGGACCGCCGTTATCTTCATCAGCATCCGGAGTTATCTGGTGAAGAATTTGAAACTAGTAAATATATTCGAACCAGGCTTGAAGCTCTGGAAATTGAAATATTGGACTTCGAGGCTCCGAGTGTTGTCGGATTTGTAAAAGGAAGAACCGGAGAAAAGACGCTCGCGTTAAGGGCTGACATTGATGCTTTACCGATGCAGGAGGAGGGAGATAAACCATATCTTTCAAAGATTCCTGGCGTGGCACATACATGCGGGCATGATGGTCATACGGCCGTGCTATTGGCAGTGGCGGAATGGATTGTGAATAACAGGGAAGAAGTAGACCATAATATACTGCTTATTTTTCAATCATCAGAGGAAATCACGCCAAGCGGTGCGGAATATCTGGTCAATCAGGGAGTGCTAGATAATGTTGACGCGATTTTTGGCCTCCATTTATGGCAGGGCATGAAAACGGGAAGGCTTGGTCTAGCACATGGACCGCAAATGGCTTCTTGCGATGATTTTGAAATTACCATTGAGGGCTATGGAGGACACGGGGCATCACCGCACGAAACGGTGGACCCGATTTATGTGGCATCCCATGTTATGCAGGCACTGCACGGAATTGTGAGCAGAAAGCTGAATCCAATCACACCGGGTGTCATTACCATCGGAAAAATCGAAGCCGGTTCTACTTATAATATTATCCCCGGTTCCGCCTCGCTTCATGGAACGGTTCGAGGTTTAACACTTGAAGCAGTCCAGACGATGCGCTCACAGATTGAAAAGCTTACTGAGGGGATCTGTTCGGCATTCGGCGCAAAGGGGAAAGTCGATTTCATTTTGGGGACGCCTCCACTGGTTAACGATATAAAACAAAGCAATTTTGTCGAAGGGGTAATCAAATCTGCTTATGGAGATGACCAATTCGAACTTGTCCAGCCGGGTATGGGAGCAGAGGATTTCTCGCATTACCTGCTTCACAAACCAGGAGCATTTGTATTCGTTGGAATGGGTGGTGAAAAAAGCGCCTACCCGCATCACCATCCGAAGTTTGATATAGATGAAGAAGCCTTGCCACTTGCCATCCAGTTGTTTGTTGAGATCGTGAAGGCTTATAACTAAGGGATTAAATCAAAACAGGCAAAATCAATTTTAAAATTGGTTTTGCCTTTGTTTTTTTATTATTCTTATTTACCAAATTATTTATTTAGTGTAAAATTACACTAAATAAATAAGCGTTAGGGATGTGTGGACATGAAAAAAGATGCAGGTTCGTTGATTGTCTATATCGTGGTTTTGCCAATTTTTCTATCATTTTTGGGATTTGCTGTTTTACCGATTGAGAGATTTGGCCCGCCGCTTTTGCTTTTGATAGTCTCAATCATTGCAATTGCCACTGGAATTTATCATGGAAAAAAATCCAGTGCCGAAACCTTTTACGCACGGTATCTTCCCGTTTATGTACCGCTTTTTACAACAGTTTTACTGGCCACTGTAGGGATGATCGGGTCAAAAGGTTTCTTCGGTCATGATATCTGGACGTTTTTCGTATTTGCCCTTTTCCCATTCCTGCCCAACTCTTTTATCTCTGCTATGATGGGTGAATTTCTATTGGTATTTGCTGTCCCATTTGCATATTATCTCTTCTTTTTGGTTGGTTTTTTCATAGCAGAACGGCGAAAAAGTACAAAGGTGGCAATCAGTAAATTTCGCATGGGGGGAAGCATTGCCATCCTTCTCGTTTTCTTTGCCATCAGCGGCGCTATCTACATGGAAAGAGCCAAGTTTGTATTGCCACCTTCTTATGGTTTTGAGTACGGGAACGGCTTTTCAAGTGTTGACCTGGAGCCGTATACTGTGAGCAATCCAAATAATAAGCTCCCTAAACTAAAAGAACCAGCCAGCTTTATGGTGGAAAACCAGGATGAAATGCCGGTGTTGGATGGCGCAGAGGCTGCGTTTCCAGTTTATTCAGCGTTCGCAAACGCTACATATAAAAACATTTCTTACCAGTCAACACTTCCGACTGGGGAGGAGATTGTGAGTTTTACCAATACGATTTATGCGTTTGAAAGACTTCTTTCAGGTGAGGTGGACATCTTTTTCGGCGCCCAGCCATCCGCCGCTCAGCAAAGCCTGGCTGAAAGCAAAGGAAAGGAACTCGTTCTTACACCGATTGGAAAGGAAGCATTTGTATTTTTCGTAAATGAAAAAAACCCGATAAATGGTTTGTCATCAGAAATGATCCGCTCGATTTATTCTGGCAGAATCACCCACTGGAGTGAGATAGGCGGAATGGATGAGAAAATCCTTGCGTTCCAGCGGCCTGCTGATTCCGGCAGCCAGACGATCATGGAAAAATTCATGGGGGAAGCGCCTTTGATGCCGGCTTTGAAAGAAGAGGTAGCAGGGATGGGAGACCTGATGGAGGAAGTAGCAAGCTATCGGAACTATAATCATTCATTAGGATACTCATTCCGATTTTTTGCGACAGGCATGAATCCAAATGAAAATATTAAGCTGCTTTCTCTTGATGGAATCGAACCATCAAAAGAGAATATAGCAAACGGTACCTATCCATATGTCGTCAATCTATATGCAATTACTTTAAAAGACAATCCGAAAAAAACAATCCAACCCATGCTTGAATGGATGCAGGGACCCCAGGGACAATACCTAGTTGAAGAGGTAGGGTATATTTCTTTCGGGGAATAAGAATTCTGAAAGGCTGAACTATTGAAATAAAGATTCAACCTTTACACTTACTTTTGGAATTAAAAAACAAGGTACCTATTCGTTCTTTATCCCTTCTTCCATAGGTTTTCTTCGAATAATGGATTATACATCGTCATAAAGAAATAAGGGAGAATAAACATGGCTCCCATAAAAGATGTATAGAACTAAGGAGAAGGGTCAAGTGCAGAATAAAAAGCAAGAGTTCAAGGAGGCAATACTATGAAGTTAAATGAATTATTACTCCATGATTTTTTGAACACTTATAATCGTGAGGATTGGTACCCACCATTACTGGATGCACTAAAAGGGGTCACTTATTCTGATGCAGTCTGGAAGCCTCAGGAAGGAAACGTGAATTGTATAGCCGAAATTGTCAGTCATCTTCTTTATTTTCAGGAACGGCTGTTGAGAAGACTAACTGACAGCATCGGTCAGTTCCAGGAAGCTTCAGAGAACGACGAAACGTTTCGAAAAGCACATAAATGGAGCGAGGAAGAGTGGGAAAGCCTTTTAAAAAAGGTATATAAAACAAACCATGACCTGCACGTGTTATTCGAACACATGACAGACGAGGGCACCCAATTTAAATTTAAAGAGCTTACAGCAGCCGAAATGATTTCAGGAGTAACGCGACATAATGCACATCATATCGGACAAATCGTTATGCTTAGAAAACTGCATGGGAGTTGGCCTGCTACGAGGAAGTTTATTTTTTGATCAGGTCAGAGTATTTTTGTATTATGTTTCATCATTTTTTCCATTACTAACTGGTTTGGAAACTATTAAATATAAATAAACCAAAGGATACCTTGGCAAAAACGGAATCCTTTGGTTTTTATTTTGGTTTTTATCAATCGTTAAGGATTTCAGTGATTCTCTCAAGAACATCATTGGACAATTTTACCCCTGAGGCTTTTACGTTTTCCTCAAGCTGTTGCGGGCGGCTTGCGCCTACAATGGCACTTGATACGTTTGGCTGTCTTAAGATCCAGGCAATTGAGAGTTGTGCTAATGATAAATTTTCATCAGCTGCTATGGATTTCAACTGGTCCACTTTTTCAAGATTTTGTTGTGTGAGGATATGGGACATATTTGTATTCTGCTGTGCTGCACGGCTGCCTTCTGGTGCCAACTGGTCTTTTGAGTACTTTCCTGTCAGCACGCCCTGTGCTAGCGGGGAGAAAACAACCTGGCCAATTCCATGCTTTTCGCTGACCGGGATGATTTCTTTTTCAATATTACGGTGCAGCATGCTGTAATTCGGCTGATTGACGACTATTCTGTCCAGCAGCTTTTTATCCGCCAGATGGACTGCTTCGGTAATTTGTTCAGCTGTCCATTCACTTACACCAAGATAAAGTACCTTTCCCTGTCTCACTAGATCATCAAGAGCACGCAAGGTTTCCTCCAGCGGAGTCTCCTGATGGTAGCGATGGCAATAATAGATATCGATATAATCCATGCCCAGTCTCTTCAAGCTTGCATCACATTGCTCGATAATATGCTTGCGGGAAAGGCCCTGATCGTTCGGGCCATCTCCCATTTTGCCAAAAACCTTCGTTGCCAGCACATAAGAACTTCTAGGATATTTAGACAATGCCTTGCCGACAACCTTTTCAGCCTCGCCGCGGATATAGACATTAGCCGTATCAAAGAAATTAATTCCTGATTCGTACGCTAAATCAATCGAATCAACCGCATTTTGCTCTTCCACATACCCGCCATATGTAAGCCAGCTGCCAAGACTAATTTCACTTACTTTCAACCCCGTGTTGCCTAAGCGACGATATTCCATTTAATAGCCTCCCGTTTTTAGAATTTACTTAATACTTACACTATAAAACAGGATAGGTGATAGGTCTATTATTTTATTTCGGAATTCGAAAGAAAGGAGGCCTATAGCATTTTGAATTGTTCATTTATAGTAAATTATAAGACCGTGTTCGATTTATGCGAACATACATTCCTGTGGCATGATTATCTATGTACAGCAAATGCGGGGTGGACAGCGGTCATTCCTCACTTTCTTAGGAAAGGGAGTGCCGCTGATGGTTACGTACGAAGGAATGAACATGATGATGATTAGTTTTGCTGCTTTAGTCATTGCCGTAGTCACATTAGGTATTTCTGCAAACAAAAAGAAATGACCTACCCTGCAACGCCCATTGTTTGAGTAGGTCATTTCTTATTCACACTAGTCGCGCTGCACTTCAAGCAGCTTGCTGTACATCTGAGTTTCCGTTTGCACCCGGAAGCTCTTTTTTAAATTTATGGACTTTATAGTTTTATTGTAAACATTCTAAAAGCAAAATGTAAATATTTTCGCAAATGACAAGCTTCGCGATTTAATCAGTTTAGAAAGAATTAGAAATGCTGATAACCAACTTTATCGCAGCATATAAATGAGTAAAACCTTTCTCCGAAATGCAGGTGAATGAAATGAAACTCCAAAAAGGTTTTCAGAATTTGACAAAACGGAATATGGAATTTGAAGAGGTCTTCCAGCATATCCTGTCGTTCATCAAAGTGCAGCCAAATGGCAACCACAGATTGATCATTGGCACGGACTCTCAAGTACATGGTTCCTACACGCGCTTTATCACAGGAGTGGTCATACAACGTGAAGGCAAAGGTGTTTGGGCTTGCTACCGTGCCGTTAATATATCAAGGAAAATTGAAACCTTACAGGAGAAGATTTCGTTGGAAACAAACTTCACGCAGGAAGTTGCCTGCATGTTCACTCCGCAAAAACAAAAACAAATAATCGACCTATTGCTGCCATATGTTAAAAAGGGTGCCAGTTTTAAGATGGTGGGACATTTGGATCTTGGGCTGGGGGCAAAAAATAAAACCAGAATATATGTGGATGAAATGATTAAGCGTATCGAATCAGTCGGGCTCGAAGCACAAATCAAACCTGATTCATTTGTGGCTTCAAGTTATGCGAACAGGTATACAAAATAAGGGCTAACCCGGTATACATGATACTCCTTTTTGCTATGGCAACGAAAAGAAAACTGATCAACATTAATATGAAAGATTAAGATTATTAAAATATTATGGGGGTCAACGAGTTGAAAAAGTATTTAGTAGGTTTATTGGCTTTATTTTTGATTTTCAGTTTAGTTGCTTGTTCTTCTGAAAGTCCAGAAACCTCAAAAGCAGAGGATAGAAATGAGGAAAAGGGTTCTGAGGAGAAAGCGAAGGCGGAAGCAGAAGCGAAGGCGAAGGTGGAAGCAGAAGCCAAAGCGAAGGCGGAAGCAGAAGCCCAAGCGAAGGCGGAGGCAGAAGCCAAAGCAAAGGCAGAAGCAGAAGCACAAGCAGCTGCAGCTTCAAGTGGAGAAACAGAGGACTTTGCCAATTGTACTGAACTGAGGAAAAAATATCCAAACGGTGTGCCTTCTGATCATCCAGCCTATAAACCTAAAATGGATAGAGATAAAGATAATTTTGCTTGTGAAAGATAGATAATTATCTCTAAGCAGATTCCTTTCAGGTCAAATAAAGATTTATGTTAATAATTGATAAAGAAATTCAAGAAATTATCCCTTCTCTTAATTTGAGAAGGGATAAAATTTTAGATTTAAAAAAACTTCGAACACAGTACCCACAGAAATAATGTTAATATTGGAATATACTATTAGCAATAGGCTAACAAGGTTAATGTTCCGGATCTCACTAAATGACACTCGGGAACTATTATAGGAGAGTACTAAAATGAAAAAGAAAATGAATTATTTAATCTTACTTTTAACGATTATTTCAATGGTTGGTTGTAGCAATGTAAAAGATGCATCCAATACGGATCGAGATACAGATCCACAAAAAGTAACTACAGTTAATACAACCGAAAACAGTGAAAAAGAAGAAAAGAACACTACGGATGTTGATGAAACAGTAGTAGAGGAAACACAAACTGAGGCAAATGGTGAACTGTTCCCAGGTTACAAACTTATTGAAGTTGATGGCGGTGATTTGTCTGGTAATCGTGAAGCTAACGTCGTCGTCGACATTGGATATGGGGACCGTGAATATTGGGCATTTACTAATGAATACGGACAACTGGTACGTGTCATTGCTGACGAAATCAAACTACAAGATGACCTTAACGAACCTGTAGTATCTTCTGGAAGATACTACGCTGATGAGGCCAAGGTTCCTGGTGTGGAAAGTGACATTTTAGATGAAGGACATATCATTGCTGATTCTCTTGGAGGGGTATCGAATGCTTATAATATTACCCCGCAGGATAGTACGCTCAACCGACATGGTGATCAAGCTTATATGGAGGACGTGATCCGTAAAGCAGGAGGAGCCACAAATTTTGAAGCAATTATCACATATCCGAATACGGTAACGCAGATTCCTTCAAGTTATCAGTATACCTATACTTTAATGGGTAACAAGATTATTGATAAATTTGATAATGTGAACCCTGATGAAGTAAACGAATCACTGGGTTTAACAGGCAGTGAGCCTTCCGAATCAACTAGTTCAAACACAAACGAGGATGTTTCTAGTGTTGATACAGACGGTAATGGACAGGTAACGATTAAAGAAGCCAAAGCAGCAGGTTTTAGCATGCCAATAACGAGTGAGCATTGGCTATACCAATATATGGACGATCGTGACGGGGATGGTATGGTAGGTGAGTAAGCCCCTGGAACTTTGAAATGGTTAATATTTTTTTATATCGTGTCCTAAACTAAAGAACAAGCGACAAAATTAACTCGTCAATTTTTGACGAGTTTTTTGTTGTCGTCATCACACAGATTCTCGGAGCATAAAAGCGTTATGTCTACTAATATTTCTTTTACTGTAACTAAAATGGATATATATGTTAATATAGAATAAAAAGGTACTTCACTATAGTGAAAGCACCTGTACAATAATTTAATCCCAGATTCGTATCCGTGGAACCCCTGCAGTTCTTAAATAATCCAATAGCTGGCCTGTGTGAATTGATTCGTGGTAGGCAATCCGAAGGAGCATATCCCCCAAGTCTCTTATGTATCCTGAATCAGAACGGTCTATCTTTATATTTGTTAAATCTTCCTCAGAAAATGAATTGATTGTGTCGAAGAACTTATTACGATATGGTTCAGCAAACTCCAATTCCGCGCTTACAGTAGTGAAAGGCCTATTTTCGAAAGGTGAAATAAACTCTGAAAGACTCCCTCTATTAATAAGTGCTAGGTGATAATAATGCTCGCTTTCCAGAACATGCCTGATCATTTCTATGCAATTCATGGCTTCATCATCAGGCTTCCATGTAAGTTTTTCTTCAGGAATTGATGTCCACACTTTTATGCTTCTTCTTCGAACTTCATTAAAGTTTAAAATAATTAGGTCAATTGAATTCAAAAAAAACCCTCCCTTAATAGTCATAAATAAATAATACACGAATATATGTTCTGAAGATATTTTTTGTTAAAGTTTTTTTGAAATTTTTTAACGAATTATTACAATGTACCTGTGCAAGTAGGCACTCAAGCAATTAAGCACAGTTTATACTGAATTCCTACTTAAACGAAGAGGGAGGATAGTTGAATTAAAAATCCAACTTCTGAATATGAAAATAAAGAGGAAATCCATTAGAATGGGTGTGTTTACTTTGAGGATATTGGTTACTGGTTCAACAGGACTACTAGGTTCGACTTTACTTAAGCAACTAGAAGGTTCGAATTATGAAGTTAAAATAACTTCAAGAAGAAAACCTGAAGGAGTAGGACATTTCGAGTGGATTTATAGCGATTTATCGTCTGGTGAAGGATTAGAATCTGCAGTAAAAGATGTAGATGTAATTATACACGCAGCAACAAGTCCGATTAAAAATTCAAAAATGGTCGAGGTTTTAGGTTTTAAGGAGTTTTTAGGGAAAATGAACCACATAAAGCATCTTATTTATCCTTCAATTGTTGGGATAGATGAAATACCATTTAAATATTACAAGCAAAAATATGAAGCAGAAGAGTTGTTAAAAAATAGTTCGATCCCTCATACAATTGTACGTGCCACTCAGTTCCACAACTTTGTCGAAAATTTATTTATATCAAAACCACTCTTTAAAAGATATATTGTCCCTGGAAACTTTAAATTTCAAACTGTTGATGTTGGTGAATTTGCCAGTCATCTAATAGGTTTAGTGGAAAAAGATCCACAAGGAAGAGCGGAGGATTTTGGTGGACCAGATATTATGACATTAAAAGAAATGGCTGAACTGAAAATAAAAAAAAATAATGAATCAAATAAAGTTTTAAGTATTTCTTTCCCAGGAAAACTGTACAAATCGATCTCCGAGGGTGAAAATACAAATTCTTTGCGGAAAATGGGGGAAATCACATTCGGGAAATATCTAAGTAATAAGTAGGAATGAAGTAGCTGTACCCCTAATGCACGATGCTGGCAAGTACGGACAGATTGGAAGGCAAAGCGGCTAAAGCAGTCAAGAATCGAATGTTATTTTGACAGGTTGGA
>NZ_JAGGQK010000025.1:0-41536 GCF_018613355.1 Bacillus sp. ISL-35 | reverse complement strand
TGTTTAGTTTTCAAAGAGCAAATTATGCGCGCCGCTCAGAAGCGACTTTAATAATTTATCACATCACAGCATTGAATGTCAACAGCTTTTTTGATTTGTTTTTTCATCATCAAAATGTTGTTAACCTGTTCGCGACTGTTTCTATATACTATCACCGGACATGCACAGAGTCAATATGAATATACCTTGAAATAATTGGGAAACATTTTTGAGTCTTTGCTTTACTTCTATATATAAAAACCAGCCGATCCCCATTCAGGAGATCGGCTGATTAATTTCATCTTATTTAGAAATCGTAATGATATTTTCGTCTTTCACATCCACATTGCCCTCTTTGTTGATGACAATGCTTTCCCCTTCAGCAAGGTTAGTGAATACGATTGGAGTAATGATAGACGTCGCGTTTTCCTTGATGTAATCAAGATCCACCTTCAATAACGGCTGTCCTTTTGTAACAGTATCATTTTCAGAAACAAGTGTCTCGAACCCTTGTCCCTTCAGATTAACTGTATCGATACCCACATGGATGAGGATCTCCCGTCCAGAGTCAGAGAGGATTCCAATCGCATGCTTTGTCGGGAACAGGTTGACGATCTTTCCATCTACCGGCGAAACAATTGTACCTTCAGCAGGTACGATCGCAAAACCGTCACCCATCATTTTTCCTGAGAACACTTGGTCAGGGACTTCTGTAATCGGTTTGATTTCCCCTTTAATAGGAGAAACGAATGTATCAGCTGCAGAATCTGTATCATGATGAGTCTGCAATGCTTCTGGATTTACTTCTTCAATTTGCTGTTCGACCTCTGTTGCCTGGTTCGTTTCTACCGGACGAGGCCTTTTGCCGTTCATGATGTCCTTCATCTGACCTTTAATAGTCTCTGAACGCGGCCCGAAAATTGCCTGGATGTTGTTGCCGACTTCAAGCACTCCGGCAGCACCGAGCTTTTTCAGGCGGTCTTTATCGACATTGCCAATATCATTTACTGATACACGAAGTCTTGTGATACACGCATCAAGGTGAGCGATGTTTTCTTTACCACCCATTGCATCAAGGACGTCATATGGAAGGTCGCTAGCTTGGCCCTTCGCTGCCCCTGCTTCCTCATCTTCTTCAACCTCTTCACGACCTGGTGTCATCAGGTTGAACTTACGGATGGCGAAACGGAAACCAAAGTAGTAGATAACCGCGAACACTAAACCAACAGGGATAACAATCCAAGCGTTTGTCTGCGGGTTGATCAATCCAAACAGGATGTAGTCAATCAGACCACCCGAGAAGGTCATACCGATTTTTACGTTTAAAAGATGCATTGTCATAAAAGATAGACCAGCAAAAATCGCGTGAACTCCGAATAGTACCGGCGCTACGAACAGGAATGAGAACTCAAGAGGTTCTGTGATCCCTGTCAGGAATGAAGTCAATGCAGCTGATACCATCAAACCGCCGACCACAACTTTTCTTTCCGGACGTGCTTCGTGATAGATCGCTAAAGCTGCTGCTGGAAGACCGAACATCATGAATGGGAATTTACCTGTCATAAATGTACCAGCAGTCAAATCCTGAACGTTATCTCCAATTTGAGCCATGAAGATCCGCTGGTCACCTCGGACAACATCTCCAGCCAAAGTAGTATACTGGCCAAATTCATACCAGAATGGTGAATAGAAGATATGATGCAGACCGAAAGGAATCAATGAACGTTCAACCACACCAAAGATAAATGCTGATAAAGTCAAGTTTGCATGAACCATGTTTTGCGAGAATGCATTCAGGCCGGTTTGGATTGGCGGCCAGATTACAAGCATTGCCAGACCCAGCAGAATCGCTGTTCCAGCTGTAATGATCGGAACGAAACGCTTTCCTGCGAAAAAGCCAAGATAGGATGGCAATTCGATTTCAAAGAACTTATTGTAAAGAGCAGCGGCAATTATACCAACGATGATACCGCCGAAAACTCCTGTCTGAAGTGTTGGGACACCCAGAATATTTGCGTAGTTCAATCCGTTGACATCTTCCGGAGTAATACCTAAAACAGTACCCATTGTCACGTTCATGATCAGGTAACCGATAATGGCAGCAAGACCGGCAACACCCTCACCGCCCGCTAAACCAACAGCTACACCGACCGCGAACAACAGCGGAAGGTTTCCGAAGACAATATCTCCGGCTTTTTGCATGACAGCAGCCACCAAATCGACGCCGCTGTTATCTAAAAATGGAGCAAGCTCCAACAAAGCAGGGTTGCGAAGTGCAGCACCAAGAGCAAGCAAAATACCTGCAGCTGGTAGAAGTGCAACTGGAAGCATCAGCGCTTTACCTACTTTTTGAAGAACACCAAAAGCTTTCTTAAACATAGGAAGACCTCCTGTATTTTTTTCTCCTAAAGCGGTTACAAACATTAAAAAAAACAAATAAAAAAGGCATGAGTAAGGTGTAACGAAAAGAAGCATACGGATATAGTACCCATAAAACTCCATTTCAATTACATTCTTTACTCATGCCTGATCGAATCAGTAACACGTAAAATATAACTGCTTATTTAGCTTTCTTCTGAAGCCTTTGCAAATGCATCGTCAGATACACCGCCTCGGCATCAAATACTTGTTTTTTCAAGGTCTGCTGCATCACTTTAATGAGTTTCCACGAAAGATTGTAACACAGAGGATATTCTTCTTTCAAGAGGGTTGCAAATTTTTCCGGTTCTTCTACTTTTTCGCCGTTATTGACCCTCTCAATCGTAAAACGTATGTGGCGGACAAGCCTTGTATAGTCTATGCCTTCTTTATCGATTTCGATATCCAGATTTTCTTCAATCATTTGTACCAGTTTTGTCACAAGCTGTGAGTGTTTGTTTACATCAGACAAATTGCGATTCATGACGGCGCTATGGATATGGAGGGCAACAAAGCCTATCTCCCCATCAGGAAGTTCGATTCCGGATCGATCCTTGATGAGCTGCACCACTTCTTTGGCTATTTCAAATTCTGTTGGATACAGTGTCTTTGTTTCCACCAAAAACGGATTTTTGAACTCCATTCCCTTTGAAATCCTGGTTACGGCAAACATTAAGTGGTCCGTCAAGGCGACATGGATGTGTTCATTCAGTTGGCCGGCTGTCCGTTTCTTGATTAACTCAATAGAAGATATGATCGCTTCGTGCAGGTCATTTTCAACAAATGGCAAAAGTTTGATATAGTTTGCCTGCTCTTTTTCATCCTTAAGGACAAACATTTTCTCCGCCTGTCCCTCTACTATCAAGTCTCCCTTTTTCCGGTTGAAGCCGATTCCCTTGCCAATCATGATGACTTCCCCGAAAGTTGGATGGTCAGCAATCAAGACATTATTGTTCAATCCTTTTTTCACTTCGATTCTGTCCATGCTGTTTCCCCGTTTCAGGTTGTTCTATGGGAATATCGTATATAAGGAGAATTTAGAAGTCAATCTGAAGTGTTTACCTGGCAGTCTTCAAATTTTGCCAAAAAAAGATCCAGCGGCATCCGCTGGATCGAAATGTCTATTCTGTTAAAAACACAAAGTATAGAACGAAGATGACGAAGAACAGGTACATAATCGGATGGACATCTTTTGATTTTCCCTTCACGAGCATGGTGATTGGATAAAAGATGAATCCTGCCGCAATCCCAGTTGCAATGCTTGAAGACAATGGCATAGAAATCATGGTCAGGAATGATGGAACTGCGATTTCAAAGCGTCCCCATTCAATTTTCCCGAGTGAGGAAACCATCAGTACACCAACGATGATCAATGCTGGTGCGGTTACTGCTGATGTGACCACTGAAAGCAGCGGGAAGAAGAATAGAGATAACAGGAAGAATCCTGCTGTTACTAGTGAAGCGAATCCGCTTCGTGCTCCTGAAGCTACACCTGCAGATGATTCAATATATGATGTTGTTGTTGATGTTCCGAAGATGGAACCAACAAGAGATGCGATTGAGTCAGCGAACAACGCACGGCCTGCGCGAGGCAGCTTGTTTTCTTTCATCAACCCTGCCTGATTGGCAACTGCAACGAGTGTACCTGCATTATCAAAGAAATCGACGAACAGGAATGTCAATATGATACCGAGCATGGTCGATGTGTAGAAAGATGGATCGCCGAATGCGGTGAAAACCGCTCCAAATGTCGGCGCCACGCTTGGTACTGCACCGACTACTTTTTCAGGTGTTTCAATAAGATTGAAGACCATTCCGACAATGACGCTAATGATGATTCCGAAGAATACTGCACCGTGAATGCCTCTTGTTAGCATGATGACGGTGATCAATAGGCCAAAAAGTGCAAGCAATGTATTGGCGCTTGTCAGGTCGCCGAGTCCCACAAGTGTTGCTGGATTATCAACGATGATGCCTGCATTTTTCAATCCGATGAAGGTGATGAACAATCCGATCCCCGCTCCGACTGCGTGCTTTAGTTCAACCGGGATGGCATTGATCAATTTTTCACGCCAGCCTGTAATCGTCAGCAGCAGGAAGAACACACTGGAGATGAAAACCGCTGCAAGCGCATGCTGCCATGGTGCACCGTGGCTTAGAACAACTGTGTAAGCAAAGAAGGCATTCAGGCCCATACCTGGCGCCAAGGCAATTGGGTATTTCCCGATCAAGCCCATAATGATGGAGCCAACCGCCGCTGCAAGAGCTGTTGCAACGAATACAGCACCAGCATCCATTCTCAATGCTTCCGGAAGATCCTTTATGTCTGACAGTGTGAGTACATTAGGATTTACAATCAGGATATACGCCATTGCAAGGAACGTGGTCATTCCGCCGATGAATTCGCGGCGATAATTCGTGCCGAGCTTATCAAACTCAAAATATTTCTTCATTTTTTCTTCCCCCTGAATAGAATTCGGGAAATAAGACCAAAAAGAAAACGCCACGGGATACCGGGGCGTTGACTAAAGGCAATAAAAGGAAGTCCTGGCGGCAAAAAATATAGAGATTGCCAGCCATGAATTCTATACCTCGTAGTCAAGCCATTTACGGTAGCTCGGTAGAAACTTTTGGGCCATATCCCCAATATTATACGACGAATTATGACAAATTATTAAGTTCAGTTTCATTCTAACAGGACTTTTGCCCTGAGTCAATAAAAAAAACGAACATTTTCATGTCCGTTTTTAATAATCGTTCGTATTTTATTCCCACTCGATAGTTGCAGGCGGTTTGCTGGTGATATCATAAACGACGCGATTGACGTGATCGACTTCGTTGACGATCCTTGTGGAGATAATCTCAAGGACATCCCACGGAATCCTTGCCCAATCGGATGTCATTCCATCAATGGACGTTACTGCTCGGATGCCTATTGTATAATCATATGTCCTCGCATCCCCCATGACACCGACGCTGCGGATATCAGGAAGGACGGTGAAGTACTGCCAGATTTCACGTTCAAGGCCAGCCTTCTTGATTTCGTCACGCAGGATAGCGTCCGATTCCCGAACAATCTCCAGCTTATCTTCAGAAATGGCCCCAAGAACACGGATACCGAGTCCAGGTCCCGGGAATGGCTGGCGCCAGACGACTTCATCAGGCATGCCAAGCTCAGTGCCAAGCGCACGAACTTCATCCTTGAATAATGTACTCAATGGCTCGATTAATTTGAACTGCATATCTTCAGGGAGCCCGCCGACATTATGGTGTGACTTGATTGTCTGCGCTGTCGCCGTACCGCTTTCGATAATATCAGTATACAATGTTCCCTGTGCCAGGAACTCAATACCTTCAAGCTTTTCCGCTTCATCATCAAAAACATAGATGAATTCATTTCCGATAATTTTCCGCTTCTGCTCAGGATCCGAAACTCCCTCCAGCTTACTGAGGAACCGGTCCTTCGCATCTACTTTTATCACATTCATGTTGAAGCCATCAGCTAAAGTTTTCATTACACCTTCCGCTTCACCTTTACGCAATAAACCGTGATCGACGAAGATGCAAGTCAGCTGGTCTCCGATCGCTTTGTGGATCAGGACCGCCACTACGGAAGAATCGACCCCGCCGCTAAGCGCGCAAAGAACTTTCTTATCGCCGACCTGCTGGCGAATTTTCTCCATCTCGATTTCGATGAAATTTTCCATCGACCAGTTGCCTTCGCATTCGCACACCTTGAAGACAAAGTTATTTAGCAGGTCATTCCCATACATGGAGTGGCGCACCTCAGGGTGGAATTGAACCGCGTAAAGCTTGCGGCTCTCGTCGCTCATTGCCGCAATCGGACAGGATGGATTGACTCCATCTACAGAAAATCCTGGCGGTGACATCGTGACGAGGTCACCATGGCTCATCCAGACTACCTGTTCACCCGGCGTCCCTTCGAATAACGAGTTCTGGTTATGGAGAGTCAGCAGGGCTTTTCCGTATTCACGGTTCTTTGCCTTCTCGACCTTCCCGCCGAAATGCATCGTCATCAGCTGCATTCCGTAGCAGATGCCCAAAATCGGTAAGCCCAGCTCGAATATCTCTTCATCACAACGGAAGGCTCCCTCATCATAAACAGAATTCGGCCCTCCTGAAAAAATGATTCCCTTTGGGTTCATCTTCTTGATTTCAGCTGCTGTAATCGTGTGTGGATGAAGCTCGCTGTAGACGCCAAACTCCCTGATCCGTCTTGTGATCAGCTGGTTATACTGGCTGCCAAAGTCTAATACTACAATCATTTCCTGGTCTTGCAGCTCGTTTTTCATAAAGTCACCTCATTTAAAATAGAAACACGATACTTCCGTTAGATGGTTATGTAAATAGTATGGCTTGTTGCGCATAAAAAAAGCCAGAATCCTGCCATCCAAAATAATAGGAAAGCAGAATTCCAGCTCGTTACGAACAAACAGAAGACTGCCTTCATAGTCAAATCATTTCCGGTGATTTGGTAGATACTTTCGAACCATATTATCGAGGATATATGAAGGTTGTTTCTATATAGTTGCACACATTGTATCAGTATAATATTTTAACGGTCAAGCCCCAGATTTCCTGATCATCTTTTCCCAGTGCTTTTTCACGTCCTGCCACATGTCTTCATTCAATTCGCCGCGGTAGAGATATTCTTCATACTTGGATGTGAGCCTTCTCATATCGCTTGTCGAGAAGAATGAATCCACATAGTAGGCGTAGTCACGCAATGTCTGGCCATCTTCCCGCTTCAGCCCGTATCTTCTCAGCTGCTTCAACAGGGCAATATAGGCTTTCTCAAGGTACTTGTTTTGCTTTTTGTACTTATAGAGAAGGATATACAATGCGGGAAGCCACTTTCCGCGGAGCCTGTATATGATCGCCACGAATATTGCCAGCACCAGCAATGTCAGCAGAATTTTTCCGAAATTATCCTTCAGGAACGCACCTGCCTTTTTCAGACCGTCTGAAAAAGAAAACTCCGGCTTGTCAGCCTGTGCCTGTTCTTCCGGAAGCTCCGGCTTCTTTGGTGCCTCTGGTGCTGTTACGTCTTCATCTTTTTCCTCTGTAGTGGATTCAGTGTTGTTGACGTTGTTGTATTCGAACTGGACATTATTTGAAAATCCTTGAGTCGGTTCGAACGGAACCCAGCCGACACCGGGAAAATATCCCTCCACCCAGGAGTGGGCGTTATTATTTGTGACCTCGTAAAGCCGGCGGCCGTTTTCAAGCGTGTCGATATAATCGCCTTCGGTATAGCCTTTTACCCAGCGGGATGGAATACCGATGGAGCGCATCATGACAACCATTGATGTGGAAAAATTATCGCAATAGCCCCGCTGTGTATCGAACAGGAACTGATCGACGTAATCCTGGCCATCAGCCGGAACAGCCACATCGGTTTGATCGTAGACAAACTCGTTCGAACGGAAGTATTTTTCAATCGCCTGCGCTTTTTCAAGCCAGGTCTGTTTATCCTTTGTAATTTCCTTAGCCAGCTCCACGACCCGCTCCGGAAGCTCTTCTGGCACCTGAGTATATTTTGCCAGGAAAGCCGCATCCTCCTCTTCTGCCATATCCTCTTTCCCAGCTGCCTTGAGCTTGTCGACACTGTAGACAGGATAATCGAATGTGAGTGAGTACGGGCCGAATGACCCTGATTGGCCATCAGGAAGGGAAGTGATTTTTTCTGTCTCAGGATCGAGCATGAACTGCAATGACGAGTATCCTGCAGAAGCCTCCACTTGTTTCACACCGAGCGGATAGACAAGGTGGGGGTACCCGATTTTCGGAATGACCCTGCTGGTACGCTCTTCTGTCTTCACATTTGCATCAAACGGCTGCATTGGAATGGCCTGTTCTGGTAAAAATTCAACCGGCATTGCTCCATCGGATTTTTCTGTAATCCATCCTTTTCCCGTATAGACATCTTTTGTTTCGATCCTCCAGTAATGCCGTCCATCTGCTTCAGCTGCGAAAACGACCCGATCGTCACCGATGAATGGCCCGCCAAGAGATGAATCATCCGTTCCATAGCCCACCTTCTTAACGCCGCCGCTGCCTTCGCCGGAATCCTGGTTATAGGAGGTGATGAACGGGACAGGGTCCGGCCAGATCGGGTCTGCTTTAGGAGCTGCATAGCCGATTCCCACACTTAAAACAATCATGGCCACCAAAGGCACCATCCATTTTTTCACGCTATTAAGGTTCTTCTTCACCACTTCCTTGTCAGCAATCCGGTGATATGACAGCATTCCCAGCACGGCAAATCCGGCAATGACTGTCCGGACAATCGCCGCATCAGCTTCATATGGAGTGAACGTGTCAAGAACCGTAATGTAAACTAGCGTCATGAAGTAAAACACAAAGATCTGTTTTCGGTTGATCAGCCAATATTGAATCAAGTAGGCCATCAGCCAGAGCAGGATAAAGAATAACAATGTCCTGAAAACGTTGGAGATTTCTGTCCATTCTGCATTCACAATAAAAATGGCATTCGACGTTACCTCGTTGAACAGCTCAGCGAACCATCCCAAACTGAAAAATGTTCCATCATAATACATGAAGTGAACGGAATATAAGATGATGATGATTTTCACGATCGCTCCCGGAATCACCGGCATGTTGAAGTACGACATCATCAGCGAGACAAATACAAAGCCAAGGAAGACACTTAAATGGCCTGTATCAGTCAGTTCCTTTAATGGCCGCAGCCATTCCCAAAGCAGCAAAAAGCTGAAAATATACAACAAAAAGAACGCGGCATCTTTTTTCGGCTTAGCGATTGTCATCCCCTGTTCACCTCCGAGAAGGCTTCCGGGAACTGGCTGTCATGCACCATGACAAGCCGGATTCCCCTTGCATTTGCCGATGACTTTAAGTTTATTTCTGTTTTTGACGGTGATTCCTGGCTATTTTTAATCAGGAAAATACTGACCGCTCCATTTCGTTGGTTATAGAACGCCGCTTTTTCAATCAACTCTTTCGTCAATTGGGAGGTAACCAGCATGATTGAATTGTTCTGCTGCGCGAGGAAGGTTTCTGCTTCCAGAACCCGGTCGAATGGGACGGGACTGCCATCCTGGATTTTGGCAAGATGGTAGAGAAGCTGCTGCTGCTGGCCCTCCCCGCCCCGGGCAGGAAAAGCTACACGCTCATGGCTCGATGTCAGCAGTCCAACCTGGGCGCCTTTGCGCAAAATCGCCCTGATGACGGAGGCTGTAAAAGAAACGATCACTTCAAAGCGCGGATCCGGCGCACAGTCCATCAAAAGGGTCACATCATGTGATTGCCTTTGTTCAAATTCCTTTGTCATGATATCATTTCGCCGAGCTGTCGCTTTCCAGTTGATCCAGGAAAACCGGTCCCCCGGCTGGTACTCACGAACACCAATGGCCATGGATGTATCTCGCTGGACACGTTCCTTCGAGGCGGTCATCCCCTGGTCAAAATGGTGGGCGACCGGCCGGTAAACCAGATCCTGATAGGCTGGATAAACAAGAATCCTGTTTTCAGCCGGCAGGATTTTTTCTTTTTCAATCAAGCCGAGCAGATCTCCCGTCTTCAGCTTGATCCCTGTCAGGACATGTTCGCCCCTGGGCAGGTTCTCGATCGAGTAGTCGAAGCTGAATACCCGATTGAATCCCGGGAATACCATTGTTTTCGCCTGTTGCAAATCCCGGTTTCCGGCAAGCGTTTCCCCGGCCTGTTCTTCGGCGATTGCGTAAAACAGCGGGAACGGGATATTTCTTTCAAGAACGATGCTCGCCCTGAACTTCTCGCCAGCGTTGTACTCCTGTTTTGTGTACACTCTTTCCGCCTTTATTTCTTTCAAAGAATATAAAGCAAGACCCAATGCATACAGCCCGAATGGCACGAAGCTGTAAAACAGGAACCAGCTGACAAAACCACCCTGGAACATCGCATACGAAAAGGTGAGCAAGATCAGGAAAAGCAGAACGATCAGCTTCCATATTTCTTTGAACTTTTGAAAATATTTTTTCATACTATTTCACGAGCCTTTGGATCGGCACAGGCACTCTCGCCATCACCCTGTTGACGACATCCTCAGCGGTGATCCCTTCGAACCTTGCCTCTGATTTCAAAATGATCCTGTGGGCGAAAACATAGGGTGCCAGATACTGGACATCATCCGGGATGACATAATCCCTTCCGTATATGAAGGCGTATGCCTGGGCCGCCTTCATCAAGGCAATCGATCCACGTGGGCTTACGCCAAGATAGACACTTGAATGGCCGCGAGTCCGGCTTGCCAGTTCGACAATATAGCGCTTGAGCGTTTCGTCGACGACGACTTCTTTTATGCTCTGCTGAAGGTCCCGTAAATCTTCAAGCGAAACCACCGGCTGCAAATCCTCGATTGGGAGATTGCGCTGCGCCCTGTCCAACACTTCCATTTCTTCATCTAGCGCCGGGTAGCCCATTTTCATTTTCAGGAGGAAACGGTCCAGTTGGGCTTCCGGCAGCGGATACGTACCCTCATAATCAATCGGGTTCTGGGTCGCCATGACAAAAAACGGCTTGTCGAGAATATGCGTCACACCATCGACCGTGACGCTTTGCTCTTCCATTCCTTCAAGCAGAGCTGATTGAGTTTTCGGTGACGTCCTGTTGATTTCATCAGCCAGAATGATGTTCCCCATGATGGGTCCCGGCCTGAACTCAAATTCCATTTCTTTTGGATTATAAATTGAAACGCCTGTCACATCTGAAGGCAGCAGGTCAGGAGTGAACTGAATTCTTCTGAACTTGGCACTGACAGACTTCGCCAGCGCGCGGACCATCATCGTCTTGCCGACACCAGGTACATCCTCAAGCAGTACATGTCCTCCGGCAAGCAGCGCAATCAGGCTTAACTCCGCTACGTTCCGCTTGCCTGTCATCACCTTATCGATATTTCCAAGTATTCGATCAACCGTTGGATTCATCTGGTCCCTCATTGAAATTTCCCCCTTGTATCTATTTATCTACGTAAATACGTTTTATTTTTATCCCAATAAGTCTATATTCGCTATTTTCTGTAAAAATCCTGTAATGGGTGAGATGAAAATATTTCTGCTTTGTGATAGACGTGAATTCATAAGAGAAAGTTTCATAAAGGCTCTTTTCTCAAACTTTGTTGCTATTGAATACAAAATTGGATTGAATTCGCTGTATTCCTTTGTAAAGTAGACGCTTCTTATGAGAAAAGAGCATGAAAACTTCATATCGACCTCCAAGATAGGTATATACTACGTTAAAATCGGCTTTAGGATTTTAACAACAATCTTTACGAAAACAGCCTTCATAAAAAGAGAAAACGGCCCTCAATCGAGAGACCGTCAACATTTCATCTATTTATCTATTTAGCTTGCAGCCTTAGGAATCGCACCCATTCCCTCGAGGATGATCCTCGCGTCTGTGTTCAAATACGCTTCGATATCCCCCCGCAAAAACAGCAGCGAGTGGTCCTTGATGACTACCTTCAAGCCCCGCAAGTCAAATTTGGATGCATAGTTATTCACAGCATTGATGATTGCCATGTCCTTCCTTGTCAGCGGCTGTTGGCCAGCCTCCATGCGTTTTGTCAAAAACTCAAGCAACTCTCTGGCATTCGACTTTAGATGGCTGCGGTTCTCATTAAGGATTTCAATGTTCTCTTCCATATACAATCTCGCAGCCGCAAAATCCAATTCCTCGACACGATTGTTGATTCTGGCAATCAAATCCAAAACGTGCATCACTTTCTCCCCCTGATGTTAAAAACTCTGCTTATCTTCTATATCGGACGACAACTCCGCTAATCCATCATTTATGTAAAAATTAGTCATTAAGACTTAGCACAGAGAATAGCAGTAGGCAAAACAGTCTATTAGAAGATTTTCATTCTCGTAAATTAGGAGCAGCTGGCCCTTGCCAGCCGCCCCCCTGGTTTATCTATGGATCTTTCCATTTTCGTCAACATAGATGGATTCAACAATCGTCCGTTCGAATGGTTTTCCTTTACCATCGACTCCGGTGACTTCTGTTGTCAGGTTGTAAACGCCTGGCTGGTCAAAATCCCCTTCAGCGATTTTACCTGCCTTAACACCTTTTCCTGCTTCTTTGAGTTTCTTTTCATTGTCATGGTCAAATTTAATCCAGTTTGTTTTATATGAAGCTTTCACCTTCTGGCTCTTGTCTTTTTTCAATTCAACACTAAGCGGGCTATTGATTCCGATTACCATCAAGTAGGCAGCGCCCGGTCCGTTTACCTTCCACTTCCCAGCCTTTGGCCGATCGACTTCAAACAGGTGGACCCATGCTCCCTTGAAGAACTCACCGTTGTCCTGCTGAATTTTCATCGCGCTGTATTCTTTGCCATCAGGACCTTTCAGCTTGAGTGATGGCAGCTTTTTTTCACTCAGGAAAGCCATCTGGAACCAATCTGCCCCTTCCTCGATGATGAAGCTGTCCTTGATGGCTTGTTCCGACTTCCCGCCTCGGACAATCTGGGTTGTATCAGGCTCCGCCACAGCTTCTGCTGTTGAAAATATACCAGCAGCGGCTGGCTGTGCTGACATTGTATATGGTTTGAACACTGAGAATGTATGTGAGCCTTCACGGACCGTTGTATGGTTCCAGGCTCCTTCCCGGACGATGGTTCCGCCTGGCAAGCGGGAACTGAAAACCGTAACAACCCCATCATTCGAGCCATAACTGCTTAAATAAAGCCCTCCCCAGTACAAGGCGCTGCCGAAGGAGCCCCATTTATAGCCGCCCAGTGTGTAATAGCGGTTCTTAGCTGCATTCGCGTGGTTATCGGTAACGCTGCGGAAATAACTCATATTCCCTGTCATGAGAGATCGAGTGGCATCATTATTGTTGCCAAGCAATGCCGCAAGCCACCAGGCAGAACTGCTGTGAGCAAGGTCTGAAAGCTGGGTGCCGTGATGCGGCGAGGACAGGGTGATGACATTTGAAACATACTGGTGGGCGCCATAGTGGACGAGCGCAGTCTGTGTGTCTACCCCGCCTTTACTGTGGCCGACCACGACCAGCTTCTTGCTGCCGTAATGCTCATAAATTTGCTTCAGCTTTCCGGCCAGCATCGCTCCATTTTCCCACATGTCCTTTTCCGGATAAAGATCGATAAAGGCTGTTTGATAGCCATTGGCAAGAGCAGTTTCATACATGTCATTGCCGTCCCACCAGACTGATGCCGAACTGTTATATCCATGAATGAAGACGATCGGCGATTTAGCTGGATCAATCCAGGAAGGATCTGTCCCCAGGTACCAGGTGCCCGGAACCCCGGAGGAGCCTCCGCCCAGATCGCCCGCTTTAGCAGCAACAGGGACCATCAATAATAAAACCATTAATAATGACATAATCCTTTTGCTCCTTCTCAAACCATACCCCTCCTCCTTTTTACACACATCATTTAAAAGTATTAAATTGCCTGATTGGATAGAAGGGTACTTTGTTTCATTTTGATTGGGAAAATAGTATTATTTCATCAATGAACAAGAAGAACCCGCCATTTCGGCAGGCTCAGACTATTATTCTCCTACGATTTTCGCGTCCTTCAGTAAGTCATCTGTCAGCGTGATTCCTTCTTCTTCAGCTGCCTTTTTGTTAATGACCAATTCTAGGTTCTCAGGGTAGCCTACCGGAATGTCAGCCGGCTTTTTGCCTTCAAGGATCTCCACTGCCATTTTGCCAGTGGTGTAGCCAAGCTCATGATAATCGAGTCCATAGGACGCGAATGCTCCTCGCTTCACTGAATCTCCTTCACCCACAAACATTGGGATATCTTTATCATTTGCAACGGTAATCACCGACTCAAGCGCTGCAACCACGGTATTATCCTTTGGAATATACAGAACATCTACACGGCCAACCATCGACTCGGCTGCCTGCTTTACTTCAGAGCTGGCCGAAATCGTGGATTCCACAGCTTGGAGTCCTTCCGCCTCCAATGCTTCCTTGGCGTTTTTAACATTCACCACGGAGTTGGGTTCACCATTGTTATAAATAATTCCGACCTTCTTCGCTCCCGGGACGAACTTTTTGATGGCAGCGATGGTATTCTTGATGGCATCTGGATGTGTATCAGAGGTTCCCGTCGCATTTCCGCCTGGCTTCTCCATGGACTGGACGAGCTCAGCGCCGACAGGGTCCGTGATCGCAGTGAACAGGACAGGGATATCCTTCGTCGCCTGGACCGCCGCCTGAGCACTCGGTGTCGCAATCGCTAAAATCAAATCACTTTTATCTGAAACAAACTTTTGCGCAATCGACGCATTGTTATTCATATCACCCTGGGCATTCTGGTAATCAATTTTAAGATTCTTGCCTTCTTCATAACCGGCATCCTTAAGAGCAGCGATAAATCCTTCCCTTGCAGCATCAAGCGAAGGGTGCTCTACAATCTGGGTAATCCCGATTTTCACCGTCTTTTCCTTCTTCTCTCCACTCGCCTGATTACCACCCCCGCCACATGCTGCAAGCATCAGCATCGCACCGCTCAATAAAACAGCCAAACTCTTTTTCATCCTTCATCCTCCCCAAATTCACAAAATAGTTATGTATCTTCTTGTTGAATGAAAAAGCTGCCGATCCTCCTCGATAATATATTTCTTATTTTTTTAATATTCTGATATTAACACGTTAAGCAAATCTAGGACAATAGTAAACTTAAAAATATATAACTAATATTCGATTCTCTAGTTAATTAGATGAATCCCCTGCTACAAACGTACATTTTTAGTTTTTAAAAACAAATTAGTTTGTTTGTCCATTCAGAAAAAGGAAACGAAAATATACTGCTAAGGAATCTAGTAAAAAGGAGTGAATGAAATGTATAACCAGTACAAGAAGTACCCAATGCCATCGGGTGATTATCAGGAAAAAGACCACAAAAAATCCAAAAAGAAAGACAAATGCGATAAGAAGAAAGAGGATGACAAGTGGTTTAAGCAGGAGCAGGAACCAGAGCAAATCGCGATTGGCTACATCAATAATGGCGCCATTGCCATAGATGGCAGTAATGCGTCCGATAATCCAAATGACAGTGCTGTGGCACAAGATTACAGTAATGCATCTGACAATCCAGAAGAAAGTGCTGTGGCGCAGGAACGAAGCAATTCACTTGATGACGGTGACAACAGCTCCGTTTCCCAGGGCAAGAGCAGTGCTGCAAATGAAACTGTTAACAGTGCATTAGCCCAAGATGATAGCAATGCATCCGACGATCCATTTGATAGCGCAGTGGCATTGGATGACAGTAAGGCAAAGGAAATTTTTTAAGGCATTAAAGATATGCAAGATCAATCAAAAAGGAGTGAATGAAATGTATAAGCACCCTGAAAAAAAAGAGCACGATAAATCGTCCTGCAAGCAATTTGCCATTGGTTATGTAGAAAATGGAGCCATCGCTTTGAGACGCAGTAACGCTTCAGATAATCCTGATGCCAGTGCTGTTGCCCAACACTTCAGTAATGCTTCTGACAACCCTACAAATAGTTCTGTTGCCCAAGGAAAGAGCAATGCTGCCGATAATCCAGTGGAAACTTCACTTGCACAAGGGAAGAGTAATGCTGCAGACGATACAATCGACAGTGCTCTTGCTCAAGACGACAGCAATGCATCCGACAATCCTTTCGACAGCTCTGTCGCCCTCGACGACAGCAAAGCTACTGACGTCTTTTAAAATAGGAAATGACAATCGATCCCCCACAGCCCATGTGCAGTGGGGATCGATTGTGTCATTTCCAGCTGCTGAAAAGTATTAGAAAAAGAGGTGAATTTTATGGATAAATGGACTAAGGAACAAATGAAGAAAGAGATCCTGGAGGAGCTGTCTGGTGAATTAACGAAGAAAATCAGGAAAGAATTCAAAAAGATGATGGCTGAATATCTGGAGCCAAGACTTAAGAAGGAAATCAACAAAAACCTTTCGACTCTCATCGAAACTCATTCAGGTCCGGACTTTAACAGCAAGCTGCAGAACATCTTACAGAACTATCCTCTTCAGCTCAATCTCCATCTTAATTTAAGTCAGCATCAAAACCCTGAACAAATTTCCATCGGCCATGTAGACCATTCTGCGGTTGCTGTAAAACACAGTAACGCTGTCGATGATCCGGTTAATAGCGCTGTTGCTCAGGATCACAGTAACGCTGCAGATGATCCTACTAACAGCAGCATTGCACAGGGCAGCAGCAGTTCAGCAAATGCTCCTACGGATAGTGCACTCGCGCAAAATGACAGCAGTGCCATTGATAATGCGACTGACAGCTCTCTTTCCCAAGAAAACAGCAATTCATCCGATGATCCGGTTGATAGTCAAATTTCTCAGGACCATAGTAAATCTTCCGAAAAAGATGCTGATGCTCCAATTTATTGAGATAATAGGGTCATTATCCCTCTACGGCATTTTGTTTCTTCCATCCCGCTCCATTAATATTCAAGAGCATCCATTGGGTGCTTTTTTGTTTTAATCTGGACTTCTTAAGATACATATCTTTTTCAAATAAACATACATTTCTTGAATGGCGCAAATCCGTTTATATACATTGTTTTAAAACATCTTTGACCGGTTTACAGCATCGGTAAATCCATCGATTATCCGAATGACGGTTATGGGTCCGTAACATGTACAATCAATGAGTCATACCAGCGATTTTAATTTTTCTATCTCAAACAAGAGCTTACTTGAAATTTTCAAATATTCGGCATGTGTGTATATTTTTAAGTATTTATTAACTTCTCAATAAGGAGTATGATAGTAATTAAAATAATATTTTCGTATAGAAGGGCATCTAGCGAAAAGGACATCATAAAGAAAGAGGTAATGATATGAATGCAACATACTCTACATCTACAAGCATGTCTAAAACAAAGACTCTTGTAATCAATGCTCTTTTTATCGCGTTAACCGTGGTAGCGACCATGTTCATCAACATCAAGCTTCCAATCATGGGAAATGGCGGTTTGATCCATCTTGGGAATGTGCCTTTGTTCATCGCCGCATTTGTTTTCGGCAGAAAAACAGGAGCAATCGCAGGAGCGTTCGGAATGGGACTGTTCGACTTGATCTCCGGCTGGGCTGTCTGGGCTCCATTCACGTTCATCATCGTTGGTTTGATGGGTTATCTGGCAGGACTGATGGCTGAAAAAATGCCTGGCAAGAAGGTCGTTGTCTATTCACTCGCAGTGATCGTCGCGATGCTGGTCAAGATTGTAGGTTACTATTTTGCCGAAGTCGTCCTTTACGGCAACTGGATCCAGCCATTTGGCTCCATTCCGGGCAACATCATGCAGGTGGTACTCGCAGGGTTGATTGTGATCCCTCTTGCAGGTCGAATCAAGAAGTTATTTTAATCAGGCACTTTTTTAAAGATCAGAACAATACAAAAATCCCCTATGGCTCATAGGGGATTTCTTTTATGTATAAGGTCAAGATTCGAGGCTGATTTTGTCGATACCACTTTAAAAATTTGTAAATATTTCTCGGGAAATTGTTGAATTTTGAAAGTGGATTAATCTTTTTCGACACGATTTACTATAGCGTATCGTATGGCGATATACAGCCACACACCATGTCAAAAGCTTTTTGTTGTATATTGCTTCATATCGCCTGGCAATATGCGCTTGCCTTCAATAGCATTCTCTTATTCAAGACAATATCGCTAATTTATTTCTTGAACAACGAAAATAGCCAGTTCCATTTTCTGTTCCGGATTTCCTCTTCTAATCGTCTGTTAAAATCAATTTGAGAATTCCACTCATTCTTTTGTTCCTCGCGCATTTTCTGCAGCTCTTTTTGCAGAAGTTCACTTCGCTCCCTTTCCTGTTCCAGCAAGTCTTCATAATGGGCGTTTTGCTGTTCCAGGATCCTCTCAATCTTAGCATTGGTTCTTTGTGCTGAATTCCCAATACTGGAACTGATCACGTGATGATCCTGCTGAAGCTGTGAGACATTAGTTTTCAGCTGGGCCATATCGTTTTTCAGCTGCACATTCATTTCACGCGCTGCTGCCAGTTCATTGACGACAAAAAGCAAAACCTCTTTTAATTGATTCGGGTCCTGAGGCAGGTTTTCGTATGTATCGTTAAGAGCGATTTCCGTACCGCCCGCTCCTTCCAGCTTCTCTCTTTGCTGTACCACAAGGTCCTTGGCTGTTTCATCCAGCGGCTTGTCCGTATCGCGTAACGCTACAAGTGCTTGGATATCGGATTGCACAAAGATCCGGCGGTCACCGTCCTTCAAAAACTCGTAACCATTGCGCTCCAGAATCTGGCCATACTTTCGGACAGTAGGCGTCGCAATCCCAATCTCCTCCGCCACTTCCTTCGTTGAGAATGCCTGTTCATTCGCTTGTATATCGTGTCGCATATCGCACATGCACCTCCTATTTACCAATATGCTAGGTTTTAACCGTAATTGCAATAGTCATATCGTCTATATTTCTATTCTATCAGAAATACCGTTCTCTGCCATATCGGTTAGTAAGTAATTTTCATCCGCTTCCATGGCGCAGAATGTCGAAAGCCCGGCTCAACAGAAGTTGATGCCGGGCACTTAAGCGATACACAACTGATTCACACGCTGATACACTCAATTTTTTCCTATCAATTCGTCAATAGTTTGTGTTACATCCTGCAGAATCCTGTCCCATTGTTCTTGTAAGTTTTTGCTTAATCCGATATGGAACCTGATTTCCTCCGGTTCCACGCCGATGAGGTATCCCCTGATGGATTCCTTTTGCCCATATAATAGATTAAACAAATGGAAATCATGCGGTGAAAACTCCAATTCCCGGTGTTCATGCAAATCAGAAAGCTCATAAACCGTAAGACTGCAAGGTGTTTTCCCTGAAACGGCAGCATCGATAATAATCACCAATGAAGTGCCCATTATTTGCTCCAGGCAATAATCAATATCCGATTCACCAATCAAAAACGAAACACCTGGATCATAATTCTGCCTAGATAGCTCCTCAATCAGGTAAATACCGATTCCATCATCCATCATCAGCCTATTGCCAATGCCTAAAACGATGACCTTCTCCATTAAAACACCTTTATTGTTTTCATTTGTTTTCCCGGAGTGTATACATGGGTCGCACAGGACATGCACGGATCGAAAGAACGCAGGATCCTTCCGATCTCGGCAGGTTTCTCAGGATCCTGGATGGGTGTCCCGATCAGCGCTTGTTCGGCTGTTCCTCTATAGCCGTTCTCATCACGGGTCGAAAAATCCCATGTTGAAGGAGTGATGATTTGATAGAATGAGATCTTCTTATCTTTTATCTTAAGCCAGTGTCCAAGTGCTCCCCTTGTCGTATCAACCAATCCCCTCCCAGATGCCGATTCTGGAAGTTCATATTTTTTCTGCACGTCCACTCCCGGAATGACCTGCTGGAGCAATAGCTTCATGATCTCTGTGATTTTTTTCGCTTCAAGTGCCCTGGCAATAGTCCGGTCCATAGCGGAGATGCCATTGTCATAATTTCCGCTTAATATCAGTCTTGCCAGCGGTCCCACCTCAAATGGAAGCCCATTATACCTCGGCGCTTTTACCCAGGAATAAGCATTCTTCTTATCCATATCAGGTTCCGGGACTATTTCACCTGGTGAATACGTATGTTCTGATGACGTAAAGTAAGAGTAATCAATTTTCTCCTGAATCTTGCTTTCGTCAAATACCTGAAGTCCTTCCGGAGTCAAGACAAGCGGATCAACATATAAAGTCCCGAGCTCTTTATAACTATTAAAAGAACCATATGACAGCAAGTTCCCGTATCCGCCGCCCAACTGGTAATAATCTTGATAATATCGGGCGATATCATATACATCGGGAATCATTTTTTCATCAATGAAGGCAGATATCTTCTGTAAAACCGAATCCAGGTGGACCACCTTTTCTGCGGTTGCCTGGGTCGTGATCCCGCCAATGAAGACACCATGGTTATGTGGGGCTTTTCCTCCCAGGACCGCGAGCATCTGGTGGCCAAGCCTGCTGATCGCCAGAGACTCAAAGTAATGCCTGGATATCCGGTCATTGATTTCAGTTGGCAGCCTGAAGTCATCGTGATCGGCCTGGAACAGCGAATTTTGTTCTATTTTCACAAAATCAGGGACCGTATATTGATAAAAGTGGCGAATATGATTTTGCAGAAATTCACAGCAATGGATGATATCCCTTAAGTACTTCCCCTGTTCCATCGGCTCAATCTTCAGGGCATCCTCCAACGCCAAAGAAGAAGCCATCGAATGTGCTGACGAGCAAATCCCACAGATCCGCTGGGTAAAATAAACGGAATCAAATGGGCTTCTGCCAATCAGCATTTGCTCAAAGCCTCTGAATAAATTGCCTTTTGTTTTTGCCTCGACGACCCGATTGTTTTCTACCGTTACATCAATTTCCATAAAGCCGCTGATCCGTGTTAATGGGTTAATGACAATTCGCTTACTCATCCTTCACCACCCTTGTCGTGTCATAGCTGATAAACGGAGCCATCGCATCCGGAAAACCAAATTGCGCACAGCCGATGCATGGGGTATCGTCCCCTATCGGCCAGTTCACATGTCCATTCCATTGCCTGGTCGGACAATCAATCCTTGTCACCGGCCCGCGGCATCCAAGCTTGAAAAGACATGTTTTATCCCCTAGTTTCTCCGCAAAAATCCCCCTGTCAAAAAACGGCCTTCTCGGGCAGCGATCATGGATGAGGGTGCTGTAAAACATCAGCGGGCGGCCGAGATTATCCGTTTCTGGTTCTCCATAAAGGAGCATGTGGGCCAGTGTTCCTAAAAACCAGTCAGGATGGACAGGGCACCCTGGCAATTTGATCATCTTTTTATTAGGAAGAACCGTTTGCAGGCCAACTGACTCAGATGGATTCGGCCTGGCAGCAGAAACGCCGCCATGTGTCGCACATGCGCCAACAGCAAGGATGCTCTCGGCTTTTTCTCCAAGCATCTGAGCGGCCTGAAGACCTGTAAGCGGCTTTCCCTGCCAACTGCCGATGATATTGTAAAGACCGCTATTTTTTAACGCGACTGCTCCCTCAACAGCCAGTATAAAATCTTCATTCATGGCCTCCATCAGTTTTGCGATGGCCTGTTCTCCTTCAGCTGCCATCAGGCTGTTGCTGTACCGCAAATCGACCATTGAATTTAACGCATATTCGAAATCAGGACTCTGTCCATTCAATAACGAAATAATATTCCCTGAGCATCCGTTCAATTCCAGATACACTAAGTTTCTTTTCTTGATCAAACCTCGATCAAGCTGTTTGATAGCTGTATTTGTAAGTCTTTCAGCAATCGCCTCATTTGTTAATGGTTCAGGCGGCAAAATAAACTGGCTCATTGCATTAACCTCCCCACCGCAGGCAGCATCGCGAGGATGGATTCCTGTCCGGCATGACAGGAGGCAAATTCCCTGGTATAATCCCTTCCCGCAACCAGGCCGAAATGGGTGGCTGCTGCCCAGGCCCGATTGTTCGTCACATCATGGACGATACCATTCACGGCAACAAATGCAGGCCTTCCGTTTTTGCCATCGAATGTTGCCAACTCTTGTATCGTAAAAGATCGCTGATTGTTTGTTGTGTTATTTGGATTTGGCAGGGGAGTGATGGGCGGAATTTGCGGCTGGTTTGTAGGAGCAGGCTGCGGAATCGAATTCTGTATTTGCCCAGAGTTTTTACTTGCCTGGTTGGCAAGCAGTTCACTTAAAAAATGAATCGAAGATAGCGAGTCCCATATGCGTTGCATAATTTGCTGGTTTTTATAATAATCACTCGTTCTCGAAAGTGTATACAAGTCTTGCCGCGCCTGTGTGACAAGGTGATTCAGCTGTAATCTGATTAACTGGATGTTGGTCATGACTTCCTCTCCTTAAGGCAGCTTTCCTCCTATCCTATGCGCAAGCCCAGGAATAATTAACATATTCTTGGCAGGAGCATTCCCGAAAGCCGCTGCAGCCTGCGCGTGGTGCCAAATGGGGTCTTCAACAACAGTTTCCCGGATTCCAGCGATGATACCTGGCCGATCACTTCAGCATCCCTGCCGAATACGTGTTGTCTGAGGATTGTTAACGCCCTATCGGCCAAACTCGAATCTACAATGAGCACAATTTTTCCCTCATTGGCTAAATAAAGAGGATCGAATCCTAAAATGTCACATGCGCCCTGGACATCCTTCCGTATTGGAATACAGTCTTCTTCAAGCTCGATCGTCACCTGGAAGTCTTCACATATCTCGACAAGGGTAGTGGCCAATCCGCCTCTTGTGGGATCCCTCATGATGCGAATCCCTCGAATTTCATCTGTAAGTTCTTGAATAAGATGATTCAGTGATGCACAATCACTCGTGACATCTGTCATCAGACCAAGCTCGTTTCGTGCAGATAAAATTGAGACACCATGGTCGCCTAGCGTACCGCTTATGATCACAGCGTCCCTTTTTTTCATTTCCTCCGGGTTTGGACATGGCGCTTCTCGCAGTTCCCCAATGCCGGTCGTATTGATGAATAGACCATCCGCACTTCCCTTTTCAACCACTTTTGTATCACCGGCGATGATATGGACACCCGCCCGTTCCGCTTCTTCTGCCATGCTCTGGACAATCTTCTTCAGGTCATTAACCGGAAACCCTTCCTCAAGAATGAAGCCTGCTGTAATAAATCGCGGGATCGCCCCGCAAACAGCTAAATCATTTACTGTCCCTGTAATCGCCAGCTTTCCAATATTGCCCCCTGGGAAAAAGATCGGATTCACGACAAAGCTATCGGTCGTTACTGCCATGTTTTCAATCATCCCAGGCAGAATAGCGGAATCCAGTTTCGTCTGGACTCCATGTCCAAATGACTTAACAAACACATCCTGAATCAGCTGGTGGGTAAGTTCACCGCCCTCCCCATGCGCTAAACCAATTCTCTGGACCAAGCCTATTCCCCTCTCATATATTGATAATGTGCCGCACAAGTTCCTTCCGTTGAAACCATACAGGGCCCAATCGGATGGGCTGGTGTACACCCTTTATTAAACAAAACACAGCTTTCGGGATTTACTAATCCTCTAATGATTTCCCCACAGCGGCATTTGGTTTTCCTCGGCTCTCCTACAGATACTTCATAGCGCTTTTTCGCATCAAATTGTACGTATTCGTCCTTAAGGACAAGTCCGCTTTCCGGAATCGTTCCCATTCCCCGCCAATCTTCATCATGAAGACGCAGATAGTGCTTAAGCAATTTTTGTGCGTGAGGATTGCCCTCATCTTTTACAACAGAAGGATAGTCATTCAACACATCCTGCTTATTCTCGAGCAGGAGCTCCAGCATTTTATAGATGCCGCTTAAAAGCTGCACCGGCTCGAATCCGGTTATGACGCCAGAGATTTGGTAATCCTCCACTAAAAAATCAAAGCTCTTTTTGCCCAGTACAACCGAAACATGTCCGGGTAAAATAAAGCCGTCCAGCTTCACCTCTCCTGATTCAAGAAGTGCTCTCATAACCGGCTCCACCAATTTCGTTGTCATCCAGACACTATAATTCTTCAACCCTTTTCTTTCTGCTTCGCGAATGGCAAGAGTCAAAATCGGGATCGTAGTCTCAAAGCCAATACCGAGGAGAATGACTTCCTTATCGGGATTTTCCTCGGCGATTTTCACACTGTCCAATGGTGAATAGATCACCCGGATATCCTTGCCGTCCGTTTTTGACTTCATCAGGCTCACCCGGGAACCCGGCACACGCATCATATCGCCAAACGTACACAGGATTCTGTTGGGACCTTCAGCTAATTGAATCATTGCATCAATCGATTTCTGGTCTGTCACACACACCGGACATCCCGGACCGGCAATCAGCCTGACATGCTCCTTCAACCTGGTTTTCAATCCTGATTTGGCAAAAGCCATTGTATGTGAGCCGCATACTTCCATCAACACTGGTACTCTTCCAAATTTCTTTTTAAACTCTCCAGCCAGTTCAATCACGGCCCCCAGTGACTGACGGGCCAAGGCCGGATCAGAGAGCGTCTCCAAACTTTCCATTTAAAATATTCCTCCATTCTTCTATGCTTTCGCGCGCATAAATCTCATCTACTACGGTCATCGCCTGTCCGGCATGAAGCAATACATAGTCGCCTTTTTTCACCTCTGGGACAAACAGGATCCCGACGTGCATCCTTGACCCCATCACATCCACCAGAGCCGTCTGCTCCTCAATCTCCATCACCTTTGCGGGTACTCCCAGGCACACAGTGATCCACCACCTTACTTTTAATAGCATGAGAAGCTATGATGATTTGCCCTAATGATAAGCCGCCATCATGACAGGGCACGTTTTTATGCGTCTTAACGGCAAACCCTTTTTCCTCGAGCTTCGCTTTGATCTCTTTCGTTAAAAATAAATTCTGGAACGAGCCTCCTGACAACATGACCATCCTGTTCAGGTGCGGGTTTCTTTCTGCTAATCTTGCAATCATCTCCACACAGCTGGAAACAATGGTTGAATGAAAAGTGTGAATGATTTTGGCCGTACTGACATTGTTGAATTGATCCTGGATGATTTGATAGAGCATCGGTGAAAGGTCAAGCTGAAGCTGATTTTCCTGGTTTGTTTTTAGATAGAATGGATAAGTCTCAGCTGGATGGTCCATTTCGTTCATCATGGAATCTGATAATTTGATTGCCGCTTCTCCTTCATATGTGGAAGTTAAGCAGATTCCCAGAATCGCACTGACCGCATCAAATATTCTTCCGCACGTACCTGCCAGCGGGGTATGAATTTGATTCACGATCATCCTTTTTAAAATGTCGATTTCATTGGCTTTGTCATGGAATAGCTTCATTGCTATCTCGATGCCGTCATCCTGCCAGTAATGATAGAGCATTCCGACTGCATTTCTCCATGTTTCTTTCACGGCGTTTTCCCCGCCCGGAAGCGGGGTATATTCCAGATGGCCAAGACGCTCAAAGGAATCGGCATCGCCGTAAAGAAACTCAAATCCCCAGATATTCCCGTCATCGCCATAGCCGGTTCCATCAAGAATGATCCCGAAACAAGGTTCCTCGATGCCGTTATCCTCCATACAGGAAACATGATGGGCATGGTGATGCTGAATGGGTATGATGTTGCAATCATATTCCTTTACAAGTTCCGCTGATGCGTACAAAGGATGTTGATCGACCGCTATATGCTTCACTTCCACATCCAGCCATGTTTGAAAACGACGGATCTGGTCCTTATAAAAATGGATCATTTCTTCGTTGTCCAAATCGCCAATATAGGAACTGACCACGATGTCCTTTTCCTTCCCAAGCGCAAAGGTATTTTTTTGATTTCCGCCAAAAGCAAGAATTCCATCAACATCTGATTGAGTGTGAAAAGGATCCGGTACAAATCCTCGTGCCCGCCTATGATAGAGCATATGCTCACCGTCAATCTGTACGACAGAATCATCAATTGGAAGGTGAATGTCACGTTTGTGTGTTAATAGAAAATCATATAAACAGCCGTCGATGGATTCTTTTCTGTAAGGAATCGGCAGTCCTGAAATGTTGGCACTGGTCATGACCATACATTCAAGTCCGCTTGTTTCAAAAAGTCGATGATGCAACGGCGAATACGGCAGCATGATCCCAATCGTGGACAATCCTGGTGACAGCACTTCCGGAAGGGTGCATCCCTCTCTTTTCCGCAACACCACGATTGGCATAACAGGACTGTTCAGTATTTCCTCTTCATCTTTTGAAAGATAACAATGCTTTTTTACAACATCGGGATCCCTTGCCATAATGGCCAGTGGCCTGATGGGACGGTTCTTTCTTTTTCTTATTTCAGCAATTGCCCTCCCTCGATGGGCACCACATGCGAGATGATATCCGCCGATTCCCTTTATCCCGACAATATGGCCGCTCCTTAAAAGTTCACCTGCCTCAATAAGTGCCTCGTCATCCTGTGCTGCCATTTCCCCGCTTTGTTGAAATAGTTCAATGTCAGGGCCACAAGCAGAACAGCATATTGGCTGGGCATGATGCCGCCGGTTCAACGGATTATCATATTCTTTTTGACATTGGTCACACATCGTAAATTCACTCATCGTGGTATTGGGACGATCATAGGGCAGAGCCTGAATGATTGTGTAGCGCGGGCCGCATTGTGTGCAGTTGATGAATGGGTATTGATATCGCCGATTCGTTGGATCTTTCATTTCTTGCAGGCAATCCTCACAAATCGCTGCATCCGCAGAAATCCATGGTAAGGAATAGGAATCTATTTTTTTGCTTGGAATGATCGTAAATTCTGCAAAATAGACAGGGGGAATTTTTGTTGTGGTGATTCTATCGATCTTTGCCAGAGGTGGCGGCGAATTCTTTATTTCTGCGACAGCTTTTTCAAGCGAATCTTCGTTTCCTTCCAGAATCAATATGACATGGTCAAGATTATTTTGGACGGTTCCGGTCAATTGAAATTTTTTCGCAAGAGAATAAACGAATGGCCGAAATCCAACTCCCTGCACCCTTCCCGTCACCCTGATGCTTAACGCTCCGTACATTGCCTGTACGCTTCCTTGATCCAGTTGATCCAGCCTTCAAGACCTTCACCAGTCTTCGCGGACAAAACCATCAGCAGTGCCTCAGGGTTAATAGTCTTTAAGTCTTTTTCAGCTTCCTCCACACTGAATTGAACATATGGCAGAAGATCGACTTTATTGATAATCGTCAGATCTGTACGTCTGAACATTACTGGATACTTCGGGATTTTATCATTGCCTTCCGGTACGCTTAATACGACGACTTTATAATCTTGTCCTAAATCATAGCCTGACGGACATACCAAATTCCCTATATTTTCGACGAAGAGAATATCAATGTCTTCCAGCTTAAATTCCGGAAGTGTTTTGGCAATCATCCTCGCGTCAAGATGGCAGCCTCCCACTGTATTAATCTGAATGGTTTTTACCCCTAATGAACGCAATCGCTCCGCATCACGGTCAGTGGCCAGATCTCCTTCAATTACGGCTACGGTAAAATCTTGGCGCAATGCCTTGATCGTTTCTTCCAGCAGAGTCGTTTTTCCGGCACCAGGTGAACTCATGATATTGATGACAAGTGTTTTGTGATTCTTAAATAGTTTTCTATTATAAGCGGCAGCTAGATTGTTATCCTTTAACACATCTGCCTCGAGCTTAATTTTCATCGTCTCCATCCCTTCCTTCATAGGATTCAACCCTGAACGTTTCACCGCTCACCACCAGGCTGCCGGGAACTCCGCACTCCGGGCAAAGCGCAATCCTGTAATCAGGCTGAAAATCACACTGGCATGCCGGGCATCGCGCTTTTGCTTCTTCCCGAATAATATGCAGCCTGCTGTCTTCGTCAATCACACTGCCTTCCTGTCTCTGAAAGAAGAGAAACGCCAGCTCCAGGGCGTCAGGCAGGACATTGGATAAATCCCCCACGATGACATCAATCTGATCCACCTTTTTAAAGCCTCTTTCAGCAGCATCCTCTGAAACGATTTCAATGATTTCTGACATAAGTGACATTTCATGCATCCTAACACCACCCAAGATATCCCTCATCCTATTTTATGCCTGTCTTTTTGGAAAAGACCTGCGAGCCTTTGGTGGCTGGAACACCAAAAACTCCCCAGCCTCAATGGTTGGGGAGTTGACATCGTATAGGTATAGGCTGCTCTTATTAAACCTGGACCGTTTCCGCCGATTCTTCAATCATGGTACCTTTGCTGGCAAAATTGGTATGCCATGATAGAGCTTTTTCCAAAACATGTGGTGTTTGCCCGCCTCTTTGCAGTGCTTCCTGATAATAGGCGCGCAGCTGCTCGCGGTACATTGGATGTGCACAATTTTCGATTATAAGTTCCACTCTTTCCCTTGGCGCAAGGCCCCTCAAGTCGGCATATCCTTGTTCAGTGACAATCACATCGACATCATGCTCCGTATGGTCCACATGTGAGACGAAAGGCACGATGCTTGAGATTTTCCCGCCTTTGGCAATCGATTTAGTGACAAAGATGGCCAGGCGCGCGTTTCGGGCAAAGTCACCGGAACCGCCAATTCCGTTCATCATTTTCGTGCCGAGGACGTGGGTTGAATTGACATTTCCGTAGATGTCCAATTCCAACGCTGTATTGATGGAAATCAACCCGAGACGGCGAATGATTTCAGGATGGTTGGAGATCTCCTGAGGGCGCATCATCAGTTTGTCTCGATATTTTTCAAAATTCAAGAAGACTTGCTGCATTTTTTCCTCGGAAAGCGTGATTGAACAGCAGGAGGCAAATTGGACCTTCCCCGCATCAATCAGGTCAAATACCGCATCCTGAAGCACCTCGGAATAGACTTCCAAGTTCTCAAACTCTGAATCCAGCATTCCATGGAGAACGGCATTGGCAACAGAACCAATCCCTGATTGTAATGGGGCCAGGCTTTCGGTAAGCCGGCCGCTCTGGACTTCTTTTCGAAGGAATTCAATCAAATGCTGTGCCATCACAACCGTTTCTTCATCCGGAGGAACAATGGTCGATGGTGAATCCAGCTGATTCGTAAACACAATTCCTTTGACCTTGTTTACATCGACCGGGATTCCGATCGTTCCAATCCGATCGTCAGGTTTAGTGAGTGGAATAGGCTGCCTTGCCCCTTGTTTTCCTGGTTCGTATAAATCATGCAATCCTTCGAGTTCTGTTGACTGAGCTGTGTTAATTTCGATAATAATCGACTTCGCATTCTGGGCGAATGCCATGGAATTGCCTATTGAAGTAGTCGGGATGACCATTCCGTCTTCACTTATTGCAATCGCTTCCAAAATTGCGACGTCTATGTCCATGACATCAGCACGGATCAGCTCGGCTGTATGTGATAGATGCTGGTCCACAAACAAAAAGTCTCCCTGATTGATGCCACGGCGCATTGTCGGATCTGCCTGGAATGGCAATCTTTTGCCCAGGATGCCTGCCTCAGCGAACAGCTTATCTACATCTGATCCCAATGAAGCTCCGGTATATACATTAACCTTAAAGTTTTCATCTTCTTTTATCCTCTTTACTAGGGCGAATGGTACCGCTTTCACGTCGCCTGCACGCGTGAAGCCACTTAACCCTAAAGACATTCCACTTTCAATGAAGGAAGCTGCCTGATCAGGAGTCACAACTTTGTCCTTCAGACGATGATCTCTAATTCGCTCTAATTGCTGTTCCATATCTGAATCCCTCACTTAATGAATAGTTACAATCATTTTACCCATAAACAACATCAGGATATGGTTTTCGGAATACTAGACAAAAGATTCCGACAAAACAGCGAATTTAGACACCCAAGCAGAAAAAATCAGAATCCCAGCAGTTTTCTAAAATAACTGGAGTAGGACTGGCTGACCGGCACACGTTCCCCATTATCCATCGACAGCAGAAAAGTAGAATGAGTATCCGGATAAATCGTCTTGATATGGTTCACATTCACAATGAATGAACGATGGCACCGGATAAAGGAATCCTTCGGAAGCAAATATTCAAACTCCTGCAGGGAGTATTTATGTGTCCCAGATATCTCATCCGTGTAAACATGGGTCTTCTTATCTTTCGCCTCAATATGGATCACCTTTGAAAAAGGAACCGGAATCCAGCCATCCTGAGTTTTCAGGGTCACGACTGACTTCCCATCGGTCAGCGCCGGATAAATCGCCGTCACACATCCCTCAAGCTCGCCATTATGTAAAAACGGGACCGCCATCCCATGATAAGGAATGCCAAAAACATCCCGGTTAATGAACTCAGAAACCTTCTGCCTCGACATCAGCGCTTTATAGGCAATCGTCCCTTCCTTTACAGGATCGCCAGCAGCAATCTTCAAATCCACCCTCTTGCTGGGACGATAATAAATATATTCCTTCGTATTCGAAACCGCAATCGAGATTTCATCCGAAAATAACTCCCCGATGACATCCAGCAATGAGCTTAAGGTTATATCCTCCATGCTTTTTCTCACCTCGATGTTATTATACTACTATTATAAAATATATTGAGGGATAGCTTTTTGAAAGAAATAAAAGAAGCATCCCATAAGTTTTAACAACTTATGGGATGCTTCTTTTAGTTTTTACCAAGGGTGAGGCGATGATTACATCATGCCACCCATACCGCCCATGCCGCTCATGTCAGGCATTCCAGCACCAGCTGGTTCTGGGATGTCAGCAACTACTGCTTCAGTAGTCAGGAACATTGCAGATACGGATGCTGCGTTTTGAAGTGCAGAGCGTGTAACCTTAGTTGGATCAACGATACCAGCTTCGATCATGTTTACCCACTCTCCAGTTGCTGCGTTGAAGCCTGTGCCGACTTCTTCGCGCTTCAGGCGCTCAACGATGACTGAGCCTTCAAGTCCAGCGTTGTGTGCGATTTGGCGAACTGGTTCTTCCATAGCGCGAAGGACGATGTTTATGCCAGTAGCTTCGTCGCCTTCAGCCTGGATTCCAGCAACCTTGTTGTATACGTTAAGAAGCGCTACGCCACCGCCTGATACGATACCTTCTTCAACTGCAGCGCGAGTTGAGTTAAGAGCATCTTCAATGCGAAGCTTGCGTTCTTTCAATTCAGTTTCAGTAGCAGCACCAACCTTGATGACTGCAACGCCGCCAGCTAGCTTAGCAAGGCGCTCTTGCAGCTTTTCACGGTCAAATTCAGAAGTTGTTTCTTCCATTTGAATACGGATCTGGTTTACGCGGCTTTCGATTTGAGCGCTGTCTCCAGCACCTTCAACGATTGTTGTGTTTTCTTTTGTAACCACAACTTTAGAAGCGCGTCCAAGAGATGTGATAGTAGCAGACTTAAGGTCGCGTCCAAGTTCTTCAGTGATTACTTCACCGCCAGTCAGTGCAGCGATGTCTTCAAGCATAGCCTTACGGCGGTCACCAAAGCCAGGAGCTTTAACAGCTACTGCGTTGAATGTTCCGCGAAGCTTGTTGACTACTAATGTAGCAAGTGCTTCACCTTCAACATCTTCAGCGATAAGCAATAATGGCTTGCCTTGCTGTACAACTTGCTCAAGGACAGGAAGGATTTCCTGGATGCTGCCGATTTTCTTGTCAGTGATCAGGATATATGGATTTTCAAGAACTGCTTCCATCTTGTCAGAATCAGTTACCATGTAAGGAGATGCATATCCGCGGTCGAACTGCATACCTTCAACAACGTCCAATTCTGTAGTGAAGCCTTTTGATTCTTCGATTGTGATAACGCCGTCGTTGCCAACGCGCTCCATTGCTTCAGCGATCAATTGGCCAACTTCTTCGTCATCAGCAGAGATTGCAGCAACTTGTGCGATAGAAGCTTTGCCTTCGATTGGCTTAGAAATAGCCTTTAACTCTTCAACTGCTGTAATAACAGCCTTTTCCATACCTTTGCGGATGCCCATTGGGTTAGCGCCGGCAGTTACGTTCTTAAGGCCTTCACGGATCATTGCTTGAGCAAGAACTGTTGCAGTAGTCGTACCGTCACCAGCAACGTCGTTTGTCTTGCTAGCTACTTCAGCAACAAGCTTAGCACCCATGTTTTCGAATGCATCTTCAAGTTCGATTTCTTTCGCGATTGTTACACCATCGTTAGTGATAAGAGGTGAACCGAATTTCTTCTCAAGAACCACGTTGCGTCCCTTTGGTCCAAGAGTTACTTTTACTGCATTTGCAAGAGAATCTACCCCGCGAAGCATCGCGCGGCGTGCTTCTTCACTGAACTTAATTTCTTTTGCCATTGTAGAAAAACCTCCTCAGATTTTTAATATTTTTACGTTCTGTTTATAATCGCAGTGATTATTCTACTACTGCTAAAATGTCGTTTTCACGTAGGATCAGGTACTCAGTTCCCTGGTACTTCACTTCTGTGCCTGCGTATTTTGAGAAGATAATGCGGTTTCCGACTTCAACTTCTAGAGCAACGCGCTCACCGTTCTCAAGTACACGGCCAGTTCCAACAGCTACGACTTTACCTTCTTGAGGTTTTTCTTTCGCTGTGTCGGGTAAAACGATACCGCTTGCAGTTTTTTCTTCAGACTCAACAAGCTCGATAATAATGCGATCTCCTAGTGGCTTGATCAAGTGAAACAACCTCCTCAAATTATATGTAGATTATTTTTTATTAGCACTCGCCTCAATAGAGTGCTAACACAATTTATATAATAATGAATCTCGATTTTTTTTGCAAGCGTGAAGCAAAAATTTTTCATGAAATTTTACGATGATCCAGGTGCTGTCGAATGCTGTAGAAATCTCCTGCTGACGGCATCATTTACTGGCTTGGTAAAGGACATGCTTCTTCAGCGGACTGCCCTGATCTACTCTCGGGTGATGAAATGTTTTAACAGGGTTCATGCCGATTTTTCTCATGACATTGATAGAGGGTTTATTGATTTCAGCAGTAAAACTGACGACCTCGCTAAAGCCGAGCTCATTGAATCCATATTCCAGACAGGCCCTGGCTCCTTCTGTTGCATAACCTTGGCCCCACGCGTCTTTTTTCAGCCTCCAGCCAATTTCAATACATGGGGTGAAATCTGCGTCAAATGTTGCCCTATGAAACCCGATGAAGCCGATGAACTCTTTCGTTCTCTTCTCTTCAACCGCATATAGCCCAAAGCCGTATTCCTTGAACTCGGCAAGAATCGACTGATAAAACTTCTCAGTTTCTGCGGAAGATAAAACACGAGGAAAATACTGCATCACATCCTGATCTGCATTCATTAGGCAAAAGTGCTCTAAATCTGCCGCAGACCAGTTCCGCAAAATCAGTCGTGGCGTTTCCAAATAAATCATTTGTACCTCCAATTATTCTCAAATTGAAAATGGCACCTTAACCGGATACAGTAAACCCGAACAAGTAACTTTTTCATCCTGGCCCTACAATTTGAACTTTTAAATCATTTACTAGTAGAATAAAGAGAGTGTATATAGTAAGCAAAGCGGTCCCCGTATTTTATTTTACAGGCCAGCATATTATTACGTAAAATTTCAGAACATACATTTCTGCATTATTAAGGAGTTTTTTCAATTGAAAAAAGAATACTGGTACGTCCTTATTGCCTATATTGTTATGCAGCTTTCAAGTCTTGTCGGGGTGCCACTCATTGCTTTGATCGGTGCTGCGATGGGAAAAAGCCTGAATGAAATGCAAACCCTCGCGATTCCATACTGGCTCGTAACCAGCTTTTCGCTGACACTCCTGATCATCCTGCTGATTTTAAGGAAGGAAAGAAACATAAATGCTGATTTGCGCGAAGCATCTTCGCCGGCAAGCTCGGCGGCATGGGCATTCGCCGGGGTATTCCTGGCCCTGTTCGCCCAGTCGATTGCAGGCAGCATTGAAAGCATGCTTGGAATTGAGATGGGCTCGGAGAATACACAGGAAATCATCAAGCTGATTGAAAGGTTCCCGGTTGTGATCCTTGTCAGCTCGATCATCGGTCCGATTCTGGAGGAAATCGTCTTCCGGAAGATTATTTTTGGCAGCCTGCACAAGAAAATGAACTTCTTCTTGGCAGCCTTGATCAGCTCCGTCATATTCGCACTGGCCCATATGGAGCCGGAGCATGTGATCCTATACTCAGCAATGGGCTTCACCTTTGCGTTTCTATATGTAAAAACAAAGCGGATCATCGTGCCAATCATCGCCCATGTTACAATGAATACAATGGTTGTCCTGCTTCAATCCGTATTCAGGGAAGACATTGAGAGAATGATAAAAGAAGCAGAGAAAATTCAAAGCTTTATTGGGGGATTTTAAGTCATGAAGCAATCGCCTATGTTTTCAGGCATTGTCTACATCTTGTTAGGCAGCTTATTCACCTATTTCGCCATCCAGAATGTCAACGATACAGGCTGGGGATTTTTCAGTTATTTGCTCGTCCTGCTCGCCACCTTTGACTTCGGTTCCGGCATCAGGATGATTCTGTTTCATTTCAAACTTAAACAAATGCAGAAAAAATAGCTCCTTCATCGAAGGAGCCATTTTTTATTCTTCTGATTCACTGTCTGTCGGATAATGTTTCAAGAAATAAATCAATGATTGCAGTTCTACTGCCAAATCAATATGATGGATCCTGATCGAAGACGGCACATTCAGCCTCGCCGGCGTAAAGTTCAGGATTCCCTTCACATTCGCCTGTACAAGTCTGTCTGTGATCGGCTGTGCCACTGTTGACGGCACTGTCAGGATTGCCACCTGGATGCCTTCCTCAACCACAACCTTATCGAGATCATCCATGTGATAGACAGGCACATCGCCAATCTGCGTCCCAACCTTATCTGGGTCGACATCGAAGGCAATTTCAATTTTCGTATTATTGTTTTTGGAAAAATTATAATTCAAAAACGCCGTTCCCAAATTACCAACGCCAATCAGCGCAACCTTCGTGAGTTCATCCTGGTCGAGCGTCTTTCGGAAAAAAGTCAGCAGGTAATTCACATTATAGCCGTAACCCTTTTTACCCAAAGCCCCGAAATAGGAAAAGTCCCTCCTGATCGTAGCCGAATCCACTTTTACCGCTTCACTCAGCTCCGCGGACGATACCCTCTGCTTGCCTGAAGAATGCAAGTTCAATAAAAATCGGTAATATAGCGGCAAACGCTTAGCAGTTGCCTGCGGAATCTTCATAGCATCATTCGTCATTCTCCATCCTCCACCCTGTTCGTATTTCTATTTTAACTTCTCATCTCTCTTAAAATCGCCGTTTTTCCCGCCGGTTTTTTCCACGAGATAGGTCCTGCCGATCACCATGCCTTTGTCGACGGCCTTGCACATATCATAAACAGTCAGCGCGCATGCTGCTGCTGCTGTTAACGCTTCCATTTCTACCCCTGTATTCCCTTTTGTTTTAACAGCTGCAGCGATATTTAATATATAGTCATTACCATTTTGCTCCCAATCAAACGAAAGGTCAATGCCTGTTAATGGAATCGGGTGGCACATCGGGATGATCTCTGACGTCTTCTTGGCCGCCATGATGCCAGCAACCTGCGCGACTGCCAGTACATCGCCTTTTTTCATTTTATTTTCAGTAATCCTTACATATATATCTTCATTAACGGTGATGCTTGAATGGGCGACTGCCGTACGGACCGTCTCCGGTTTTTCACTGACATCGACCATCTTCGCTCTTCCCTCTTCATTAAAATGCGTAAATTCTGCCATGTTCAAGCTCCTTTCAACCAAATAATACACTATTTTCCCAAACTTGTGTGTGAACTTTGTTTCTATCTTCACATATAGAGGAGGAAATTTTTCATACCTTACCACCCATTGCAGGCCGCACATATTGCCGAGCCCATAGGATTGGGTTACACTATCCCTAAGGCATTAGAGGTGAAAAATAATGATTCTATTACAAGTCAATCAGCTATCAAAATATTTTGCGGCTGATCTTATTTTATCGAATATCAAGTTTGAAATACAGACCAATGACCGTGTTGCCCTGGTCGGCCGGAACGGGGCGGGAAAATCCACCCTGCTGAAAATCATTGCCGGCTATGAATCCCATGACGGCGGCGAGATTATCCGCCCGAAAGGAACATCAATCGGCTACCTGGCCCAGAATACCGGACTGGAATCCGAGAAAAGCATTTGGGATGAAATGCTGGCTGTTTTTGACCATCTGCACAGCATGGAAAAAGAACTGCGCCGGCTTGAAGAAAAAATGTCGGATCCTGGCATCCTGTCGAATGAGTCAGAGTATGAAAGAGTATTAAAGGATTATGACGTTTTGCAGGTCCAGTTCAAGGAAAAAGGCGGCTACCAGTACGAAGCGGACATCCGCTCCGTCCTTCACGGCCTGAACTTCCAGTCTTTTGATTATTCCACAAAAATCTCCACTTTAAGCGGAGGACAGAAAACAAGGCTTGCGCTCGCAAAGCTGTTATTGACTCGTCCTGATATTTTGATTCTCGACGAACCGACTAACCATCTGGACATTGACACACTTTCCTGGCTTGAGCAGTATCTCCAGGGCTATGACGGTGCGATTTTAATTGTTTCACACGACCGTTACTTCCTTGATAAGGTTGTGAACCAGGTATACGAGATTTCCCGTCACCAGTTGACGAAGTTCCCTGGCAATTACAGCTCGTATTTAGAACATAAAGCCGCAAATTATGAGCGCGACCTGAAGCTATATGAAAAGCAGCAGGATGAGATCTCCAAGCTGCAGGACTTTATCCAGCGAAATCTTGCCAGGGCCTCAACAACGAAACGGGCCCAGAGCCGCCGGAAACAGCTCGAGAAGATCGACCGGATGGACAGGCCGATGGGAGATGAAAAATCTGCTTCCTTCAGCTTCCAGATCGAACGCCAGAGCGGGAATGACGTCCTGAAGGTAAATACACTTGCTGTCGGCTATCAGAATGAAGTCGTCTCCGAAAATATATCTTTCAACCTTTCACGTGGCGACAGTACGGCCCTCGTTGGACCAAACGGAGTCGGCAAGTCGACCTTATTGAAGACCATTGTTGAAAAATTGCCATCGATTGCCGGCAATATTCAGTACGGCTCCAATGTTTCAATCGGCTATTACGATCAGGAACAGGCTGAACTTAGCTCGAACAAAAAGGTTTTAAATGAGCTGTGGGACGAGTATCCACTGAAATCCGAAAAGGAGATCCGCACCGTATTGGGCAACTTCCTTTTTTCAGGCGATGATGTGTTAAAAATCGTCTCGACCCTGAGCGGCGGCGAAAAAGCGCGGTTGGCACTGGCCAAGCTAATGCTGCAAAATTCCAATTTCCTTATTCTGGATGAACCAACAAACCATCTGGACCTGGACAGCAAGGAAGTCCTTGAGAACGCCTTGATCGATTATCCAGGCACCATCCTGTTCGTCTCTCACGACCGTTATTTTATCAACAGGATCGCCACCAAGGTCCTTGAACTCGACCGTGCCGGAGCAACAGAATATCTTGGTGATTATGATTACTACGTCGAGAAGAAATTAGAGCAGGAAGAACTTGAGGCACTGGCCAGACAGGCGGCCATAGCGGCTGGCACGATCAGCGAACCAGTCAAGCAGGACAAGACCTCCTACCAGCAGGATAAAGAGGCCAAGAAGCTCGAACGCCAGCGCAAACGTCGCATGGAAGAGGTCGAAGCGCTGATCGACAAGCTCGAGTCAGAGGTTGCAGAATACGAAGAATTGCTTTGTGATCCGGAAATATTCCAGGATCACGAAAAAGCAGGAGAAATCAATTCCAAAATCGAAACCGCCAAAGATAAGCTCGACGAACTGATGGAAGAGTGGACGGAATTGGCCTAGCAATGGAGAAACCGGGCATGAATTTGCCCGGTTTTTTGTATGTTATCCACAGAAATTTGTTGATTGTTTTCTAATGAATTTGTTTATTCGCTAAAAAGGGGTGTTTAATTGCAAAAATGCTGTATTTATTCGCAAAGCCAGCACTTTTATTCGCAAAATAATCCTGTTTATTCGCAAACTGGAAAATAACTAAGATTATTTCCAATTTGAAAACCCCGAGTTCCATCTCTTATTCACTAAAAAAAGTCCCGATTAAAAACCGGGACTTTTTGTTCACATAGTTATTCACATAGCAAAGACTGATTTATAGGTTATCCATAGACTTTTCCACATTATCCACAAAACAAGCTTTTTTTATCCACATTATGCACAATCATAAGCTGTTTTTGTTTACATATCCACAGAAGAGTCTGACAAAAATAATTTCTAACTGCGACTTTGGTTGTGGATAGTTATCTCCAGACCAGGATTTCCGTTCAATGTCAGTTCCGCTCTTTGCCCTTTATCGTACATCACACTTCCTGCGGCAGCAATCATCGCTGCGTTGTCTGTGCATAAAGACAGCGGCGGAATGACAATTTCCACATCCGAATCTGCAAATTCTGTGGATAATTTTGCTCTCAGGCCTTTATTAGCCGCAACACCTCCGGCTAGCAGAACTTGTTTCACATCATATTCTTTTACAGCCTTTTGCGTTTTCGTGACAAGTACATCAATGACACTCTCCTGGAAGCTTGCCGCCAGCTCTTCAGGGGCAATTTCTTCCCCCCGCTGCTGTGCGTTATGCACAACATTGATTACAGCTGACTTCAGCCCGCTGAAGCTGAAATCATAGGACCCTTCCTCCAGCCAGGCTCTCGGCAGGTCAATGGTTGCCTCTCCTTCATGTGCAAGCCTGTCGATATGCGGTCCACCTGGATACGGAAGATTCAGGGTACGCGCTACCTTATCATAAGCCTCTCCAGCTGCATCATCCCGAGTCTCGCCAATCACCTCGAAATGACCATGCTCCTTCATATAAACAAGTTCCGTATGGCCTCCAGACACAACGAGCGAAAGCAGTGGAAACTTCATCTCGGCAACAAGTCTGTTCGCATAGATATGGCCTGCTATATGATGGACCCCAACAAGAGGGATCCCATTTGCAAACGCTAAGGCTTTCGCAGCGTTGACACCGATCAATAAAGCACCAACGAGGCCAGGACCCTCCGTCACGGCAATCGCATCCAAATCTTTAACATCCACATTTGCCTGAGCGAGTGCTTCTTCCAAAACAAGCGTAATCTGCTCGACATGGTGCCTCGATGCGATCTCCGGTACCACTCCGCCGAACCGCTTATGGCTCTCGATCTGCGAGGCCACGACATTCGCGAGGATTTCCCGTCCATTCTTAACGATCGCTACGGCTGTCTCATCACAGCTCGTCTCTATTCCCATGATTAATTGGTCTTTTGTCATTATAAATTCACCCACATTATTAAAGCGTCTTCCATATTGTCTGTATAATATTGCTTCCTGATGGCACCTTCTTCGAATCCAAACTTTCGATAGAGATTTTGGGCCCTGTCATTGCTTACCCTCACTTCGAGCGTCATCCTCAATGCTCCCATTTCGCGTGCAAGCTCCATTACCTTAGCCATCAGTGCCTCGCCCAGCTTCATTCCTCTGTATTCCGGCAGCACGGCAATATTCGTGATATGTGCTTCATCAACAATGATCCACACACCACAATAACCCACAACCTTCTGATCCACTTCCACTACCAGATACTGAGCAAACTGATTCTTCGTCAACTCATTAAAAAAAGCTTCCCTGCTCCATGGAATCGTAAAGGAATTGACCTCAACCGCCATCACGTCATCCAGATCATCAACCGTCATATTCCGGAACGTTATCGTTTTATTCATGTTCGCTTCCCACTTATTTTTTAGTCTCTTGCGCTTTCAGCCAGTTCGCCTCGGCTTCTGCCAGGCGGATATAGTTAGGGACGAAGGTATGAAGGTCAACAGCCTCTTTATCCCTGCCCAACAAAGCAAGTTCTGCCGGCCTTGGATTCAATTCGGTAATTTCAGCAAAAACAGCCTTATTCCCGAGCTCCTGTTTAATGACATCCTCATGCAGAGCCAAATCATTGCTCGTAAACAATACCTTGCTGTCCATGTCATTCAAAACCTTTACCCAATCAGCTGACATCACAAGCTGGTCCTCTTTCACAATTTCCAACCTTTGGTTTCCAAACTTATATAAACCGGTATAAATCTGCCCTCTCCTCGCGTCAAAAAAAGGAGATACATAGCCGTCAAAATAACGTCCTGCTGATGCTGCGGCCACCTGAAGGCTTGATACACCAGATAAAGGAATCTTCAGTGTCCAGGCCATCGTCTTGGCTATTGTCACACCGATACGGACGCCAGTGTACGATCCCGGTCCTTCAGCCACAACAATCTTCGATAAATCGTCCGGTTTGACATTGCACTCCTCCATCAGTGTCTGAATCGCCGGCATCACCCGGACAGAGTGATTCTTTTTAATATTGGAGATATACTCGCCCAAAACCGTTTCGCCATCAAGCAGACCAATTCCCAAAACATAATTGGACGTATCTATCGATAATACCTTCATTTAAAAATCTCCTTACACAATTCTTCATATCGCTCGCCCTTTGGCTCGACGACAATTCTCCTTGCACCATTGTCATCAAGATACAACTGAAGCAGCAATAGTTCCTGCGGCAGCTGTGCTTCTATTAAATGAGCCCATTCAACAACCGTAACACCATTACCTTCAAAGTATTCTTCAAAACCAAGATCTTCAAACGCATCTTCCACTCGATACACATCCATATGATATAAAGGAAGCCGTCCCTGATACTCCTTAATGATCGTAAAAGTAGGGCTATTCACATTCCTCGTGATACCCAGCCCCTCAGCAAGCCCCTTGGTAAAAGTGGTCTTTCCCGCACCTAAATCACCTTCCAGGGCAATCACGTCGCCTTCCTTTAAAAGAGCAGCCAGCCTCTTTGCAAAATTTTTTGTCTCTTCCGGCTGCGTGGAAATGAATTGATAAGTCGCCATCTATCTATCACCAACTAACAATCAATTTTATAATACAAAAAAACCTTAGGATGCCTCCTAAGGATGACGATTCTATATGTAGTTTACACGATTTATCGAGTCCGGGCAAAAAAACCGGCCATTTTCCCTTTTGAATAAGGTGAAAGGCATAAAAAAAAACGAAACCCTGTTTCGCTTTGCGATTCTAGCAATCTAGAAAAATGGCGGTCCCGACCGGGATCGAACCGGCGATCTCCTGCGTGACAGGCAGGCATGTTAACCGCTACACCACGGGACCTAATATGTATGAAAAAGATGGATTATTGCGGGGGCAGGATTTGAACCTGCGACCTTCGGGTTATGAGCCCGACGAGCTACCGGGCTGCTCCACCCCGCGTCGATAATATTATGTGTAATCCATTAAATTGTTCAAACAGCCCGGCGGCGTCCTACTCTCACAGGGGGAAACCCCCAACTACCATCGGCGCTGAGAAGCTTAACTTCCGTGTTCGGTATGGGAACGGGTGTGACCTTCTCGCCATCGCCACCAGACTATTTGGTTTGAGGTTTTATTCCCTCAAAACTAGATAATGTGTAAGAAGAATTCAAGAGAATCGAATGATCATTTGGTTAAGTCCTCGAACGATTAGTATCAGTCAGCTCCACACGTCACCGCGCTTCCACCTCTGACCTATCAACCTGATCATCTTTCAGGGTTCTTACTAGCTTGCGCTATGGGAAATCTCATCTTGAGG
>NZ_JAGGQK010000024.1:0-48136 GCF_018613355.1 Bacillus sp. ISL-35 | reverse complement strand
AAACTTGAGACTCCGACAAAGAAGCGCTTTTTGCTTCTGTCGGCGGAGTTGAAGTTTCTGCGTTTCTAGGAGGCGACACTAGACAATTCGAAAAGCGGAGGCGACTGTCCAACTCCGACAAGCGCTGGAGGGCCTGACAGTGAAGTCGCTCTTTGACTTCATTGGCAGGACCGAAGCGTCTCGAGGAGTTAGGAGCCGCAGCTAAACAAGCGACTCGAGGAGTTAGGAGCCGCAGCTAGACAAACGTCTCGAGCTGCTCAAAGCTATCGCTTCTCGCAAGATACTCGAGGAAGCTATTTCAGGGATGAAAACTGGCTAGGCGCTGGAGCTAGACACTTATCTAAGTGGATAAATTTATACTTTCTTATCCAGTAATAAAATCTCTAAGAAAGCTTGGAAAACGCAAATAAGAGCCAGTCATCCCGGCTCTTCAATGTAAGTCCTTCACCGTATATGGTTTAAAGGTCTCCAGGACCTCTTCATAGCATTGTTTACTGCGGATCGGAATCCCCTTTTTCAATTGATCCCGCTTGATGCTCTCAAGTCTGCCAATGTCAATTTGAAAGAACGATTGAATGATATTCGAACCATCAGGCCTTCCATTAAAAATAGTCAGTACCCCTTCATCTGACAGGCCGAAATATCCATTAGCCTTCAGGAGAGGTGAAATATCATCAACGTCCTGCCTGAACACCGCCTGCTTAGCTTCCATATCGACAAGCTGCCATTTATCATATTTGGCCCAAAAATCTTCCAAAGACCAAATCGTCTCCACGACCTTTTCCTCACTCATTTCACCATCAAGATAGACTCTCTGCAAAATGATTGTGACCTTAAGAGGTTCATTGATTTCATGGACTGCTTCACCAGGCTTCTCAGCATGAACCTGCCCTGCGGGAAGTACTGGACCAGCTCCCGATAGACTGATTAGGAGCAATACAGCAGTGCTGAACGCTTTGATTAAATTGATTGAAGCCATTGCCGTCCACCTCTCTTATTTGCCAAGTGTTTAAATTCTTTTTCACTACTAGTATAGCCAATCAGGTTTTAATTATCCCTTTGCTGTTTTGCTTGGAACAATTGCTTTTGAATGCCGTTATTAGAAGGATGGGTTCGAATGAGGATGATGCTGAAAAAAACAGCTTGCTTGTTTGGAGGTTAGCGATCATTAAAGGGATTAATTTGGAGAAAAATGGGCCCCATCATCTTGAGCATGAAAAATAGAAGGCAAGATGATGATCTGCCTTCTATTTTTTATTAGGGATTGAAGTTGATGCTTTCACGCGGGTTGCCATTTTTTCGGTCATAATCAATATTCCTTGTCCTGCTGAAGGTTCCTTCATCCTCGATGATGCGAAGTTCCCTGCCTTCGATATATGGTAGGACCGCTTTTTTGATTTCATTATCTGTTTGTTTTTTCAGCGACTTATCCTTATAGGACACCGCAATTTCTACTTCACGGCCATATAGCACGGACCGCACCTTATCGACATTATCGACAGACTCTGCAGCAAGTGAGACTTTGCGCGCAAGTTTGTTATCCTGTCCCGTATTAGAATAAATACCTGCCTTGCCGCTCCCCCTGTTCTCAGTTAAATGTCCATGGTAATTCAGGTCTCCGCGGCTGTATTTATTGTCTTTTTGAAAAAAATTATGGTCATGGTCAGAACGTGGAACAGTCGGGTTTGGAGGATTTCCATTTTCATCTGTGGACTGAAGGATCTTTCGCTTGCGATTTTCTTCAGCGGCACCTTCTTTGCCAAAATTATGGTCAAAAAGCTCTGTAAGTGCCCCTTCCCTGTCATCCATGACATCAACTTCGTTCCCTTTTTCATTTGAATAATAGCCAAGTGGCTGGCCCTGGTTCCTGTTCGTACTTTGGATAGCTGCCTCATTATCTCCATTGCAGGCTGTCAGACCTAATGTAAGCAGTGATGCGATAGGAACGAACAACATTTTCTTGTTCAAACGAAAAACCCCCATCCTAGCTAAAATGAGCATTCTTCATGCTCATTTATTAGAGTGCGGATGGGGGTGGATTTTCATTCTGACAGATACGTCCAAATCACTTTAATGTATGAAGCCACGCTTGAACATCTTCCTGAAATCCTTTTCTTTGCTGGAACTGGTTGATTGTCATGTCAATCAGAGGAGAAAGCCTGATTGGGGATATATGATTTCTCTCTCTTAGCATCCTGTTCCATTCCCTCAATATATCGGCCGGATATAACAGGCCGTATAAAAACGATTCATAACCGAGCCACTTTTTAAAATGCCCGATTTTTTTCAGGGACTCAAACTCCCAATCCAGAAAGGGCAGGATTCGATTGGCATATTGAAGCATATCATACCCTCTCGGCCCCAGGCTGATCAAATCATAATCAATTAAATACAGCTTCCCCTCTTTTGACCGAAGAAAATTATGGTGGGCAACATCGCCATGGAGGATCGCTGGCGGTTCCTGTTCAAGCTCTTTTTTTGAAGCATCAAAATGTTTTAAGGAAACTTCAGCCCACTCCATGAGCTCATCTGTGATGGCACTGTTCACATAAAAATGGACAGCCTGCAAATTTTTGCTGAATTCATTCTTTCGATAATGCCATTTTTTCGCCAAATCCGCTTTTGGAAGCATCCCTGCATAGGAAGACACTAGCAATGAAGTATGTTCATGGAATTTATCCAGAAGCGTGATTCCTTCTTCCCTATCTGCCTGTTTCCCATAGTCAAATCGATTTTCATGATGGTCAATATATTCTATACAGCCATAAAATAGCCCCTCAAATTGAAAAGTTGTGTTCATCCTTAAAAATCTATATGAGGAGTCAAAGCCGGATTGCCTCAATGAGGAAGCAAACGCCTCCTGGATCTTTAATTTTCGCAAATCTTTATATCCTTTTAAGATGAATCGGGTATTGTCTGTTTCAACAAGATAGACATTCCCCCTTAACTGTTTCATGCCATGAATCTTGCCGTCCAGTTCACTGTTGCAATAAGAGAAGAGACGATTGAAAAAATAATCGTCTCCTCCTCTCCTGATGTTAATATTCATTGCTCTCTTCGTCATTGTATCTTGGCATTGGCATTCCGTATCCTCCACCCATAGGACCTGCTCCATATGGATTCATGAATCCTTGTGGTCCCATGCCCATTTGGTAGCCGTGGTGAGGGTGCATATGCATTCCTGGTCCACCTGGATAGCCGCCGTAAGGCATCATTTGGTATGGGTTCATTCCAGGCCCCATCATGCCATAAGGGCTGCCCATTGTGCCTCCACAGCCGCAATCGCCTCCAGCAGCAGCACCTTGAACTGGTTGCTTAGGCATCATTGGAGGCTGCATCATTCCGCCAACTTGAGGTGCCATTTGATTATCCATCATTCCGCCGACCTGCGGCATCATCGGCATTTGTCCTTGCATCATTCCGCCGACTTGCGGGATCTGGTTTTCCATCATTCCACCGACCTGCGGCATCATCGGCATTTGTCCTTGCATCATTCCACCGACCTGCGGCATCTGGTTTTCCATCATTCCACCAACTTGCGGCATCATCGGCATTTGTCCTTGCATCATTCCACCGACCTGTGGCATCTGGTTTTCCATCATTCCACCAACTTGCGGCATCATCGGCATTTGTCCTTGCATCATTCCGCCAACTTGAGGCATCTGAGGCATCATTGGCATTTCTGATGATTCATCCTCCATCATGCCGCCTACTTGAGGCATTGGCTGGTTATCCATCATACCTCCGACCTGTGGCATTTGATTATCCATCATGCCCGCGACCTGCGGCATATATGGCATTGGCTGCGGCTGAGGGATATATCCTGGGCCAGGCATAACAGGTGAAATAGGCACACCATAAAAAGTCGGTGCAGTCATCTGTGGCGCAGCATAATTTGGCATGTTTTCACCCATTACCGGGCTCTGCATATTTGCAAAAGATGATGATTCCATGTCCTCTGCCGGCAATGCCATGTTAGGCATCATACCTGGATACTGGGAAACTCCCTGCACCTGAGGGTATGGCATTGGCTGGGTTCCTGGATAACCATAAGCTGGACCTGACATGGAAGGTGCACCTGGATAACAATTATATGGGTATGGGATCATTGGCTGCTGGTAACCTCCTTGAACGAATGGCATCATTGATGGTGATTCATCCATGTAATCATTCTTTTCAATTTTTATATCTGGCTTAATTTCTGATTTCGGCTTTACCTCTGCTTTTGGAGGCAGGGGCTTAAGCTCCGGTTTTACCTGTGGTTTAATTTGCTTAGCCTCTGGTTTAACTTCCGGGAAAATGTTATCTGGTTTTGGCGGGAGCTGCGGCTGGGCTTTTGGCAGTGGCTTTGGCTGTGGTTTTGGCTGTGGTTTTGGCTGTGGCGGGAGCTGCATATTAGCCATATTCATCATATAGTAATTGTTGATATCAATTTCCGGCTTGATTTGTACTGGCATTTTAGGTTTATATGGTTTAACTGGCTCTTCCTTTGGAACAGGTTTTGGCATTTCCATTTTCGGCTGTTCCTTAACAGGAGCCTCTTTTGGTGCTTCTTTCTTTACTTCTGGAATTGGCATCGGTTTCTCTTTGGCAATCGGCATTTCCTTTTTGCCACCCATATTGATTTTTGCTTGAGGCGTTCCACCTGCAATTGGAGCTTCTTTCTTTATTGTGCCTCCACCAGTTGGAACTTTTATTTTCATACCGGGCATAATCATATCAGGGTTGCTGAGCTGTGCGTTCATCTGTTTCAGCTCTTCAAAGTTCACGCCGTACTTTTTGGCGATCTTCCAAAGAGTATCCCCTTTCTGTACGATATGGATTTTCACTCTGATTCCCTCCTATGGCATAAGTCCATATATTCTATGTTGGTGTGGGCAAATTGCTATCAATCTTCAAAAAAACTTATGCTTCTATGTAAATAAATATGTTTTTCGCAGTAAGATTAAGCTTTTCCCATAAAAAAAATCCTCCCCGATACGGGAAGGATTCTAATCATGATTGCTCAAGCATGCGATTCAGGGCAAGCTTTGCGTTCAATGCTGTTTCTTCATCGACTTTTATAAGGTTGATTTCCTGCCCCTGGAAAGCCGATTCCAGACTCCAGGCAAGATGCTGCAGGTCAATCCTGTTCATCGTCAAGCACGGGCACATATGAGGATTCAATGAAATGATTTTTTTATCTGGATGCTGGGAAATCAGCCGGTTTACCAGATTCATTTCTGTTCCAATCGCCCACGATGTTCCTGCAGGCGACGCTTCAATTGCCTCAATAATGTAATTCGTTGACCCTGCCATGTCAGCAAGTGCTACAACCCCATGGCGGCATTCAGGATGGACAATGATTTTCATATCAGGATATGCTGCCCGAATATCCGCGATATTTTCGACTGTAAAATTCTCATGTACCGAACAATGCCCTTTCCAGAGAATCACTTTTACCTTTTCAAGAGGGCCATCAAACTCAAGAATATTTTCAATCGGATTGTAAACAGCCATTTCGTCAAGGCCAATTCCGATGTTAAACGCAGTATTCCTACCCAAGTGCTGATCTGGAAGGAAAAGCAGGCGCTCTTTTTTTGAAAAAGCCCAGCGGACCATCTTCTCGGCGTTGGAGGATGTAACGGTTGCTCCGCCATTAGCACCGACAAATGATTTAATCGCTGCAGTCGAATTGACATACGTCAATGGCAAAATCGTATCTCCAAACAACACCTGCAGGAAATCCCATGCCCGTTCTGTCTGATAAATATCTGCCATATCTGCCATTGAACAGCCGGCTCTCATATCCGGCAGGTAAACCTTCTGATTTTTGGTTGTTAAGATGTCAGCCGTCTCCGCCATAAAATGGACTCCGCAAAAAACAATGTGCTCCGCTTCCTTGTTCTCGGCAGAAAGCTGGGCAAGTTTCAACGAATCGCCTGTCGCATCGGCAAATTGGATGACTTCATCTTTTTGATAATGATGCCCAGGTATGAACAGCTTTTTGCCCATTTTTGCCTTAATGTCCTTAATCATGTCCTCAAGTTCCTGGACAGACATGTTTCGGTATTTCTCCGGGAGCATTTTTGATTTAGCTTCGAGCGCCTCCAATATATTCATATTGTACATCCCCTTTCGTTTCAGCCATGACCTTTGCGCTTATATCCAATGATTTTACAGAGTGCGTGAGGAATCCCAGCGAAATATAATCCACTCCACAATTCCTGAAGCTATGCAGTGTATCAAGCGTGATGCCACCGGAGGCCTCGGTTGTAATGCCCTCCGGTACATAACCAATCCATTCTTCGATTTGTTCCGGCGTGCGGTTGTCGAACATGATGCAATCAGCCTTCGCTTCAATCGCTTCAAGCAGCTGCTCCTTTGTTTCGATTTCCACCTCAACCTTCACCATATGCCCAAGGTTTGACCTGACTGCTTCTACCGCCTTGCTGATCGAGCCGGCGAAAGAGATATGGTTGTCCTTGATCATCACCGCGTCATACAAGCCGTAACGATGATTGAACCCGCCGCCGCATCGGACTGCATATTTTTCAAGCATCCGCAGGCCCGGGGTTGTTTTCCGAGTATCACAAATTCTTGTCTTCATGCTGTCCAGTGCTTTTACAGCTTCGTTTGTTTTTGTGGCAATCCCGCTCATTCGCTGCACGAGGTTCAAGACGACTCTTTCCGCCTTTAACAGTGCAGAAACCTTGCCGGTAATCAACGCCAGCTCCTGGCCTTTGCCGACCTTTTCGCCATCCTTTACCTTCATGGCAACCTGGCTGTTCTCATCCATCAGCCTGAAACCCTGATCGATAATCTGCTCTCCGCAGAAAACCCCTTCATCCTTCGCGATGAACACCAGGGTTCCCCTTGCATCGTTTCCGAAAATCAATTCACTCGTGACGTCACGCTCCCCGATATCTTCAATGAAAAATTGTTCAAGTAGCAAGCGCAGTTTGATTGAATTCATGCTTACCATCCTTTCCGTTTTTTCGCTGGTGGATGATTTGTTTTTTCATCCAGTTGGCATTATCTTCATATGGAAAATCCTCACGATAATGACCGCCCCTGCTCTCTGTCCGCTCCAAAGCTGACTGGGTAATCAAAGTGGCGATAATATACATAAACAGACTGGTTAATTGTTCAGGCGATAAGTGGTCGAGTGCAGCTTCCAGCCACTTATCGTGATTAAATTTAGCAAGCCAATCAGCCTGGAGTGAGAGCATCTCCTTTTTCCGGACAATCCCGGTGCGGTCCATCATGGTTTGTTTCAAAATAGCTGGATCCGGCAGTTCCCCATCGTAAAAGTTTTGAACAGGAATGTGGATATTGTCGGGTTTCCTTATGCCTGCGCGGCGGATGTTGATCCATTCAGCGAGGTTGCTACCGACAAACATGCCTTCCAATAAAGAATTGCTTGCAAGCCGATTTGCCCCGTGGATACCGGTACATGCTGCCTCACCGATCGCATACAATCCGGGGATGCTTGTTCGTCCCTGCAAATCCGTTTTAATCCCTCCCATGATAAAATGGCTTCCGGGAACGACAGGAATCAAGCCTTTTTCCATTTCTATCCCATGCTGAATGCATAGCTTGCTGATCGTCGGGAATCGGGCGCTGAAATCCTTGATTGAGGATATATCCAAATGAATTTGAATTCCTCTTCGGGAGTAATCATAAATTGTCTGCGAAACAATATGCCTCGGAGCCAGATCCTCTAAAGGGTGAATGCCTTGCATGATTCGTTTTCCATCTTCAGTCACTAGCACCGCACCTTCGCCCCTGACTGCTTCAGAAATTAGCCCTCTTGTCCTTCCATCCACATACAGCAATGTTGGGTGAAACTGGATAAACTCCATATCCGTCAATGCGGCCCCTGCTCTGTAAGCGAGGGCGATTCCATCACCGGTGGCCGTTTCTGCATTGGAAGTAAAGGAGAAAATCTGGCCACATCCGCCCGTTGCCAGAACTACATGTTGAGCTATGTATCTCTCATTTGTTCCATCAGGCAGCTTCGCCTTCACTCCAATACATTGGGATTTTTCCTGATTTAAAATGAGGTCATAAACAAAAGCCGATTGTTCAACAGTGATATTGGAGGGCAAATCAGAAATCAAGAACTCGACCATATGCCTGCCTGTTTCGTCACCACCGCTGTGGACAATCCGCTTCTCGCTGTGTGCACCTTCCATTCCCAAAAGCAAATTACCATTTTCATCTTCATCAAAACGGCATCCTGATTGCCAAAAGCCATTGATCAGCTCTGGGGCTTTTCTGGTCATTTCCAGAACAGCTTTGGCATCATTATGGTGCGCGCCCGCTTCCATTGTGTCGAGATAATGTAAGTAAGGATCATCCCCCGGAGCAACCGCCGCGGCTACCCCGCCTTGTGCCAGATAGGAATTTCCCTTTGTCAGATTCTGTTTTGTGAGAATCATCACATTTAAATCCTTTGTTAACTTATTGGCCAACTGCAGTGCGGCAATGCCGCTGCCAATAATGATCACATCAAATTGTTTCATAGATTGATAGCCTCCTGGATTAACAGGTGTCTTGACATCTATATTTACACAGTTTTACACTATTGACAAGAACTTTTATTTTGATGGATTCTTTGAAACTTACAACGGGATAGCAAACGGAGCAAAGCGGTTCACACGTTATCAGCTTGTGACCGAACTGATGGGGATTTCTCTTTTTCGGGCACATGTTCGGCCTTCTTGTGACCGAAATGCCGGGGATTCTTCTTTTTCGGGCACATATTCCAGCTTCTTGTGACCGAAATGCTGAGGATTTCTCTTTTTCGGGCACATGTTCCGCCTTCTTGTGACCGAAATGCCGGAGTTTTCTTGTTTTCGGGCACTTGTTCGGCCTTATTGTGACCGTAATGCCGGGGATTTCCTTTTTCCGGCGTATGTTTCCCTTTCCAGGAACCATATCCAAGTTATAATCATTAACACAGAGGAGCGAACCTATGAAATATTTCGATTATGCTGCTACGTGCCCGCTTGACCGGGACGCTGCAGATATTTTTATCAAAGCGTCGACAGAGTACTTTGGAAACAGCCAGAGTCTTCATGAAGCGGGTTCTGCAGCGGCTAATCTCCTGGAGAGCTGCAGACAGGAATTCGCCAGGTTGCTTGATGTCGAAGAGGCCGGGGTTTATTTTACAAGTGGTGGCTCTGAAGGTAATTATCTTGGAATCATGGCGCTTCTCTCGGCAAAAAGAAAAAACGGCCGCCACATTATTACCGGCGCTGCTGAGCATTCCTCGGTTTACAACCTGATGAAAAAGCTGGAGGGAGAAGGATGGGAAGTCACTTTCCTGCCAATGGACGAGGACGGGATAATCAAAATTGACACCTTTATAAAAGCTGTTCGGCCTGAAACTGTGCTCGTTTCAATTCAGCACGGCAACCCGGAAATTGGGACACTCCAGCCGATCCAAAACATTGCTGGATACTGCAGGTCCAACGGTATCCTGATTCACAGTGACTTCGTGCAATCTTTTGGAAAGATATCAATGAACTCCCTGGCACGTTCAGTGGATGCATTGTCGATTTCGGGCCACAAGTTTTACGGCCCAAAAGGAACGGGAGTCGCCTATGTCAATCCGAAGCTTGCCTGGAAGCCATATATAGATGGCACCGTGCATGAAAAAGGCTTCAGGCCCGGCACGGTCAATGTCCCGGGAATCGCCGCCATGACGGCTGCTGCCCAAAAAGCACACTCACTGATTAAACAAGAGCATGATCGACTCAAAGAGTTAAGGACTATTTTTGCCGATACACTTACAGAACTCAAAAGCCCATATACGATTTTTGGTTCAGAGGGGGATGAGCAGCTGCCGGGAATCGTGGGGATGGCCCTAAAAGGCGTGGAGGGGCAATTTGTTCTGCTGGAATGTGACCGTAAAGAATTCGCGATTTCAACCGGGACAGCCTGTCACACCGGACTGCTAAGCCCTGCGAAAACCATGGCGGCAATGGGCATCAATGGCAAAGAAGCAAAGGAATTCTTCAGGATTTCTTTCGGGAGGAAGACTGCGGCCAGTGATGTGGTCGAACTTGGGAAACTCCTTGCATCCATCTCTGGTAGGGTCGCTGCCGTTTAACTTCAGGATGATTTATGGTAAAATTCACGAATGAAGAAGTCGAAGGAGAGATCGGTTATGAAGGAACCTACGAAAATCCTTGGAGATGAACGCCGGGAATTTATCCTGAAGCGCCTGCAGGAAAGCCGTGAGCCGATTACCGGCGGCGAGCTGGCAGCCATTACGAATGTAAGCAGACAGGTCATTGTCGGTGATATCACCTTGCTAAAAGCTAAAAATGAACCAATCATCGCTACGAGCCAGGGTTATTTATATATGCACGCCTCCCGGCCAACGGAAGCGGAACGGATTATTGCCTGCTCCCACGGCCCTGAAAGGACAGAAGAAGAACTTTTGCTCCTTGTCGATCATGGTGTAATGGTGAAAGACGTTAAAATCGAGCATCCTGTGTATGGTGACCTGACCGCCTCCATCATGGTCTCGAACCGGTATGAAGTGAAACAGTTCATGGAAAAAATAAAATCCACCAATGCTTCTTATTTATCAGAATTGACGGACGGCATCCACTTGCACAGCCTTTCAGCCCCGACGGAAAAAGCACTGGATGAAGCGGAAGAAACGCTTAGAAAAGCACATTTCCTGATTGATTTAGAACAGTAGAAATGGAAAAGATCCATCAATTGCTGATGGATCTTTTTATATTTTATCATTTTCCGACAGAAGACTCCCTCTTCAATCGTGCGAAGGGCGAAGCCCAACGAAAAGGGGGAGATGAATGTCAGTTGGCGATAGCCAAAACCTTCCTCTTATAGTAAAATAGAAACATACGTTCGAGAAAAAAGGGGTGAAGTCATGTTAATTAACAAAGCCTACAAATTCCGAATCTATCCAAATAAAGAACAAGAAATCCTAATAGCTAAAACGATTGGGTGTTCACGCTTTACCTTTAACCACTTTCTTTCGAAATGGAATGACATGTATAAGGAAACAGGTAAAGGATTAACATATAACGCTTGTTCTGCTGAATTAACTCATCTAAAAAAGGAATTAGTCTGGCTAAAAGATGTTGATAGCATTGCCCTTCAATCCTCACTGAAAAACCTTGCTGATTCTTATAATCGATTCTTCAAGAAACAAAATAAAGCACCGCGCTTTAAGTCTAAAAAGAATAAGGTACAATCCTACACGACTAAAGAAACAAACAATAATATTGCCATTGTAGAAAGCAAAATCAAATTACCGAAACTGGGTCTTCTTCGCTTTGCCAAAAGTCGGGAAGTACATGGTCGTATTCTTAATGCCACTGTTAGAAGAAATCCTAGTGGTAAATACTTTGTTTCCATTCTTGTAGAAGCAGAAGTACAGCCATTGGAGAAAACTGAATCATCTATTGGTGTAGACTTAGGCATCACTGACTTTGCCATTCTTTCTGATGGTCGCAAGATTGACAATAATAAATTCACATCAAAAATGGAAAACAAACTAAAACGTGAACAGCGAAAACTTTCAAGACGAGCGTTACAAGCTAAAAACAAAGGTATTAACCTTCTTGATGCAAAAAACTATCAGAAACAAAAGCGAAAAGTTGCTAGATTACACGAAAGAGTCATGTACCAGCGTGACGATTTTCTTAACAAGTTAAGTACAGAAATAATCAAAAACCACGATATTGTCTGTATCGAAGACTTGAACACAAGGGGAATGTTGCGCAATCATAAGTTAGCAAAATCAATCTCTGATGTATCATGGTCTGCCTTTGTAACTAAATTAGAATACAAAGGGAAATGGTACGGTAAAACACTCGTAAAAATAAACAGATGGTTTCCGTCTAGTCAGATATGTTCCCATTGTGGACATCAAGATGGCAAGAAATCTCTTGAAATAAGGGATTGGATTTGTCCGGCTTGCCACGAACATCACGATAGAGATATAAATGCCAGTAAGAATATACTAACCGAAGGTTTGAAAAACTTAGTTTTAACTTAAATAAAAATATAGAACCGTAGGAATTTACGGGGATAGCTTGGTCAATAAGAGAAACCTCTGTTGGTAAAGAAATACACTAACAAGTACGCTCTATTCCCAAGAATCTCCCACTTCAAACAACCCGAAAGGGTGTTAAGTGGTGAGTAGTTCAAGGCTGGAATAGCTTCCTAGCATTTTTACAGTACAGCCTAGTGCCTCCAGTTCGGCTATGGCCCCTGGGATCAAGACATCATCCATTTTAAAGTTGATATCGATAATGAAAAAGTATTTTCCGAGACCAGTTTTCATTGGACGGGACTCGATTTTGGAAAGATTGAGCTTTCGCCAGGAAAATGCTGACAGGACTTGATGCAGTGCTCCTGCCTGATCAGAAGGCAGGGTGATCATCAAGCTCGTCTTGAACTCTTCGCCCTGGTCGAGGTGAAGTCCGCTTTCAGGCTTTGTAAGCACTGCGAAGACAGTATGGTTATAACTATAGTCATGGATATTTTGCTGAGCCATGGCCAGTCCCTCATATTCTTGTGCAGCAAGACTGTTTGCGATCGCCGCGATATTGCGTTCTGGGTGATCTTTGACAAATTTGGCCGCTGCGGCAGTCGAAGCCATATGTTCGTGCGGAACTTTTTTAAATTCTTTATGTAAAAACTTATGGCACTGTGCAAGTGCGTGCGGATGGCTGCAAATCAACTCCGCATTTCTCCAGTTTTCCAAATTGTCCTGATGTACCAGCAAATGCTGCCTGATCGGCACCACCGCTTCACCAACGATCTGGAGATCTGTTTCATGGACAAGGTAATCGACTGTTAAGTTAACAGATCCCTCGATTGAATTTTCCAATGGCACGATCGCTGCGTCAATCTCTCCTTCTGTGGCAGCATCCATGCATTCTGGTATACTCACAAACGGGATTCGTTCTGCTTCATGAAACAATTGCCGGGCTGCATAATCCGTAAATGTTGCTTCCGGCCCAAGGTATCCTACTTTCAAGTCCAAACCTCCCCCTGCTGCTTTCTCTAAGCGCCTGTTCCGAGCACTTCTACTTTTTCAACAAACTCCAGTTTCCTCAATCTTGTTAGCAGTTCGTCCATTTCTACTCTCATTTCGGTGATATTCAAGCTTAGCGTCACATTCGCCCTTCCCTGCAGCGGAATGGTCTGATGGATGGTCAACACATTGCAGCCGCTAGCCGCAACAGTGCTCAGAAGTTCTGATAGCGTGCCAGACCGGTCTTCAAGCTGAAAAAATAGTGAAATGATCCGCTCTTTCACAACCGTATGGAATGGAAAAACAGTATCACGGTATTTGTAAAATGCGCTCCGGCTCAAATCGACCTTTTGGACTGCATCCCAGACCGACTCTGCTTTGCCGCGTTCAATCATTTCCTTTGCCTCAAGCGTTTTTTTCATTGCTTCCGGCAGGACATCTTCCCGAACGAGATAGAATTTTTTATCTTGATTTTGCTTCATCTCAAATCACCCCATCAGAATGCTTGCCTACTTTAAAGAGGAAAGCCGATTAACCTTTTGGCTAATCGACTTCCTGTCACCACCTGAGGCCTACTCTACAAATTCAAATTCATATTCAAGCAGCTTGACCGTATCCCCGTCTTTTGCGCCTCTTTCGCGAAGAGCATCATCAATGCCCATACCACGCATCTGGCGGGCGAACCTTTGGACAGATTCATCCCTTGAAAAATCAGTCATCTTGAACAGCCTTTCAATGCTGTCACCGGCGATCACAAATGTGCCATCCGGTTCGCGGGTAATCTGGAATTCCTGCTCTGCTTTTTCATGCTTGTACATAACACGGGTTTCGTCTTTCTCCACTTCTTCCTCAGAAATAAGCGGGAACTCCGGTGTCTTTTCAATCAAGTCAGCTACTGCGAACAACAACTCGCGCAGACCTTCCCTGGTAACCGCCGAGATCGGGAAGATCGGGTGGTCATCCCCAACCTTTTCCTTGAAAACTTCAAGGTTCTCTTCAGCATCAGGCATGTCCATTTTATTCGCGACAATGACTTGCGGCCTTTCTGTCAGCCTTAGGTTGTATTCTTTCAATTCATTATTGATCGTCAGATAATCCTCGTAAGGATCGCGGCCTTCCGTCGCAGCCATATCAATTACATGGATGATGACCCTCGTACGTTCGATATGACGGAGGAACTGATGGCCAAGGCCCACACCCGAGTGTGCTCCTTCAATAAGACCTGGCAAATCAGCTAAAACAAAACTTCTTCCGTCTTCTGTTTCAACCATGCCCAGGTTCGGAGCGATTGTCGTGAAGTGATATTCAGCAATTTTCGGCCTGGCCGCTGATACAACGGATAACAATGTTGATTTCCCTACACTTGGGAAACCAACCAAACCTACATCAGCAAGCAGCTTCAATTCCATGATGATTTCACGTTCCTGGCCTGGCTCCCCTTTTTCGGAAAGCTCTGGAGCTGGATTGGCAGGTGTAGCGAAACGTGAGTTGCCACGTCCGCCGCGACCGCCTTTAGCGATGACAGCCTGCTGCCCGTGTTCTACCAGGTCAGCAATGATTGCGCCCGTTTCAGCATCAGACACAATTGTCCCTGGAGGAACTTTGACAATCATATCCTTTGAGTTTTTGCCATGCTGGTTCTTGGACATTCCGTGCTCGCCGCGCGGTGCCTTGAAATGGCGCTGGTACCTGAAATCCATCAGTGTTCTCAGCCCTTCTTCTACCTGGAAGACTACATTTGCGCCGTTACCGCCGTCGCCGCCAGCCGGGCCGCCCTTCGGCACATATTTTTCACGTCGGAACGCGACCATGCCATCGCCGCCGTCCCCGCCTTTTACATAAATCTTAACCTGATCGACAAACATTATGTCATTACCACCTGTCTGAAATTTGTTATCGCTTTTTTATGTTTCCCTAGAGTGTTTCCATGAAAACTTCGATTGTCAGCTCTCCTTCAACCACACCATCGGAAATGATTTTCATCATGTTTCCCGGCTTCTGGTCAAGGAAGCTTTCTAAGCGATTTTTATCCTTTATTATTCCGCTAAAATCAAAAAAGAACCCGATTCCTTTCTCCTGCGGTTCAATCGTAACGGAGAGATGATTTTCCTGATATGGTTCAATTGAAGAATCCAATGTTTCAAAAAGCTGCTCTGTCCAGTCTGTCAAAAGCTGGTCATCTAATCTGTGGAAGATTTGGGAGTCCATAACCTCGTATTCCAGCTGGAAATGATGACTCTCCCAATTGCAGGTTAACAATGTAGAGGCAAACTGAGGAAGACGTAAATTTGATAGCTTTGCATCCTGCCTGGCTTCCATGATAATTTCTTCAATGATCTCTTTAGCCCGGTCCACTTTATTCAGTGACAAATTCCCTTTAATTAATTGAAGCTTGTTCATCCAATCATGGCGCTCATGGCGCAAAACCTCGATTGTATCCCACTCTTTTTTCATACACATACTCCCTACTCATAAGACTTGCTTGGTGTAAGTATAACAAAAAAGCCATTCTGCGTAAGCTAATTATGTATTTAAGTTAGTTGGATCTCTATTTATCATCCTTTAAGGAGATTCTTCTTATTGCGCAGCCATAAAAACAAGAAAACCCTAACCGAAGTGGTTAGGGCTTCTCTTTAGCTTACGCTTCTTGAGCTGCTGGATAAACACTTACTTGCTTGCGGTCACGGCCAAGACGTTCGAATTTAACGACGCCGTCAACCTTAGCGAATAGAGTGTCATCTCCACCTTTACCCACGTTTACACCTGGGTAGATTTTAGTTCCGCGCTGACGGTAAAGGATAGAACCACCAGTTACGAATTGACCATCTGCACGCTTAGCGCCTAGACGCTTTGCGATAGAGTCACGTCCGTTCTTAGTTGAACCTACACCCTTCTTAGAAGCGAAGAATTGAAGATCTAATCTTAACATTTGTTCCACCTCCTACTTTTTGAAGGTTAATTTTATGTGCTTTCCGTACTCTTGTTCCATCGATTGCAATGTAATGACCATGCTTTCAAGGAGTAATTGGATTTTCTCCTGTGTCTCCTCCGGCAAATTGTCGGGGATATCACAGCGGAGAAAACCATCAGCGCCTTGTTCAATGTCCGGGGTGACACCTGTCAATCCAATAATGGAATTGACTGTCCCAATTGAGATGGTGGAAACACCTGCACAGACAATGTCGCTGCCATGGGCAGCGAATCCTGCGTGGCCGCTGATTGTAAACGACTGGATGCGTCCGGATTTTGTACGATTAATCGTTGCAGAAATCATGCGATTCGCCTAGAATTAAGCGTTGATCTTTTCGATCACGACTTTAGTGTAAGGCTGACGATGACCTTGCTTCTTACGATTGTTCTTTTTCGCTTTGTACTTGAAAACGATGATTTTCTTTTGACGGCCGTTCTTTTCAACTTTAGCAGTTACAGTTGCGCCTTCAACTACAGGGCTTCCAACTTTAACGTTCTCGCCACCAACAAAAAGAACCTTGTCAAAAGTTACAGTTTCGCCTTCAGCAGCGTTTAGCTTTTCAATGTAGATTGCTTGTCCTTCTTCTACCTTTACTTGCTTGCCGCCAGTTTCGATAATTGCGTACATTCCAGTGCACCTCCTCATTAGACTCAGACTCGCCATCAGCAGGCGTTTGCAGATTGCAAAGCTTAATTACCTGTTGTGAGCGGTTGTAGCACGGGTGCTACAAACAATAACATTAAAATACTATCATATGCCGAGCAAAAGTGTCAACATATAATCCATGTTCTTTTAATGGCCAGCTTTGGGTCAATCCTGTTCTGTCGAAGCACCAACCTGAAGGATCTCATAAAAAGGTCTCGCCGCGTCTGACACCGAGAATTTCATCTTAAAACCAAGCGCTTTTTCAAGCCTCAATTTATGGATATCAGCTTCTCCGGAAAAATGCCGGACCACTTCATCAGAAGCGGAAATAAGCATTTCTTCGTAATCAGAATTTTTATATTCCCACAGTTCACGCTCAAGTCTGTAAGCCACCGTTTCCGAGCTGAGCACCTGCCCTGTGCCTCCGCATGTCCCGCATTTTTCTGTCAGTGTCTCGGCCATCGACTGCTTTGTCTTCTTCCTTGTCAGCTGGAGGATTCCCAGCTCTGTAAAACCGATGATCCGCGTTCGACGCCCGTCCTGAAGCAGTTCTTTTTGAATGTGCTTCAGCACCTTATCCCGCTCACCCTGACTCTTCATATCAATAAAATCGATCAGAATGATCCCAGCCAGATCCCTGAGCCTGATTTGCCTTGCGGCTTCAACTGCTGCATTCATATTCGTTATCAGGACAGTATCTCGCAAATCCGTTTTCCCTGAAAACTTTCCAGTATTCACATCGATCATCGTCAGCGCCTCGCCCTGGTCAATGACCATGTAGGCACCTTTATCCAGCCAGACGATTCTTTTCAGCAGCCGCTCAATCTCCGGCTCGATTTTATAAAAAGAAAAAACAGGCACTTTTCCATTATAAAATTCAAGCTCAACATCATCTAGAACGTGATGCTCAATTTTTTTCTTGAAATCAAGACAGTCCACAATGACAGTTCCATTTTTAATGGATGACAATACGGACAGTACCTGTTCAAAAAAATAATCCCGGCTGAAAACGAGACCTGGTTTTTTCATTCCTGATGCAGATTTCTCTATTTCAGCATACATGCTCCGCTGCTGCTCTAGCTCCTTGATCATCACGGCCTCTGGCTGGTTCAGGCTTTCGGTCCGGAAAATCAGCCCTTCTTGTGCCGTTTTGACCTGGACACCAAACTCTTTCCATTTGGCTCTCGTTTCCAGGGAATCTGCTTTTTTGGACACAGCTATGTATTTGCCCTTCGGCATATAGACAATATGCTCTCCCGGCAGTTCGATGACCCCTGTCAGTCTTGCTCCTTTGGTCCCGGCTGCGTCCTTTTCCACCTGCACCAGCAACTTCTCGCCCTGATGGACATAAGATCCAATTGGGCGGTTGGCCTTGTTTTCATCCTCTGACAGAATATATGAGGATAATTTGTCTTTTTGCAAAAATCCGCTTGTTCCTTCGCCAAAGTTGACGAACGCCGCATTCATTCCCGGAATCACTTTTTCGACAATGCCAAGATAAATATTTCCGACCAGCGATTGCTGGCCTGGCTGCTCGATATATATTTTTTCAACTTCACCGTTTTTAATTAAGGCGAAGCGCTTTTCTCTCAGATTTGCATTGATAATTAACTGATCCATCGTTTCTCCCTACCCACAAAAAAAATACAGCGCAAAAGGTGTCTGCGCTGCATTCATTATCCTATTTTAATAGGTGTAAAGCAAATCTCCTATTTTGGCGGTCAGTAATTTTTCGCTGAAAAAAGCATGGAGCAATTCATTTTCGTCGATCACCATTTCCTTGCCATTCTGCTGCTTGACGATGATTGGGTGCTTGCAGCCGCGCTGGAACCTTTCGAGCACATGGCCGACCATTTCATTTTCGCTGGTGTTGATGGGTTTCAGCTCGCGCAAATCCACTTGCTTACCATAATGTCTTTCCATCAAAAAGCGCATGAACGTAAAGCGCCGCTGCTTCCATTCAAAATATAGCGAAAACGCCAGGAAGCCAATGATAACCCAGACATTCAAGGTCAGCGGTGCGATGAACAGCAGGGAGGCTGAAAAGATCAGCAGCGCTCCAACTGAAGCATATAATGTGCGCAGATGGGCTTCCTGGAAAGAGGTGTTCATCGATAGCAGAATGAACAGCAGCTTCCCGCCGTCCAATGGCCAAATCGGGATGAGGTTGAACATAAGGATCATCAAATTATACTCCATGAACAACGAATGCCATTTTTCAGGGAAAACCCCTGCGATGAAGAGCAAATAGGCAAGCCCCATCATCCAGATATGCTGTAGTGGTCCCGCGAGCACGACAATCAGCTCTTCTTTTAGCGGCCTGTTCCCGTGCTCATCCACCTCCGCGACACCGCCAAAAGGCAGCAACGCGATTTTCTTGATTCTCCACGAAAAAAAAGAGGCTGCAGCACCATGTCCCATTTCATGAACAAAAATTATCAGCAGCACCATCATCAGCTCTATAAAATGCGCAGTCGCAACAGCAAGGGCGATGACCACCCATAGTAAAGGATGGATCTGTATTTTTCGCAATAATTCAAAGATTTTATTCAAATTTTATCACCTGAACGGGATCGACGAAATCATCCCCTTTTTTAATGGCAAAATAAAATGAACCTTTAAGACCATCCTCGCTGTCCATCGCTGTTCCAACCTTCGTTCCTTTGGAAATGTACTCATAAAGATTCACGTCAATTTTGTCCAGGTTCCCGTACCAGGTTTCACTCTTGTCCCCATGCTGGACAATCACCGTTTTACCAAAACCCTCTTTCATGCCGACAAAATGGACAAGTCCTTCATTCATCGCCTCTACACCGGCACCTTTGCCAGTTTCAATCATGATCCTCTGGCCATTGTCGCCAAAATCCTCCAGAATCTTCCCAGAAGCAGGCAGTGCATATTGACTTCCCGAAGCAACCTCCTTCTCGCTGCCTTCGTCAGCATTTTTTGCCGGAAGAAGTGCCAATGGCTTGCCAAATTGGCCCTCATACCAATCTGAAACAGCAGCAAACTGGAACTCCTGCTCCATCGTATTCTTTACATATTGCTGGATCGACACCGCTTTTTCAGAAGGGCTCCGGTAAATGATCGCCACAATCAACACCAGGCAAGCAGAAGCAAGTATCTTGAACAAAAACACTTCTTTCTTGAATAACGGATGGCCCCCTTCCCCCGGCCCCATATCATAGGATGGGAGCCTGTCAAAACCATGCCGCTCTTCCTCCGTTGAGAAAAAACGGTTATGGTTCATTTTCTCCATCCTCTCCCGCTCCCGTTTCCGCTTCATCATCCTTCTCCGTATATCATCAGCTCTCGAGTTCATCCAATCCCACCTATCCCCTTGTACTCAATGTTAGTACAAGTCTATGACCTGTCCCACAAGAGTATGACAATTTCGGGGGAGGGAAAATTAATATAAAAAAAGCATCTCCTCACCGTTGCCGGGAAGGAAATGCTCTGTTTTTTAGCGTACACCAAAAAATTTCTTAATCTTCGAAAATACGCCTTTGCTTTCAGCATCAAGCTGCTGCAATGGTACGGATTCGCCAAGGATTCTGCGGGCGATGTTCCTGTATGCGATGGAAGCTTTGCTGTTTGGATTCAGCGCGATTGGCTCCCCGTGATTGGATGCTTTGATGACTTCATCATCATCCGCTACGATCCCGATCAGATCGATGGATAGATGCGTGGTGATTTCATCGACATCAAGCATGTCGCCATTTTTCATCATATGGCTGCGGATCCTGTTGATTACGAGTTTCGGTGATTCAACATTCTCTTCCTTTTCGAGCAGGCCGATAATCCTGTCAGCGTCCCTGACAGCGGAAACTTCCGGGGTAGTGACAACGATTGCCTTGTCTGCACCGGCAACAGCATTCTTGTAGCCTTGCTCGATTCCTGCCGGGCAGTCGATGACGATATAATCATAATCCTGCTTCAATTCATTGACCAATTTCCTCATTTGCTCAGGCTGGACCGCTGTTTTGTCACTAGTCTGGGCAGCTGGAAGCAAATAAAGATGGTCATCGAAGCGCTTGTCTTTTACAAGTGCCTGGTGGATTTTACATCTGCCCTCAATGACATCGACAAGATCATAAATGATGCGGTTTTCAAGTCCCATGACAACGTCCAGGTTGCGCAAGCCAATATCTGTGTCAATCAGACAGACTCTTTTGCCTTGAAGGGCCAAAGCTGTACCTATATTGGCAGAAGTGGTCGTTTTGCCGACCCCGCCTTTTCCGGATGTAACTACAATCGCTTCTCCCACTTTTAAAGGCCTCCTTCGAATCTAGTTAAATTAGGTCTTTTTTTCATTAAAACTTGCAATCTATCAACAACGATTTGCTTTGTATCTGATATGTACGCACATTCCATCGCACGAGTCTCGTCCTCGGGCACCTCGTCCGGAGCACGATTTATGCATTCACTGATTCTAAGCTGAGAAGGCTTCATGACAGAAGCAGCGATCACCGCTTCATCATTGCCGGCCGAACCGGCATGTGCGATTCCCTTTAACGCACCCATGACAAAAATATTTCCGGTAGCTTTAACTGTTCCACCGGGATTTACATCACCAATGAGCAGAAGGTCACCAGTTATTTCAAGGACCTGGCCCGAGCGGATCACCCTGGCAACAGGAACGATTTCCGTTTCCTGGCGAAGTTTTTCGGCTTCCTCCCTGGAAATGACATTCGTCTCAAGGTCCTCGACAATCAAATTCCTCTTTTGCCGGATCAAGTCTTTCAGTTCTTCTTCCTGGGTTGTCGTAAGGTATCTGTTCCCTACCTTCACCTTAACAGAAAGCAGCTGCTGCTCCTCCTGGACACGAGTGGAATTCGACAGCTTCCTCTCCAGCTCTTTTTTCAAGTCGTCATAAGAGCAAGTATCATCCAAATGGAGCGTAAGACCGTCTTTTGTCCCTTTAATAGTCACATTTTGTGTTTTCTTCATACCGGATGTTCACCTCAAACGAAAAGCGCAAGCGCCTTGGTCAGCCACGACAAGCGTTGGAACTCCGACCATTGAAGTCGTTCTTTGACTTCATTGATCGGGAAACGTCTCGAGGGGCTAGGCGCTGGAGCTAGACACTAATCTAAGTGTAAAAGTAAAACTTTCAACTCTCATAAGAAAAGCGCAAGACAATTGTCTGCTATAAAAAATAATTTCTCATATTACCTGAAAGGAATTCGACAATTGTCCGCCAAATTCCTTTATTTATATTCATTTCACTATTTACACTGCAACCTGCTGTATAACGTTGTTAAGAGATTCCTTTGCAAGGTTCCCAAAGATACCTTAATCATGTCTAAGTCTGTCTGCGGCGTTCTCAAATTGCTTTTTGAACGGGTAGGCAGCCAAAATGATAAAAGCCAGGTTCAAAATCAACGTCGGTACTAGTCTTATTTTAACATAGGTCGAAAAGTCCAGGTCAGTAATTTTTATTAACAGCATCAGCTCATAGACCCCGAGTTCCAATAACGCAATCCCAAGAAGAGACAGGATGGAGACAACCAGCACATTGGTTTGGAGAATCCTGATCATGTATGTGAACAAATAGGCAATGACCGGGAACATGAATAGGTAAATCCCGATAATTTCTGTGTATACAAGATCAAAAAGCAATCCAAAAATAATTCCGTACAGAATGCCATGCTTAGGACTCAGATATGCGGTGAGAAACAGAATCCCGGCCATCAGGAAATGCGGCACGAGGATTCGGTCACTGTTAAATAATTCAGCTGGCAGCAGTTCGACAAACAAACTTTCCAGGATGAATAAAAAAACGAAAAGCGCGGGGAGCAGGAAACGGATCAATTGCCTTCCTCCTCACCTTCGCTATCTTCCAAGCTTTCTTCAAGGTCCACAGAGACCATGGATTTTTTGACAACCATGACATGCTCCAAATCATACAGATTTGCTTCCGGTTTTATATAGGCTGTTTGATTCAAGCCAAATTGATCAGGGACGACATCGACGACCTTGCCAATCGGCAGGTCCTTTGGAAAAATACCGCCCATTCCTGTCGTAACGACATTTTGCCCTTTTTCGATCTTGGCATTGAACGGGAGCCCTTTCAATAGTAAAAGTTCTTTTTTCTTGTCATATCCTTCAATTGTACCGTAAAGCGGCTTATCTGCCTGTAGGATGGCGGATATCCTGTTGGTCGGATCGATCGAGCTGACCAACTGGACTGTGGCTGAAAACGGCGTCGTGCTCTTTACCTTGCCTATCAGCCCTTTCGCCGTGATGACAGCCATGTTTTTTTCTACGCCGTTAGATGCACCTTTATTAATGATGATCAACTCATTCCAGCGTTCAGGGCTTCTGGCGATCCTGACGGCCTGGATTGGTTCATAGTCTGCAAGCGATTCTTTTTTATCTAAAATTTCCTGAAGCTCCTCGTTTTCTTTTTCAAGGGAGTATACTTTGGCTTCTAGGCGGGCCATATCATCAACACGTTTCTTCAACTCTTTGTTTTCCTGATATGTATTTTGCAAGTCTTGAAGGTTTTCAATAATGCCTGCAACATAATTAGTTGGCCTGGAAACAACGGATTGCACCCAGCTGGTCGAGTCTTTGACAAACTGCTCCGGCCATGTCAATTCTTCTCTTTCCCTCAAAGAAAAACCAATCAATGCCACGAGGACTATAATGCCCACAAGCAGCATTATCAGGCGTTTATTAAAAAAGAACTGTGGCATGATTCACACCTCTAATCTAAAAATATGGATGACAGAAGATGAGGGAAGTGGATGATTTCCGCTTCCCTTCTTCTGACTATCTTGATTCTTTTGCTTTGCTCTTGAATAAATCGATATGATCCAATGCCTTACCTGTTCCGGCAGCGACACAATCCAGCGGATCCTCGGCAATCAATACTGGCATCTTCGTTTCTTCACTGATGACTTTGTCCAGATTGCGCAGCAACGCGCCTCCACCTGTCAGGACAATTCCACGGTCCATAATGTCGGAAGCAAGTTCCGGCGGCGTTTTTTCAAGCGTCAGCTTAACAGCATCGACAATCGCGTAAACTGTATCATGGAGTGCTTTGGCGATTTCTTCTGCAGTGATTTCAATCGTTTTTGGCAATCCTGTCAACAGGTCACGACCGCGGATTTCCATGTTTTCAATGCCTTCAGCATCACCAGCTGAACCAACTTCCATCTTGATTGTTTCTGCTGTTCTTTCACCGATCATCAGATTGTACGTTTTACGGATATAATTGATGATTGCATCGTCCATCTCATCACCTGCGATGCGGACAGACTGGGATGTAACAATTCCGCCAAGGGAAATGATCGCAACTTCTGTCGTTCCGCCCCCGATATCGACAACCATGCTTCCTGTCGGTTCCCAAACTGGAAGGTTGGCGCCGATTGCGGCTGCAAACGGTTCCTCAATCGTGAATGCATCCCTAGCGCCAGCCTGCCGGGTTGCGTCGATGACCGCACGTTCTTCAACCGCAGTGATTCCTGATGGAACACAGACCATGACATAAGGCTTACCGGCAAACCAGCCTTTGTTTTTCGTAGCCTGCTTGATATAATACTTCATCATTGTCGCTGTAGTTTCATAATCCGCAATGACGCCGTCCTTCATCGGCCTTAGCGCCACGACGTTACCAGGCGTACGTCCGATCATGTTCTTTGCGTCATTTCCCACTGCGACGATGTTTTTTGTATCTGTCTGCAGGGCCACAACGGATGGCTCTCTTAAAACAATTCCTTTTCCTTTTACAAAAACAAGTGTATTCGCAGTACCAAGGTCGATTCCCAGGTCTCTTGTTCCAATCCCAAACATATTTGTATCTCCCTTTCTTAACAAAAAATGCAATAAAAGAACAGGCAATCTATTACAAAAATTAGTTGAATGTTCATAGGCAGATTTTACGGCAAATTTTTAAGCTCGTCCGCAAAAATCATAAATTATATTATATCGTAACGTCAATCAAAATCCTAGTATCATACATACCCTTTTTCCTTCAAACTAACATATTTATTTTCCCCAATAATCAAATGGTCTAGCAATTCAATTCCGACAATTTTCCCCGACTCGCTAAGACGCTTAGTGACTTCGATATCCTCCCTGCTCGGGGTCGGGTCACCGGATGGATGATTGTGGACGCAAATGACTGAAGCCGCCGACCTGCGGACCGCCTCCTTGAACACTTCTCTCGGATGGACAATTGAAGCGTTAAGGCTGCCGATGAAAATTGTCTGTCTGTGGATCACCTGATTTTTCGTATTCAAATACAGGCAGACGAAATGCTCCTGGGTCAAAAAGCGCATATCATTCATGAGATATTTCGCACCGTCCTCCGGAGAGCGGATGACATAGCGTTCATCAAGGGTATGGTTGGCGATACGTCTGCCGATTTCAACGGCAGCGAGAACATGGATCGCTTTTGCCTGGCCGATCCCTTTTATCTGGGTCAGCTCTTCAAGAGTCGCATCCTTTAACAGACGCAGCCCTTCAAACTGGGAAAGCATCCGGTTCGCAAGCTGGAGGACCGATTCCTCCCGGGACCCCGTACCTAATAACAGGGCGAGTAATTCATGGTTGGAAAGGCTCTGGGGGCCATTCTGGACAAATCGCTCCCTCGGCCGCTCATTTTGCGGATAATCTCTGATCATTAATGAATGTGTAGACAATACATTTTCCTCCCGGTCATGATTATGACGAGGGAAGTGTAGAAGAAGTTTCTGTGGTTTTCTTTTAATAAGGAAGGTTGTAACCGATTTTTCTTAACTCCCTGATCAATTTAGATACAGGCAGTCCAACAACTGTGTAATAATCTCCACTGATTTCCTTGACAAGCATGCTGCCGAATCCCTGGATTCCATAGCCGCCCGCCTTATCAAATGGTTCACCGCTCTTTATATAGGTGTCGATTTCTTCATCTGACAGTTCCCAGAACGTCACATCGGTTTTTTCATAAAAACGCGTTTCCTTCTCAGGGGAGATGATCGATACTCCGGTGTAGACTGAATGAGTATTCCCAGACAGCTTTTTGAGCATCTCTGAAGCTTCTTGTCCGCTTTCAGGTTTTCCAAGTATCATTCCGTCATGGACCACGACAGTATCTGAGCCAATCACAAAACAATCCGGAAAATGTTGAGCAACAGTTCCTGATTTCCTTGAAGCAAGCTCCATCACTGCTTCTGAGGGGCTCAGGGTCTCACTGAAACTTTCATCTGCATCACTGCTCGAGATTTCGAATTTCAAGCGGAGGTTTTCAAGAAGTTCTTTTCGCCGTGGAGAAGAAGAGGCTAAAATGAGGCGTTGCATAAAATCACCTTTCTTTTCTTATTGCGTCAAAGGGAGACACAAGCTAATACTATCAGAGTTCACCATTTGCGACAATCATTAGCCAAGGATTTGGCAAAAAAAATCAGAGCCTGCCGCAAAATGGCGAAGGCTCTGTTAATTTGTTCAATTTCCCGGAAAATATTCTGGTATATTACTTTCCTAAGGCCTGGTAGGCAGACAGGAATGAGAGAAGGCTTTTCTCCATTTCATCAAGCTGATTTGCGTCCTTCGATTTATGGTAGCTGGCGAAAGAGGCACTCGCCTTCTCCATACTTGCCTTCGCTTTTAGGATATTTTGATCCTTTACATTCTTGTCCGCAATTTTTCCAAGAAGTGCGTTAAAATCTTCCGCCTTTTTCACTTCCTCTGGTGAAGCTTGCGGTCCGCTTATCAGGATTGTATACATTTCCGGAGCTTGCTGGAGGAACTTTGCCTCATTTGCGTTCAAGCCGCCTGCTTTTCCTCCCGGAATTTCGAATGGCTTCGCAAAAACCTCGACACCTTTTGCTTTTAGAGCATCAGCCTGTTGTTTCGCCGCTTCAATGCTGCCAGCTGTTCCTAAATAAACAGCGAATTGGCCGTTTACAGGAAACAACTCGGCTGTTATCCCCTTGTCTGCAAGCAGTTTCACTCGTTCCTTCGCCCCATCCTCGGTTGTAAAAATACCATTCTGGACGATGAACACTGGAATTGGTTTTAGTTCGAGGGCCTCTCCGCCAGTTGCCGGATTTTTCGCTGGAGACTCTTCGTTTGGTGTACTCACAGCCGGTGGGGCAGTCGTTTCCTGTTCAGATGCGACAAACTTCAGGAAAGTAACCCCAAACGCCGTTCCCAGCAACACCGCCAAAAAGACGGTCACAAAAATAGTCGTGTAAAACCGGTTGCTCCGCTTTGTTTTTGTGTTCCAAACCGATATCCCCAGACTCTTCTTTTTCTTTTTCTGCTGCTTTGGCGCGATTTTATATTCTTTGACAATCTCCTGTTCGACGGGATCAGGCAAAATCCAGTCAAAATCCTCCTCAGCCTTTTCCTGTGCAGCCGCAGTTTCATTTAAGGCTGCTTCATTATCAAGCGGATACACCTTACTCCTGTCATCACGAAGATCGTTAATCGGGAACTTGCCGCTATTTTCTTTTTCACTATTACTATTTTCAACCCTATCTTCTTTTTGCTTCTTTTTTTCAATGCCATTTTGCTGATCCTGTCTGTCTTCCTGAACCGGACGGTCCTTGCCATTAATCTTGATTGTGATCGTTTTGCCATGCTTGTCCAAAGCTTGTACCTCCCCCTGCCCGTTCCTGTTTTGCTTCATCCTATCACACAGACAAAAAAAAATAACAAGACTTTTGTCGTCTTGTTATAGAATGCTTTCGTCAATTTTTTTACTAGATTAATTGCCGTCTTCATCCGCTGACTGTTCCTGCTCTGTCAGATTGTCTTCCGAAAAATCGCCGAAAGTCGGGAACGGATTGCGCTTGTTGGCAGGGGCTGGGGTTTCGATCTGCATTTTGTCACCTTTTTCATTCTCCTCAGGGAAATAAAAAGCAGATAAATTAATAGTGAACGATATGATTTCCTTTTGTTCTACTTCATAAGCAATACTATCAGGTCCATCAAAGTCAATGGACTCAATGGTGACTTCTCTTTTCGATTCTTCTAGTACTTGAATGAATTTCTCCAAACCTTCATATCCCTTAGCTTCGACAGAAAGTGTTACTGAGGTTTTTTGAAGGCCCGCCGGCATACTGTCTGTCATTTCAACATTCCTGCTATTAGAATCATTTGATTCATTATTAGAATCTGCTGCAGTATCCTTTTGATCTGAAGAATTGCTTTCTCCAAACTCCATTAGGGTAATTGTACTGTCAGAAACTATTTCTGCTTTTTCAAAAATCAGGATCAACTGCTCGGTGAATGGTTCTTTCGGAATGATTTTATATAATTCTGAAGCACTCTTTATTTCCCCTGAAGGAACAGCAGTGATCCTCTTTTCGTAAGCAGCTTGCAGTTGTTTTTCCATTTTAAGCTGCTGTTCTTTCTGTATGACACTTTCCTTCAATGGTTTTAAGTATGTGGCTGAGGTACCGAAGTACATAATCAGCACGATGAACAGGCCGGATATAAGGATAAAGATTTCTTTTTTTGAAAATTGGAGGTTCATGATTCTTTCCCTCCAGTATTTTTGTATTCCTTCGTGAAGAATTCCCTATTAAAATGAATTTCAAATTCTGAATAATAAATTGGCATTACAATCTCTGCTGCTTCCGCAGTCGAACCACTGGATGGTTCACTTGCCTCTTCTTTCACAGCTTCAAGAGTCAGAATGGAGGCATTATCGACCCATTCTGAGTGTTTAAGTGAACTCAAGAAATATGCCGCATCTCTCGAGGATTCGAATTGAACTTTAACACCGACGCCCCCTTCACCGTTATAGCTTAATGATTGTATGAACCCTTGTTCAGGGAGCAACGCAATAAGGCTTCTGAGCAATCTGACCGTTTCTGGAGTATAACTTTCAGCCCAGGAAACAGCTTTCTGCAGATTTCCAGTGGAATCACTGCTTTCTTGGTCAGTAATTTTGGTTTGTAAGACGGTGTTTAATTTTTGAACTGATTCAATCTCCTGATTCACTTTTTTCAATGATGTTTCATTCACGCGTGCCTGAACAAAAACACCAATGGAAACAATAACGAAGACGAACAGTAAAATAAGTGAGATGGAAAGTGAAGAAGATGTTTTAGGTTCTTTTTTGGGAAGTAAATTAATCTCTACAAGCATCTTCATACCTCTTTCAACCCAAGTCCCAAAGCCAGATAATGTGCTCGTGAAATTCCGCTGGCTGCTTCAGGGAGACTTTTTTCCAAAGTTACTACCTGGATTTCAAAGCGCTCATTCATTTCGCTAATAATCCTTGGCATTAAAGGATGGTCACCATTTATTAAGATTTTTGTGATGGAGCTTTTGCCATGTGTAAGTGAATAACGGTAAAAGTCTAGTAATTTGTTGATTTCCTTATAGATATCTTCAAATTGAAACACAAATTCGTTCGCATCCCCAACAAACGACAATTCCTGGGTTCCAGAGAGCCCTAATTTTACTTCCCAATCAGATTGCATTTCTACCGGAATATGTCTCATGAAAATTGGTAATGTCCCTTCAAAGATACACATACTGACCACGCCTAAATCAAATTGAATGGTCATAAGGGTTTCATTTTCATCTGCAAGACCAAGAAAGTGATAGAGTCTATAGGCAGCGAGCGGGGAAATATCTGCGGCCACCGGTTTAAGTCTTGCTTCTTTTAGAAGGTTCGCATATTCAAAAACATACTCTTCTGGAGCAGCAAACAAAAGGATCTCCCTTTTGTTGTTTTCCACACTTAGTGGGACGGTATCAAACACCGGTTCATCAAAAGGCAAATGGATGCTTGATCCCAACTCGAGATATAGGTATCCGTGAATCTCATCATCTTTAACATCAACGGGTATCGAAACTTTACGAATGATCACCAGCGAATCCGGAACAAGGAATCTTACCTCTCTATTGTTGATTCCCCAATCAGCTATACACTCATCAAGAATGAAAGAAAGCGTTTCGAAATCCTGAATCTTACCATCAGAAATAATTCCAGCCGGTAGGAAACGTTCCCCCTTGGCTGAAACAACGATTGGGTTCCTTTGTTTTAATTCAACATACCGAATGGAGTGGTCGTTCATTACAAGATTAATCATCTTTTTTCGTCCGGTAAAGATGGATAAAGCCATGATCAAAACTCCTTCAATCAAATTCCTGATGTTAATAGACTCATATATTCTTCGATCAAATAATCTCCGAAAAAGTATGCGACAAGTGTACCTAACGCAATAAATGGACCGAATGGAATCGTTTGTTTGCGTTTTATGGATCCAAGAAGAAGGCCAATGACACCAAAGAACGCTCCAAACAATGTGGATAAGAAGAAGGATAGCAGCAGCATTTTCACTCCAAGCACGAAGCCCACCAATGCAAAAAGCTTGATGTCTCCTCCACCCATGCCGCCCTTACTAACAACAGCAATCAATAACAGGAGAATAAAGCCTACCGCAGCACCAGCGAGGGAATCCCACCACGGAATTAGAGGAATAAAAATTCGTTCAATCAGAAACAGACCCGCAAAGAACATCAACACTTTGTCAGGAATAATCATATATGCCAGATCCGAAACTGTAATGATGACTAACATAGAAATGAGAGTTAACGCAATGATCAACTCACCATTCAATCCAACAGCTAATGGCGCAAGCGCAAAAAGCACGCCAGTCAAAAACTCAAAAAAAGGATAAACGGGCGAAATGCGCACCTTGCATTGGCGGCATTTCCCCCTCTGTATAAAATATGATAGTACCGGGATCAGCTCCCAGGCAGTCAATTGATGGCCGCACTTCGGACACGAAGAACGCGGCGCAACGATTGATTTTCCTTCTGGGATGCGCAGGGCTACTACGTTGTAGAAGGAGCCTAGGACTGTTCCTAGTAAAGCAAGATAAAAAGTAAATATTTGAACTGTCATTACTATTTTCTATCTATTAACTGTTTTTCAGTAAGCGTTGTTAGTGCTTCTGTCTCGTCATCACTGTCTTCAAAGACTTTAAGTGCCTCATCATGACCAGTTATAGAGTAAACATTATTTGTTTTATCATAACTCACAGAAAATTCCTCGTCCTCAGCATTAGAAATGTAATTTTTCAGATCATCTTGATCCCAAGATTCTTCATCTGGATTTGCTGCATGAGCTAATTTTGCTGCTCCTATTATTTGCAATGCATCTGCTACAGCAGCATCCTCTTTTGATTTCTCAATAATCCCGCCAATACTAGGCACAGCAATAGCTGCAATAATCCCCAAAATCACAATAACAGCCAATAATTCTACTAATGTTAATCCTCTTTGATTCTTTAATCTTTTCTTCAATGTTTTCAACATATTACCCATCTCTCCTTCTAGGTATATTATCCTGTGACATATGCCATATGTATCTATCAAACAGTATAACGGATTGATAGAAGAAATAGAATGAAAAATATTGTTTTTTGTTTGTTTTTGTCGTGTTAACCTACGTGATTGAAGATCTCGATCATTGGGACCATGATGGCAATGACTATTGTACCGACCAAACCTGCCAGCAGGACGATCATGAGGGGTTCAATCAGTGACTTTAATTGATCAGTACTGTGTTCGACTTCTTTTTCGTAGAAGTCTGCGACCTTACTGAGCATGGCGTCTAATGAACCGGTTTCTTCCCCGATTGCAATCATCTGTGTTACAAGGGGAGGAAAGGCCCAGTGGTTTCTCATCGGCCCTGTAAGTGACTGCCCTTTTTCCAATGAATCTCTTGACTCTCGCACCACTTTGGCCAGCACTTCATTTTCTACTACTTTCTCAACAATAGAAAGCGCTTGCAGGATGGGAACGGAGCTTGCAAATAACGAACTTAATGTCCTTGAGAATCTGGCTATTGCTCCTTTTTGGAGCAACTTACCGAAAATCGGAATTCTTAACAGTGCGTAATCAAGATAGTATTTTGTCTGTCTGTTATTCTTCAATACCATGATAAGCAGTGTGATTGCCAGAGCCAATAATATGATGAGCCACCAAAACGATTGCATGAATTCACTCGCATTGAGGACAAATTTCGTGATTCCTGGAAGCTCTCCGCCAAAGTCGGAAAACATGTCAACGAATGTAGGTACTACTGCCACCAGCAGGAAAATGACGACGATGATGGCCAATACACCTATGACAGCCGGATAACTTAAGGCTGCGACGATTTTCTTTCTTGTATTATGCTGCTTTTCGTAATGCTCCGCTAATCTTTCTAATGTTTCATCCATATTACCGCCAGCTTCTCCTGCTTTGATCATATTGATAAACATCGGTGAGAAGATTTTACTATGCTTTGCCGCAGCATGTGATAGCGGATTTCCTTCACGCAGCTCTTGTTCAATATCAAAGAGTGCCTTCTTTAGCGCTTTACTTTCTGTTTGGGCAGCAAGGATCTTTGTCGAATCAACAACAGATACACCCGCTTTAAGAAGAGTAGCAAATTGTCTTAGGTAAATGACAAGATGTTGCAGTTTAACTGGATTACCAATGGTTATTTCTTTCGTCAACAGTGATTCCTGGATCTCTAAGATCTCAGTCGTTCTGATTCCTTCTGTGCGAAGCTTTTCAAGGGCTTCCCTTTTGCTCGAAGCGGAAATCGTCCCCGAGCGCTTCCCTGAACGGTCTCTGCCGGTATATTTAAATCTAGCCATGGATTACACCATAGTTTCCTGAAGATAAGGTTCAGCAGAATCCCTGGAAATCATCCCTTTTTGGACAAGCTCCTTCACATCCATTTCGAGGGTGTGCATGCCATAAGACCGGGAAGTTTGCATGATGCTGATGATTTGATGAATTTTTTCATTCCGGATCAAGTTTGCTACTGCCGAATTATTAACCAGGATTTCTGTTGCTCCGATCCTTCCTTGCTTTTCTATTGTCGGAAATAATCGTTGCGAGATCACAGAAACGAGTACAGAAGCTAGCTGAATACGTATCTGCGCCTGCTGTGATGGCGGAAATACATCGATAATTCGATTGATTGTGGCCGGTGCACTTGAGGTATGCAATGTACCGAAAACAAGATGTCCAGTTTCAGCCGCTGTGATTGCTGTCTGAATCGTTTCCAAATCGCGCATTTCCCCAACCAGGATCACATCCGGGTCCTGTCGCAGGGCGGCTCTCAATCCATTGGCAAAGTTATTTGTGTCAAACCCCACTTCACGCTGGTCGATAATCGAGCTTCCATGCTTGTGTAAATATTCAATTGGATCTTCTAGCGTAATGACATGTTTCCTCATTGTTTCATTCATATACTGTATCATCGCTGCTAGGGTAGTAGACTTCCCGCTGCCTGTAGGACCTGTTACAAGCACCAATCCTTGGGGCTTCTCCGATATTTTTTTCAGTATTTCCGGAAGTTTAAGATCTTCAATGGTAGGAATACTTGTAGGGACAATTCGAATGGCCATGGATACACAGCCTCTTTGATGATAAGTATTAACCCGGAAACGTGAAACACCTGGAATTCCGTAGGAAAAGTCCAGTTCTCCCTGTTCCTTAAACCGTGTCCACATTTTTCCAGGGATGATCGCCCTCGCCATTCCTTCTGTTTCTTCAGGGAGAAGCGATTCTTTGCCATACTTTCTTAGCTCCCCATTAATTCTCATAACAGGAGGTACACCAACTGTTATATGTATATCTGACGCTTTCAGCTCAAAACCTGCTTGAAGCAGTCGTTCAATTTTATCTTTCATCTGCTCTCCCCCGCTATTCTGCAATGGCTACTCGGAGGACTTCCTCGGTGGTAGTCAATCCTTGTTTTACTTTCAATAAGCCATCATCAATCAGGAAAATCGTTTTATTCTTCACGGCAATTTCACGAAGTTTGGTTACCGTTTCTTCATTCATGATCGCTCGTCGGAGTTCCTCATTTACCGAAAGAACTTCATGAACGGCTAATCTGCCGCGGTATCCTGTCATATTGCAGGAAGCACATCCTCTTCCTCTCCATACTGTGGAAATTTCAATTCCTCTTTTAGAGAAAATATCAAGTTCCCGTTTGGTTGGAGAATGGGATTCAGCACAATCCCGGCAAACTTTCCGAACGAGCCGCTGAGATACAATGCCGCTTAAAGAAGATGCGACCAGAAATGGTTCAACACCCATATCTATCAGTCTTGATACAGAAGTCAAAGCATCGTTTGTGTGCAAGGTACTTAATACCAAATGACCGGTTAACGAAGCTCTTACTGCTACCTCTGCTGTTTCCTTATCTCTTATTTCACCGACCATGATGATATTTGGATCCTGGCGAAGAATCGATCTTAAGCCTGCTGCGAACGTCATCCCGACATTCGGATTAACCTGTATTTGATTGATTCCTTCGATTTGATATTCTACTGGGTCCTCTACCGTGATGATATTAACTTCTTCACTGTTCAATTTATTTAAAGCAGCATATAGGGTCGAAGATTTACCTGACCCTGTAGGCCCAGTAATCAAAACGATCCCATTGGGTCTGGAAATCATACTATTGAATCTCTTTAGATTTAAAGCATTAAACCCTAATTTGTTAATATCATTTAAGGTGCTGCCCATATCAAGCAGACGGAGCACAATTTTTTCTCCATAGACAGTTGGAATTGTAGATACCCTCAAGTCGACTGGGTGGAAGTCAAGATTGACTTTAAACCGGCCATCCTGCGGCACTCGGTTTTCTGTAATATCCAGGTTCGCCATAATTTTAATTCTCGCTGTCAATACATTCTGCATATGTTTAGGAAGGACTCGTTCTACCCGCAGCATGCCATCGATCCTATATCGAACTACTACTTTGGTTTCCTGGGGATCGATATGGATATCGCTCGCCTTACTTGCACCTGCATTTGATAACAATTGATTGACCAGCCTGACAATTGGGGAATCTGCATCTGTTACCTTTTCCTCTTTCACTGGTTCAATTGCATATTCTTGCCCGATTAATTCTTCAAAATCTTCGTCGATATCATAGTATTTATTTATGGCTCGTATGATATCATCCTTAGTTGCAATAGCAGTCTCAATATGAAACCCGGTCGATAGACGCAAATCATCAATGGTAAAAAAGTCCATCGGATCTGACATTGCTACATAAAGTTTGTCTCCCTCTTTTTTTAAAGGGATGACTAAATTACGTTTAGCCGTCTCCTTGGGAATCAGATTAAATAAACTTGTATCAAATGGATATCGATATAAGCTTATATGCGGAATCCCCAGCTGGAACTCCAGCACCTCTATTAATTGCTGCTCTGTTATATAACCTCTATGCAGCAGGGCATCACCGAGCTTCTGTTCCGCTGGTTTATCCTTAAGAGTGGTTTGGAGTTGGTCTTCAGTCAGCAGTCCAGATTCAATCAATAAATCTCCAAGTCTTCTGCGAGTTTGTTTCATCTGTTCGCCTCCTGATTATTTGGGTTCTTCATTCGGTTTACCCCACAATCTGTCTTCCCCACTGTCATCTGTTCCTTCATCAGGATCGTTTTGCTCATTTGTTGCAGGTGACTGATTCTCTGTGTTAACCGTCGGTGTTTCATTCATGGAACTGCCATTATTGTCCGTATTAGCCAATGATTCTGTCCCCTGTTCTTCCGGTTGTGGTATTTGATTACTATTTGGATCGATTCCATGTACTTCTACTCGATGAATTGGCTGATAAAAATCTTCAGATATCAATTCCGATTGAATCAATTCACCACTTGATGAAATAGTCTCTCGATATACTTTAATCATCAATCCCGGTTTCCCTTCGGTTTCCACCGATTTTTGACGGGGTTCCAAAAGAGGTGTGTAACGCTTGATTGTTCTTGGCTTAAATTCTTGCTTTTCTGTAAGATTCATCTGATATTTTGAAGAAAAGGGGATGCCTATAATAGAGATCTCTAAATTACCCCTATCAATTAGTAATTTAATGTCGTATCGATTTTCATTAGGATTGTAGAATGAAAAATCAATTTTCTTGCTAAAATCAACTTTCGCTTCAAGCCCTAGTTTAATGTTTTCTAGCAGTTCTCTTCCGATGTTTCTGTCGGTTATAGTGAAGTTAGTTGATAACAATGCCTCAAAAAGACCTGATGAAACTACGCTCATCTGGTGAGATGATAATTGATTCAACTTTTTACCTTCTAATAACTTATTCAATGAAACGTTTGTAAGCGGCTCTATCGATATCTGAGGAAATTCATGTACGAATTTTTCAATGTCCGTAAACTCTCCATCCAATTGCCTGGATGCAGTGGCCACAACAACTGGCTCTTCTTTTGGCAAAAAGTCCTCCAGCCTTACGGTAAGGGATGGATCAAGTTCAGATGCTGCTGAAGATAAGGCGTTAAGCAATCCCGTCATATCCAGTGCATGGAAGTCTGTTTTAGGAATTAGCTGTTGCAATGTATTTTCTATGTTTTGTTGATTGACTTCAACAATCAGGGAATTTTCTTTTCCATCTATTGCTGATTCAATTGATTCACCCACTAAAAACTTGAAACTATTAGGATCCACCTTCTGGCTTGATTCTTTATATTTCAATTCAAAAGAAGCATTCTCTTGCCAAGTTTTTATTTGCTCTTCCAGCAATGAAGCTGCCTGTTCTCTTGATTTTCCTGAAAGGCTAATTGGCCCGATTGATGTTTGCTCTTGAAATAGATCCCTTTCGAAAAATGAGCTAAAAACAACAGTAGAAAACTGGGAGAAACCTAATATAAATAGAGAGGCAATGGTCAAAACCATTGTGACTTTAAAACGCTTAAAATTGCTGACCATTGTCATACCTCCCTTTTATTTGGCTTCTATGTACTCCCACAATTCATCTTCTGAATCATTGGATTTTTGTTGAAAGTCCAGCATCTTTTCAATATCACTAAGATATCCTTGTTTAGAGTCAGATGATTCTCCCTTAGCATCTTCTTGCTGACGAGACAGTAGGTCACTTTCTTCATTTTCAGATTTCAGTTCAGAAGAATGCATCCCATAAAGTTCACTTATAGGATCCTCATCTTTCATATCGTCAAAAGCTGTAAAACTATTAACTAACTTAGGTGTTGGTTCAACTGGAGCAGAATTCTCGGTAATCATTTCTTGGTTGTTTAAGATATTAATAGCTTCAGGACCGTTATAAATCCCACTTTTTCTTTCAGTTATTAAGCCAACTATGACAGAAAAAAGGATGATAAGCAGAATGGCTTGCCATTGAACGAGCAATGCAGTTAATCCAGTGCCAATCAGCCCTATAATTAATGTACCAACAACCACATACCATTTTCCCCGTTTGGTTAATCCAAGCGGGATGTATACGATGAGTGGGATGACAATTACTGCTGCTAAAATCGAGAAGAAAAACTCTATCATTTCCACACCTCATTTATGTTTATTGATATGATGCTTCTAGTAACAAATCCTTTACGTCCCAAGCATAAGGTTCAGGAGTTTCCGATACATTTACAACTTCCATGGCATAAATTCCACTTTCATGATTACTGTCTATAATTTGAGCACAACTTGGAATTGGTGTTTTTACGGATATATTTTCTTCATCTCCGTATAAATACAAAGTACCTTCTATACAAATTAACCCCTGATTTCCTCTCTCTGGATTATTTTGTTTAACACTTAAGCTTTTAATATGGGCGTTACCTTTTACCCAGACGTCACTATTATTTTTAATAGAAGATTCCTCTTTAAGGTACAAATCTCTTCCAATTTCCAAATGTGTATTTGATTCGGTTTCTAAGCCATTTTGAAAGTAAGCATCTTTCTTAAAAGATAAGTCCGTATTTGATCTTACTGAAAAATTATTTAGGAATAATTTCGAACTCGCAAACTCATGATTGGATTTGATTGACTCCTCATCAGAAGGTTTCATCTCGGTTGTGGGTTGCGGGAAATCCCCAGTCAAAAATCCTCTTGAAACTATCATTTTCCCTGATATCCTGCTTTCCTGGTGGTCTTCAGCAATGCCAATCGATGTGAAGGCAATTGAAATTTTTTCTTGTTCTCCACTTTTTACAGGACTAACTATTATATTTTCTATTCTGTACATGGGATATGATTGACTTAATTTCAAATTAAAAGATTTATTAAATGGCAATTCATTGTTTAAGGTTGCAACGGTGTAATCTAAACTCTTTTTTGAATTCCTAGAGAGTATGCCAGTTACCTGTTTTTTCATATGGGTGACCCCCATCTCCGCAAGATTAGTCGCTTTAATCTCACTTCCGGTATGGGCTATTTGCTTGGAATTATTGGCTGCCATTCCAACAAGCGTAATTCCGATTATGGAAAAAACGGTCATCATCAGCAACACGACTAGCAACACGGATCCCTGTTCGTTTTTACTCATCCGAAATTCCCCTTGCAAATAAAGTTCTTAATGTATAGGATTGGTCTCCCTTTTTTATCTTCAAAGTCATTTCAAGAGGCAATTTTGTATCAATTTGTAATGGCTCACCTGAGTATGTATGATTTTCATAGACGACTTGAGCCATATAGCTATACTTACTTGATATAGCCTTTCCATCAAGTAGTACTCCATCCGTTTTTATTTCTAATTGATAGGCAGGTTCTTTCAAGTGTTTGTTGCGGATCGTTTCAGCGATTAGCTGAGCTTCCTGCTGAAGAAATGCATCCTCTTTGCTGGATTCTCCCTGTTTGATCCCTGTATGGAAAACAGAGTATGCAAGAACGATAATAATGCCTGTTATTGTAAGAGCGGCTAATAATTCTACAAGGGTAAAACCGTTTCTTTCCATCCTGGGTTCACTCCTTGTAACCAAAAGTTTCATAAACATTCTTATATGTATCGTTACTTTTCTCCTGAATCGAAACTACTACTAAATTTAAATCCATTGGCAAATTATTATTAAATGAGTCAGCGTGCATAATTTGGACTACAGGATAATACTTTTTTTCTCCAACTTCCAGGAAAAAACGTTCGTTAGATGCGAAATCAGTTCCATATAATTGATTCCATTCCTCAATTGTTAAATCGGTCGTGTAAGGGGATTTTTTAATGATATGTAAAATTTCCTGGCTTAGCTGGGCAGCAGAACTTCTGCTTTCATTATCGGAATTAAAAATCTTTGCCTGTAAAAAAAAGCCTGCAAAAGAAAGGAGTACAATCGAAAGCAACGCGACTCCAAGGGTAACTTCTAATAAATGATAACCATGCTGGTTTAATCTTTTAGACATGGGCCGCTCCTTCTTTCGCATAATCCTCATACTTTCTTCCTATTATACTAGCAAACGACACTATATGACACTATGAATCTGCAGCGAAAACTGACAATTAATAGTGATATGGAACAGAAAAAATACCACCTGAATAAGTGGTATTTCATCATTTCACATATTCCGCAACTCGGTTCCGTCCGGATCGCTTTGCTCCAACATATAAGGCCCGGTCAGCATGCCGGATTAATGCCAATGAATCATCGGCGTCCTGAGGCGCAGTGGCTACACCGATTGAGGCGGTGATGTTGACATGCAGCTGTTTTCCTTCTTCATCCATTGATTGCAGGAGGATAAAAGGCTCATTTGCAATCAGCAGCCTGATTTGTTCGGCCAGTTTCAGCGCATCGCCTTTCATCATGTTTGGCACCAGGATGACGAACTCTTCTCCGCCGTATCGTGCAAGGGTTCCAATCATGCCGACTTTTTTCCTGAGACGTTCGCCTACCTGTATTAAAATCTCATTTCCGCTTTGATGACCGTATGTATCATTGACAGATTTGAAATGGTCGATGTCGAGCAGAATGAGGGATAGGAGGTCCCTTTGGCCTGATTGCAGCTTTTCGAATTCGGTGGTCAGCCTGTTTTCGAAATAACGATAATTATACAATCCAGTGAGCGCGCATCGCTCGCTGTTTGCCTTTGTTTTTTCGTGATGCCTTGCATTTTCCACGGCAATCGCGAAGTGGGAGCAGAGAATGTCGACTATCATCAATTGTGATTTTTCAAATGCTCTTTTTTTGTTTGCGGCGAGGACGAGTACACCGACAACCTGGTTGTTCCGGGCAATGGGAACGCCGAGTATGCTTTCAGCTCCCGGTGGGACATAGCCTGAATTTATGTGGCTCCATTCTTTTTTGGAGTGGAAGAGTACAGGTTTTTTCCCTGCCCAGACGAGTCCGCTGATTCCTTTGCCTTTTTCAAGCGGTGCCGCAACCGGTTCCAGGACTTCCCCGAATTCAACCTTATGGATCAATTTTAGTTCCTTATCATCCACTACATCCAATATGTAAGCATAATCTACCGGCAGCATCTCAATCAGCTTTTTGACGAAAAGATCAAGCACTTCATCTGCCTTCAATCTTTCTGCCAGCTGATGTCCGATTTCCGCCGCATTCTGTAAAAATTGGTTCACCTTGTCGCTGGAGTAATAGAGACTGAGAATGATAGACAGACTTGCGAAGGGAATCCCAACGAACAATAACGAATAATGTCCCATTTCACTCAAATACAGCTCATATAGAACGAACCCAATCGGGAAGGTGATCAATGTCGTGACTGTTTCCCAAATAAAGTCTTTTCCGAAGTATGGCCCCTTCTGTTTTAAAATCATCGCTTGCAAAAATAACAAGAATAGGGTGTTCACTCCGTAATTGCTAATGCCATAAACTGTTCCAAGGACATAAATGTATGGATCCTTTGCCAGATCAACCCCTTCACGACCACCGAGCGCATAAAACAGCAGACCGCTCACCAATGATACGATAAAGAACATTAACGAGTTTAATGGAAATCTGTATAGATCCGTTTTTTGAACACGCAGCCTCATCAAAAGGATCAATACCGAAATCTGCATCAACATCATTTCGATGAAAATTCCGTAGTTCAGGAATACCGCGAGTGATACCCATTGAATCAGGAAGATGGGCGTATTGTTGACGACCATCGGCATGGAAGCCACGACGGCCATCAGGACAAGAAAGGGAATGACTTCCCAGACGCTGACATCCGGTGGTGGATAAACTTGATATATCACCCAGATTCCGACTGGAACGGCCAGCAGCCATGCAAACCAAATAGAGTTTTTGAACATAGGGGATATCTTCATTTATCCACCTCCTTTTGACTGGGTAAAAAGTCTCACTTTTTAAATATTTTAGCAAACTTTTTGTTCAATGTCATAATTTTCTTATTTATTTTTCAGCAGATTCACGATCACCGGCTTTGCTTCTGAAAGAAAATACAGAGAGCCTGTCACGATTAATATTTCATCGCTTTTGATCTCATTTATTTTGCGATGAAGGAAGTCATGATAATCGCTGGCAACGCTAAGTTTATCTGTATTTCCAGCCTCCATCAGCTCTTCGGCAGACGCAGACCGCGGAAAATCAAATGTTGTGAAGACTAGATGGTCCGCTGCATCTTCCAGAGTTGCAATCATCTTGTCAAACTTCTTGTCTTTGAGAGCTGCAAATAAGATGGTAATCTTTTTATCGGCATAACGCGATTTTATTTCACTGGCAAGTGCATTTATTCCTTCTTCATTATGCGCACCATCAATCAGGACATAGGGTTCCTCACTGAGGATTTCAAGACGTCCCGGCCAATAAGCATGGATGAGTCCTTCCCGGATATCAGTTTCTTCAATCATGAAGGAGTAGTAATTAGCAAGGACCTGGGCCGCCATGACTGCACATGCCGCATTGTCGACCTGATGGGAGCCAAGCATGGATGTCTCCAAATTATTGAATTGGCCGAACATGCTGGAGAAGGCAAATCGCTCTCCTTGCTGCAAAGACTCTCTGGTACTTGTTGAATAGTCTTTCTCCATCACATACAGCGGTGATTTTCCTTCTTGCGCCTTTTTTTTGATTACTTCGAGCGCTTCCGGCTGTTTCACTCCCGTAATGACACTCACGCCGTTCTTGATGATTCCCGCTTTTTCAAAAGCGATTTGTTCATAGGTATCACCCAGTATTGCTGTATGGTCCAGCCCGATGCTGGTGATGATTGAGAGCAGCGGATGGATGACATTTGTCGAATCAAAGCGTCCACCGAGTCCCACTTCATAGATGACAACGTCAACTGGAGACATTTTTGCAAAATAGTAGATGGACATGGCGGTGATCACTTCGAATTCCGTCGGTCCGCCCAATTCTGTCTGGTCCAGTTCGTCCGCCAGCGGCTTGATCACATTCGTCAATTCAACCAGTTCATCATCACTGATTGGCTGTCCGTTGATGCTGATCCGCTCATTGAATTGTTCGAAATATGGAGAGGTAAAGGTGCCGACACGGTAGCCTGCTGTCTGCAGGATCGAACGAAGGAAGGTGACTGTAGAGCCTTTCCCATTCGTTCCGCCGACGTGGATTGTCTTGATCGTTCTTTCAGGATGCTCCAGCCTCTCAAGCATCCATTCCATCCTTGATAATCCCGGCTTCATGCCCAGACGCAGCCTTGCATGGATCCATTTCATTGCTTGTTCATATGTTTCAAACATGTAAAACACCTCAATTCATGATGAAGACGAACCAATAATGGTTCGTCTTCAAAGTTTTAATTATTAGTTTCTCAATTCATTGATGCGTGCTTCTACTGCTGCACGTTTTTCAACGTAGTCTTTTTCCTTCGCGCGCTCTTCTTCAATGACTTTTTCAGGAGCCTTTTTAACGAAGCCTTCGTTGGAAAGCTTCTTCTGGACACGTTCGACTTCTTTATCCAGCTTTTCTTTTTCCTTCTGAAGACGGGCGATTTCCTCGTCGATATTGATCAGGCCTTCAAGCGGCATGATGATTTCGAGACCTGTAGCGACTGCTGTCATCGCTTTTTCAGGAGCGTTGACTTCAAGCCCGATTTCCAGGTTTTCTGGATTACAGAAGCGGACAATGTAACCGCGGTTGTTTTCCAGCATGCTTAACGTCTTTTCATCCTTTGCCTTCAGGAACATATCAACCTTTTTGCTGAGCGGCGTGTTCACCTCAGAGCGGATATTCCTTACAGAACGGATGACTTCAACAAGCAGCTTCATATCTTCTGCAGCTTGCTCATCTGTAAGAGCTGCATCAACCTGTGGCCAGCTTGCAACAGTGATTGACTCCCCTTCATGAGGCAGGTTCTGCCAGATTTCTTCGGTAATGAATGGCATGAATGGGTGAAGCAGGCGCATCGTGTTATCAAGAACGTAGGCAAGGATCGATCTTGTCGTCTTCTTGGCCGCTTCGTCTTCACCGTATAGCGGCAGCTTTGCCATTTCAATATACCAGTCACAGAAATCATCCCAGATGAAGTTGTAAAGAGCCCGGCCAACCTCACCAAACTCATAACGGTCTGAAAGTCTCGTAACAGTCTCGATTGTTTCATTCAGCCTTGTCAAAATCCACTTGTCAGCAACTGATTTTTCGCCGCTCAAATCGAATTCCTCATATTTCAGGCCATTCATGTTCATCAATGCAAATCGTGAAGCGTTCCAAATTTTATTGGCAAAGTTCCATGTCGCTTCAACCTTTTCGGTACTGTAACGAAGATCCTGCCCCGGTGAACTTCCTGTTGTCAGGAAGTAGCGGAGTGAGTCAGCGCCATACTGGTCGATGACATCCATCGGATCGACTCCGTTGCCAAGTGATTTACTCATCTTGCGGCCATCTTCGGCACGAACGAGTCCGTGAATCAATACATCCTTGAATGGTCTCTGATCCGTGAATTCTAGTCCCTGGAAAATCATCCTTGAAACCCAGAAGAAGATAATATCGTAGCCTGTTACTAGTGCAGCTGTCGGGTAATAGCGCTTGTAATCAGCTGCTTCTTCATTCGGCCAGCCCATCGTCGAGAATGGCCATAGCGCTGAGCTGAACCATGTATCAAGAACGTCATTATCCTGTTCCCAGTTCTCTGGGTCTGCCGGCGGTTCGTGATCAACGTATACCTCGCCTGTTTCTTTATGATACCAGGCCGGGATGCGGTGACCCCACCAAAGCTGACGCGAAATACACCAGTCGCGGATGTTTTCCATCCAGCGCATATAGGTATTTTCAAAGCGCTCAGGGACAAAGTTTACTTTCTCTTCTTTGCTTTGCAGCGCTACTGCTTCATCAGCAAGCGGCTGCATTTTAACGAACCATTGCGTTGACAGGTATGGCTCAACAACTGCTCCGCTGCGCTCAGAGTGTCCTACAGAGTGCATGTGTTCTTCAATTTTGAAAAGAACACCTTGCTCCTGAAGGTCTTTGACGATTTGCTTGCGGCACTCGAAACGGTCCATGCCCTGGTACTTGCCGGCTTTCGCGTTCATTGAGCCATCTTCATTCATGACAAGGACTCTTTCAAGATTGTGGCGGTTGCCAATCTCAAAGTCATTAGGGTCATGTGCTGGAGTGATTTTAACTGCTCCAGAACCGAATTCCATGTCAACATAATCATCGCCGACAATCGGGATCTCGCGGCCGACGATTGGCAGGGTAACTGTCTTGCCGATCAAATGCTTGTAGCGGTCATCTTCAGGATGGACAGCAACCGCAGTATCCCCAAGCATTGTTTCCGGTCTTGTTGTCGCGATTTCGATATGCCCGCTGCCATCTGCAAGAGGATATCTCATATGGTAGAAAGCACCCTGAACATCTTTGTGGATAACCTCGATATCAGATAAAGCTGTTTTCGCTGCCGGGTCCCAGTTAATGATGTATTCGCCGCGGTAGATCAATCCTTTGCGGTATAAAGATACAAAAACTTCTTTAACAGCCTTTGAAAGGCCTTCATCCAATGTGAAGCGCTCGCGGCTGTAATCAAGTCCAAGTCCAAGCTTTGACCATTGCTTACGGATATGCTGCGCATACTCTTCTTTCCATTTCCATGCTTCTTCTAAAAACTTTTCACGCCCAAGCTCATAGCGGTTGATGCCCTGGCTGCGCAGCTTCTCGTCAACCTTTGCCTGTGTGGCGATTCCGGCATGGTCCATTCCTGGGAGCCAAAGAACATCGTAGCCCTGCATGCGCTTCATGCGCGTAAGGATATCCTGCAGCGCTGTGTCCCACGCATGGCCAAGGTGCAGCTTCCCGGTTACGTTTGGCGGCGGAATCACGATTGTATAAGGTTTCTTCGTTTCATCATCTTTCGCTTCGAAAAACTTTCCTTTGACCCACCATTCATAGCGTCCCTGCTCAATCGAAGACGGATCATATTTGGTCGGCATCGACAAATTCTCTTCCATCATTTTTTCCTCCATTCAAATGCTTTTCTTTTGGAAAATAAAAAAACTCCATTCGCCATAAAAGGACGAATGGAGTATGTTCGCGGTACCACCTTTTTTCCCAGCAACGTAAAAACAGAATCCTGCTGCTGGCTCAAATATGGATAACGGCTCTTCACCGTCGCCTGTTACTGAGATTATCCCGTTCCCAGGCGATGCTCAAGGGCGACCTTCCATGGTTCCTGCTTAGAAGTCCTCCCAGCAATTGGACTTCCTCTCTTGAAGCTGGCTTCTCATGTACTCTTCCCTGTCAATGCTTTGCTTTATTTTTGGTTTTTGTATATTAGTTATACTACCTAAAAAAGATGATTGACGTCAATCATCATTTCCTATTTTTCATTATTTTATACATCACGCCACATACTGTGCCAATAATCAGCACATTTTGTGCCAATGCCTCATAGAATAAAAAAGGGATATCTTACATGCTTGGAGGGATGGCTATGAAAAGAAAGAGGTATAATCCGTATACACTCCCCAGGTGGGCGAGGACGGCGAGGGCAGTGTGCGCACAGCTGATCATTCCTTTTTGTGTATTTCAGGGAATACGAACCCTTTTCTTCCCGTCAACCTTTGATGTCTTCCTGCTAACAATTTTCATCCTGATCGCTTTGGCAATCAAATTTGAAATATTTTAAGGAGCCTTAGAGCCGCTTTCAGCTCTGGGCTCCCTCTTGTTTTGCCTGCTCTTTCTGCTTTTCGAGATCATCCATTTTGGTTACCACATAGCCAGTATTGTTCAAAAGCCAATATTGGCGCTGGAGTTTTTGGACAAACCTCCTTTCATCCACTTCTTTTTTGCGTTGATGATAGGTCTCTGCGACCCGGATGATGCCTGACGGAAAGGCAAGATAGCTCATGAATAACTGCATTTCATCATCACGGAAAGGAAAATGCTTCAGGTATACATAAATCCAGTCAATGATTTCGTCACCGTGCTTCGGCTGCGTTTTTAAAGACCTTGCCAGAAACGGCAGCAAATCCTGAATCGGAGAACCCTTCCTTGCTTTTTCAAAGTTGATAAAATAACCGTATCCCCTTTCATCGAACAGAAAGTGCTCAGGCGAGACTTTGCCATGAAGCGTCACAGTCCTCGTTTTCTTTTGCTCCTTCGTTTTCTCACTCCACGCCTCCAGCTTTTGTCTGGCAAACTGCATCGCCTGCCGAATCTGGATGTAATACAGACAGAATGTTAGTTCAAACGGGGACATATACACCCGGTTCTCGCAGCTCTCAAGGAAACCATTGACGAACTCTTCTTCTTTCTCCCATTCCTTCAATGTCTGTTCATAATGCTCTTGCTTCACTTCCGGGCTGATTTCCAGCTCCTTGGCTGACAGGGTATGCATTCTTGCCAGCTCCCTGAACAGCTGTTTATGCCTTTCAGATTGATCCTCCCTGATGGCATTTGGCATCCATGGCATTAAATAATACAGCGAATTATTATGCAAAACCCCATATCTGCCGTCGTTAGCCGGATAGACGGGAACAATCCTGTTATAGCCTTTTTGATAAAGAGTCTGGATATGCTTGATAAAATCTGTTCCTTCATACGGATGGATTTTTTTCAAAGCAAAGGTTCCTGATTTGGTATAGACCTTCTTTATTTTTCCAAAGTCCTCCGCAAAATAGGGCTCGATTGGATATTGCTTCAACACAGCAGATTCTTCTTTTAAAAAATTGCGATCATCCATCGGATCACTCGCCTACTTTCTGGAACTTCTATGCATGAATAGAGTTGGGCAGGTGCTTGTAAACACCTGCCCATACTTAGTGCTGTCACAACCCCAGCCAGCAGCCAAGCCAGCCCTGACAACTAGCTTCCTTTTGGACAAGGCATTGCTCCTTTTCATTGATTATGATTGGTGAATAGCCACACCGGGAACATATAATACCTGGCCTTCATGTACTTCATGGTCGATGCTTAAATGATTTACTCTCAAAAGCTGCTGTACCGGCACATCGTAGCGTTCCGATATTGATTGAAGCGAATCGCCTTGCTGGACGATGCACACTCTTATTTTGGCAACTTCGGATTCCTCTTCCTTACGCGCTAAAAATTCGGCAATTGAAATGCCCTTTTTCATATTCGGTTTTTTCTTTTTCAGCAAAGGAGAAGACGAGCTTTCAGGAGATTCTTCCACTTCAGCAGGCATACTTTCTGGTACTTCTTCCTCCTGCTCAACCTCAACTTCTACTTCCTCCTGTTCAACCTCGACCTCCGCAACCGGTTCTTGCTCGCCTCTAAAATCACTTAAAGCATATTCTGGCTCCGGCTCTCTTTGAGCCTGCGGTTCCGGTTGTGATGCCTCTTCCGCTGCAGCTGTTTTCTTCGCTTCAGCCCTGAACGGTGCATACAATTCTTCTTCATAGGAATCTTCTTCTTGATGATTCAAGGTTTCATTCTGCTGAACGAAGGAATACGCCGGAGGATCCGGGAAGTCCTGTTCAACGGCTTCTCCTGAATTGTCATTGTCCGACACTGCGGCTGTATCAGCCACCTCTTCTGTAACATCTTCACGGTAACTGATTTCCAGTTCTTCGGCTTCTTCATTAACAGCATCCTGTTCAGCTTCATGCTGCTGCTCCCCGTATAGGCCAGTAATCGCCAGATCCGCATTCAGCTTCAAGCGCTCCTTTTCCGGAAAAACATAGTCGAAACCTTCTACTTGGATATCGATGTCGTAGATACTTTCAATCCGGTTTTTCGGAATGGTGATATCCACCGGGAATCGGTGAAGGAATTCATACACTCCTTCATCCCTCTCCATGACAGAATGGACGTACTTAAGAGCCGATAATTGTTCCTCCCCATCATTCTCCTGCTGCTGTTCATAGCATGTATATTCCCCTGTCAACTCTAGAGATCCGCGAATGGATACATATTGCTCATTTTCCTGGATCGTTATATTCGGATCGAGTGAAATCGAGACAAGCTCCGCGACTTCCTGTCCTCTTTGAAACCACACTGACTCCTCTAGTGAAAATCGCAGGCACGATTGATTCCCCTGAGACAAAGCGACTCCTCCTTTCATTCCTTAAACGTAAAATCACTATGTCATTAACACTTTATGAGTCTATATTTGCTTTTATGATAATTTAGAACATAAAAAGGAGGTGAAGGGATTAATAGGAGATTGATCATGAATTATTCTAGGAAGGCAGCGATTTTGTAGCTTTGTCTGGTCTTGGTGCTACTTCAGACAAAGTTAAAGATATCACTCGTGGTTTTATCCGAACCTGGGACTACTTCGGACAAATTTACGGGATTACCTCTAGGTTTTGTCCGAACCTGGGGCTACTTCGGACAAAGTTACGGGATTTAATCTAGGTTTTGTCCGAACCTGGAGCTACTTCGGACATAGTTACGGGATTTCCTCTAGGTTTTGTCTGAACCTGG
>NZ_JAGGQK010000023.1:38055-59671 GCF_018613355.1 Bacillus sp. ISL-35 | reverse complement strand
ACAGAATAATGGGCTTGACTTTCTGAACCCTGCAAGCTGTCACAATAACCACGTTTTTTTGACAGCTTTGAGCTCGAAACCAGGAAACCTGTCACAATCACCGCGTTTTCTTGACAGCATTGAGCTCTGAACACTGCAAGCTGTCAAAATTACCTCGTTTTTTTGACAGCTTTGAACTCTGAATCCTGCAAGCTGTCATAATAAACCACGTTTTCTTGACAGCTTTGAGCTTTAAACACTGAATCCTGTCAAAATTACCTCGTTTTCTTGACAGCTGGGCTACCCACCCGATAGCAATCTTCAACAGTAAAAAAGGTAATTAATTCCATTCTGTATCTGTTTGTGTGACTCTTGTAAGATACGGGAATCATAAAATATCAGAGCAGGGATAGACAGGAGGAATTTCAGATGAGTTTCAACAACGGAGCTGGAAACAGTGGAAGCGGGGTCGGAGGTGGTTTGTTCCCGCCTTACGCAATGAACAATGCTGACCCTGACAGCCAGGTGAAATTAAATGAAGACCAGTATGATGTTTATGTGAATGATGATTTTATCGGGCAAAAAAGCCTTAAGAACCAGGGTGAACATCTAACGGACATTGATGACTTTTTAAAACATCAGGGAATCGCGGATTTCACCTCTTCCCTTGAAGGTGACCACTATAAAATCAGGACTGATGGAATGGAAGCGGAGATTGCTGATGCATTGCGGGTTTATTTTAACAACAGATGATTGGAAAGGTGCGTTTCGACATGAAACGCACCTTATTTTTATTCACTGCAGGCTTCGATAAGGTCGGCCAGGACACGGTCGACATCATCCCAGGAGTAGATTGATGCCCCGGCAGCGAGCGGATGGCCGCCGCCATTATATTTCCTGGCAATTGTATTGATGACAGGGCCTTTAGAGCGGAGACGCACACGGATTTGGTCTTCTTCTTCGATAAAGAACACCCACGCTTTGATTCCCGCTACGTTGCCCAGTTCGCTGACAAGCAACGATGCTTCTGAAGGTTTCACAGAATACTGGTCCAGCAATTCCTGCTTCATCACGACCTTCGCAGCACCATTTTCGAGCAGCTCAAAGTTCTGGAGGATATATCCGTTCAACTTCACCACATTCGGCGCAAGTTCGTACATTCTGTCATATAGCTCTGTGCGCGAGAAATTGTAGTGAATCAGTTCTCCCGCATAGGCAAATGTCTTATTGGTCGTGCTTGGATAAAGGAATCGGCCCGTGTCGCCGACAATCCCGGCATACAGCAATCTTGCTGCCTCATCAGACATCCTTAGACGGTCCTTGAAAGTAAGATAAAATTCATAAATCATTTCACTCGTAGAACTTGCTGAGGTATCCACCCATTGAAGGTCACCATATGGATCTTCATTCGGATGGTGGTCAATTTTCACCAGCTGTTCCCCCAGGCGATAACGCTCATCACAAATCCGCTCCGCATTAGCTGTATCACAGACAATGACCAGAGCGCCTTTAAAAGTAGCATCCTGAATAGAATCAAGCCTTCTCAAGTAATGAAGTGATGGTTCTTCTGCGCCCACTGTGTAAATATTCTTTTCAGGATAGGAAGCCTTTAAAATCTCGGCAAGTCCTCCCTGCGAACCGTACGCATCAGGGTCTGGCCGAACATGGCGGTGGATAATGATGGTTTCATAATTTTCAATTGCCTCAAGTATTTGCTCTTTCATCAAAATGCTCCTTCACCTTTTTCATATCTCAATTATGAACATCTTTTTTGGAAAAGAAAAGCATGAAGACATTTGCGGGAACTGTTAAGCTGGAAAAAAGCCGTGATTTTTTCCAGTTTGCGAATAAACGGGTGGTTTTTGCGATTAAAAGTATTTTTTTTCGAATAAAATTTATTTTTTCCGAATAAAGTAATCTTTTTTGCGAATAAATAATTTTTTCATGAATATAATAATATCTTTTGCAATGAAATCTATTATTTTCGAATTTACTCCTTGCCGCGTAGCCAATGCAAGGACAACTGTATGGCATTCTGCTTAAATAAACGGTAAAATAGAGTAGATTATTGAATTTGGAGGAATTGCAATGCCTATTCTCGTATTATTGATCGTTCTTTCATTCGTCTTTTATATCTTTTACAAGATTAAATATGTCCGCAGCAAACGTCCTGCTGAGCGAAAATGGCTATCTGCCAAGTCCAGCATCGCCCTGGGATTGTTCGTTGCACTGTTCGGCATCAATCAACTGTTCCTGTTCCAGACGACTGTCACATACATCGTGGGTGCTATTTTTATCGTCATTGGTTCATTGAGTGTATGGGGTGGGATTAAAGCTTATAAATTTTATCTTCCGCATGCTGTAAAAGAAGCCCAGGAAAATTAACGTTCAAAAAAAGCCGATCCGTTTACGGATCGGCTTTTTCAATCTATTAATGTCTGTCGATCAGCTGGCACATCATCATCGCCTTGCCGACAAGAATTCCGTCATTGAAGGCTTCAATATCCACCTTTCCAAACTTCCTTCCTACTTCGAGAACCTTCGGATAAATGTCTATGACACTGTCAATTTGGACAGGCTTGATAAAATAAATCGTCATATTCTCGACAACCAGGTCACCTTTTTTATATCCTCTCAGCACACGGTTCGCTGCTTCTGTCACGATTGTTGTAAAAACACCGTATGAAATGGTCCCGAGGTGGTTCGTCATCTGCGGAGTCACCTGGCAGCGGAAAATATCTTCATCCTTGGTCTTTCCTTTCGCCAGGACAAGCTGGTTCGTCACCGTATCATCCAGTGTCTCCCCTACCTGCGGCTGGCGCTGCACCATCTGAAGAGCCTTCAATACATCCTGTCTGCTGACGATGCCTTGAAGCTTGTTCCCATCATCAACAACTGGCAATACCTCAATTCCTTCCCACACCATCATATGGGCAGATGAAGCAACACTCGTCGAGCCACTGACGGTCATCGGGCTTTTCGTCATGATTTTCTCGATCAATGTATCCTGTTCATGGCCCATGACATCCTTTGAAGTGATCATCCCAATCACCTTCATATTATGGTCGACGACTGGAAAACGGCTGTGCAGCGTTTCGTCCTTATGGCGGTACCAGTCCGACACAGTGTCATTCGCCTTGAGGAAAATCGTTTCGGCTACCGGTGTCAGGATATCCTCGACAAGGATGATTTCTTTTTTGATCAGCTGATCATAGATTGCACGGTTGATCATCGTCGCGACTGTGAAAGTATCATAGCTGCTTGAGATGATCGGCAGCTGTAATTCATCGGCCAGCTTTTTGACATGGTCCTCAGCGTCGAAACCGCCAGTCACCAATACGGCAGCTCCGGCTCTTAGCGCATGCTCGTGCGCTTTATCGCGGTTCCCGACGATCAGCAGGTTGCCCGCACCTGTATAACGCATCATCGCCTCCAGTTTCATGGCTCCGATGACAAATTTATTCAATGTTTTATGAAGCCCTCCCCGTCCCCCAAGGACCTGTCCATCGACGATGTTCACGACTTCTGCAAACGTGAGCTTCTCGATATTTTCTTTCTTTTTCCGCTCAATCCTGATGGTGCCGACACGTTCGATCGTGCTGACATACCCTTTATTTTCCGCTTCCTTTATGGCTCTGTATGCAGTTCCTTCGCTTACGTTAAGCGCCTTGGCGATTTGGCGTACCGATATTTTTTCACCTATTGGCAATTCATCTATATATTGAAGTATTTGTTCATGCTTAGTTGCCAAGACCTTCACCCTTTATCATAATTTTCCGTTCAATGTAGCTCTATCCATTTACATTATAAGGTTTTAAAGGGTTTGATTCAATTGTATTAAGGTCCAGGCCTTTATTTCGAAGTTGGTTTCTGATCAAAAGAAAAACTGGCCGATAAAACTCAGCCAGTGTAAACGCGTGATTTTCTTTTCTGGTTGCTTCCCATTTTTCCGCTTTCGTTGCTGGCCTTCTTTTTCGGCGTGTATAAAAAAGCCGCCAGATTCCCGGCAAAAACCAGCAGCGCGAGGAACAGCCAGGAGCCTGCAAACAAGGCTTGCTTTCCCCCAGCCTGGAGATTGAGCTCAGGCAATGCAATATAGAGCATGACGCCGCATAACAGCAGGTACAATAAGTAACGGTTCTTCTTCATTCTTCCCCTCCTATAGGTTGTCTTAATTCAAATCTATGCTTAAGGCTCAGAAAAAAGCATTGTAAATAAAAAAGCTGCACAAATTTTGTGCAGCCATGGTTTTTATAATTCGATCGCTTCTCCCGCTTCAAGGACACGGCCTTGATTGTTTTTCAGCATTTTTACGAATGCGTGGGGATCTTGCTTGATTGGCGGGAACGTATTGAAATGGATCGGCACAACTTGCTTTGCACCGAGGAATTCCGCTGCCAGTGCCGCATCTTCCGGTCCCATCGTAAAATTGTCGCCGATCGGCAGGAATGCCAGGTCAATTGGATGCCTTTCCCCAATCAGCTTCATGTCAGAAAAAAGACCAGTGTCGCCCGCATGGAACACTGTTTTTCCTTCTGCCATGAACAGGATTCCCGCTGGCATGCCTCCATAAATCATCTCATTGTTTTCCGTGACCATGCCTGTTCCATGGAAGGCCTGGGTCATTTTGACTTTGCCAAAATCAAATTCATACGCGCCGCCAATCGACATTCCGTGTGTGTTCAGGCCCTTCCAGCTTAAATATGTAGCGACTTCGAAATTGGCAATTACCAGGGCATCATGTGTTTTTGCCAGTTCGACCGTATCCCCGAGGTGGTCTCCATGTGCATGGGTCAGGATAATCACATCCGGCTTCAAATCCTCCACTTTCAAATCGGTCAGGTCATTTCCTGTAATGAATGGATCAATCAGGATTGTTTTCCCATTCGTTTCAATTTTAACAACAGAATGGCCGTGATAAGATACTTTCATATTATCGCTCCTTTCATTCAGGGCTCTTTTTGCAAAAATTACGCCATTGCAAAAGTCAGCCATATCATTAAATTATTTCAACACCATTTGGCGATTTCCTGCTTCCATTTTTCTTTATACCCAACAACTCATTCAGTTAAAAGTTTTACTTTTGACCGGGTAATTGCTACTCTCATAGTGTGATGTACATATAGAGGAGGAATATCTATGACTGAAAGATTGGCTGCGTTATCAGGATGGATGAAGAACAATGATGTCGATGTCACATTTATTACATCCCCTGACAATGTATTTTATTTGAGCGGATTTTTAAGCGATCCACACGAAAGATTGCTGGCTGTTGCCGTGTTCCAGGATGCCGAGCCTTTCATGATTTGCCCGGCAATGGACAAGGAAAATGCCAAAAACGCCGGATGGGAGCTTGAAATCCTCGGCTATAGCGATACAGATGACTCAATGGAACTTGCCTTCAATGCGATGAAGAAACGTATTCCTGCGATTAAGAAGATTGCAATCGAGAAGGAACAGCTGAATGTCGAGCGCTATGAAAAGCTGACTGGACTTTTGGGCAATGCTGAATTCGTATCAGCAGAGGAAAAACTGCGCCTGATGCGGATGGTGAAAACTGAAGAAGAATTGCAACGGCTGAGAAAAGCATGTGAACTGGCTGATTTTGCAATCGAGACAGGAGTCAGCGAAATCAAGGAAGGCAAAACCGAGCTGGATGTCCTTGCTGCGATCGAGTATGAATTGAAGAAAAAAGGCGTTACAGAAATGTCCTTTTCAACAATGGTCCTTACTGGTAAAAATGCAGCCGCACCACATGGCACACCTGGACTTACCAAGATCAAAAAAGGTGACCTCGTCTTGTTCGACCTTGGCGTTGTGATGGATGGCTACTGCTCAGATATTACAAGGACTGTTGCCTATGGAGAGGTCACTAAACAGCAGGAAGAAATCTACAATACCGTTTTGAAAGCACAGCTGAAAGCTTTAGATACAGCTCGTGCCGGAGTAGCTTGCTCAGAGGTTGACCTTGCTGCACGCAAAGTGATTGAAGATGCTGGATACGGTGACTACTTCCCTCACCGCCTTGGACACGGGCTCGGAGTCAGCGTCCACGAGTACCCATCATTGACAAGCACGAACCCATTAATAATGGAAAAAGGCATGGTGTTCACCGCTGAACCGGGAATTTATGTACCAGGAGTCGCGGGCGTAAGAATTGAAGATGATGTAGTCATCACAGAGGATGGAATTGAAATTTTAACGAAATATCCTAAAGAATTGGTATTTGTATCGTAAAACAACCCCAAAACCGCCTGCGATCATGTGATCCAGGCGGTTTGTTTTTGACTTTTATTGAGGAAGCTCCCTTTTTATAGCGTTTTTCTATTTTTCATAGCGGAATTTTCCTTTTTATAGCGACTTTCCCTTTTATATAGCGAAAAATTCTTTTTTATAGCGACTTTTATTTTTTTATAGCGAAAATCTGATTTTTATAGCGAATTTTGAATTTTTATAGCGACTTGAAAAAAATCCGTGTTTTTTTTCAGTAAAAAAAGAGCAGCATCAGCAGCTACTCTTTTCCAATTTAACGATTATCGACTTTTTCCGGGTACATATCGTGGTTCATCATCCGGTAGTTTGCCATTTCCTCGTATTTTGTTCCTGGCTTGCCGTAGTTTGTGTACGGATCGATCGAGATTCCGCCCCTTGGCGTGAATTTGCCCCAGACTTCGATATATCTTGGATCCATCAGCTTCATCAAGTCATTCATGATGATGTTCATGCAATCCTCGTGGAAATCACCGTGGTTTCTGAAGCTGAACAGATACAGTTTCAAAGACTTGCTCTCTACCATCAGCTTATCCGGGATATAACTGATATAAATCGATGCAAAGTCCGGCTGCCCTGTGATCGGGCACAGGCTCGTAAACTCCGGTGTATTGAATTTCACAAAATAATCCCTGTATGGATGCTTGTTTTCGAAGGTTTCCAATATTTCAGGGCTGTACTCAAATAAGTACTTGGTCCCCTGGTTTCCAAGCAACGTCAAATCTTTCATTTCCTCATCTTTTCTTCCTGCCATTATAAAGCCTCCACTATTGTCCGCAAACGCTAAACGAGGCCGAAAACCCTGCTAATAAAAAAACCACATCCTCCTGGATATGGTTGAATCAAATCCATAGTTTTTTATAGAGGGTGTCCGCTATGAACCTCTCCCGCGATGCAGGATTTGTATTCAATTTATATTGCCACTATAAAGAAATGTCCTGTTAAAGTCAAAAGAAAATTTTACAAGGCTGTTTGTTTTCGTAAAGATTGTTGTTAAAATTCTAAAGCCGATTTTAACGTGATAAGAAGCCATTTTGTAGTTCTGAATTAAGTGTGCAGGCTCTTTTCTCATTAATAGCTTTAATTTTGTGAAGAAACATAGGTCATTTAATCCAATTTTGTAGTCAAATGCAACAAATTGAGAAAAGAGCCTTTTACAAAGACGAAAGGAACTATGACAATTCCGTGTATTTCCAGTGTTTATTTTTACATATGTTCATTAGGTTATTTACATTTGTTCAACCACCTGCTATATTATTCATGTAAGTAACACATAATAACTTTGAGCTATATATTTTTCTTCATTATGAAAGCGTTTCATTATATTTTTTTATCGAAAGGGAATGAATTGACATGACTAAAGATTTAGCAGGTATGATTGACCACACATTGCTTAAAGCGAATGCAACCGAAGCAGAGATTGTAAAACTGGCTGAGGAAGCAAAAGAATATAAATTTGCCTCTGTATGCGTTAACCCTACATGGGTAAAGAGGTCAGCTGAAATCCTGAAGGATGCTGAAGGTGTAAAAGTTTGCACAGTCATCGGCTTCCCTCTTGGAGCGACAACTTCAGAAACAAAGGCCTTTGAAACGAAAAATGCCATCGAAAATGGTGCGACTGAAGTGGATATGGTCATCAACATCGGCGCATTGAAGGACAAGCAGTATGACCTTGTTGAAAAGGATATCAAAGCAGTGGTTGATGCAGCGAAGGGCAAAGCATTGACTAAGGTCATTATCGAAACTTGCCTTCTTACTGATGAGGAAAAAGAAATGGCTTGCAAGCTTTCTGTAAGTGCAGGAGCGGATTTCGTCAAGACATCCACTGGATTCTCAACAGGCGGAGCAACAGTCGAAGACATCGCATTGATGAGAAAAACAGTTGGCCCAGATATCGGCGTGAAGGCATCCGGTGGAGTGAGAAGCCTTGAGGATGCACAAAGCATGATCGAAGCTGGCGCAACAAGAATTGGCGCAAGCTCTGGCGTAGCAATCGTCAACGGTTTGTCTTCAGACTCTTCATACTAAGCAACAAATATATCATTCGGGAATGGGGAATGGACGATGGATAAAAAAACGCTTGTTGAAAAAGCTATCGATGCAAGAAGCAAAGCATACGTTCCATATTCTAAGTTTCAGGTTGGCGCTGCAATTATCACAAGCAATGACAATGTCTATCTTGGCTGCAATATTGAAAATGCCTCGTTTGGCCTGACGAACTGTGCCGAAAGAACCGCGATTTTCAAGGCCGTATCCGAAGGTGACACAGAAATCAAGGCGATTGCAGTCGTGGCTGATACTGAAGGTCCTGTTTCTCCTTGCGGTGCCTGCCGCCAGGTTATAGCAGAATTTGCGACTGAGGATACTAAAATCTACCTTTCGAACCTGAATGGTGATGTGAAGGAAACGACAATTGATGAAATCCTGCCTGGATATTTCACATCCAAGGATATGGACAAAGTCGATCAGTCGAAGAAAATGGTGTAATAGCTACAAGTTAACATAAGGGGCAATTCCTTCTATCCTCGCAAACAGGGTTTTGGAATTGCTCTTTCTTATTTACTCTATCGTTACTCGATAAAGGAGGTCAGAGCCGTCCAGTTTCATTAGGGCGGCATACATCATGGGAGACGCAGGTTTATTATTATCAGGCGCAGCACTTTTCCTGAACAGCTTGATGCTGCTGGGAAAAGCGAATGCGAAAAGTGTAGCTGTATTCAATTTGTTTATCGGGGCCATGCAGGTCATCGTTCCATTCTATTTAATCATCGCATCTGACCAAAGCAACTGGACCATCTACAGCCTTGCCAGCATCTTTCTATTTGGCTTCACTTATTTATATGTTGGCATGACTTTATTGAAGGACCTTGATGGCAGCGGACTGGGCTGGTACTCTCTTTGGGTGGCTGTCATAGCCCTTATTTACGCATTCGTTGCCTATATCCATTTTGAAGATATCGTCAATACGCTTACTTGGCTGATGTGGGCCTATCTCTGGTTCCTGTTCTTCCTGTCGATGGGAATGAACAAGAAAATCGATGCGTATATCGGCAAGGTAGCCATGGTCCAGTCATGGCTGACTCTGACTTTTCCAGCATTGCTGTCCATGACCGGTCTTTGGAAAAGCGCTCAAGTAGCGCAAGCATGGATTTACTTCTCGATTGCCGCTTTTGTGTATTTTGCCTATATTACAATCAAGCTGAAAAAAGCAACTGCAAGATCTGAGAGATTCGCTTAATATTGAACCCAGAAATATGTAAAAACCGTCCTGCTGATTTGGCAAGGACGGTTTTCGTTTATTAGCTATTATTTAGCCAGTACATTTGTCAAAACTGGAACGACTTGCTTCTTGCGGGAAACGACGCCTTTAAGTGTCGCTGTATTGTCTTCAAGTGTTACATTGAAGGCTTCTTCGACTGCTGAAGCTTTTTCACCAATCGCAAGTGCAGCCGAGTCATTTGTTAAAATATCCGTGATCACCAGCAAGAATAAACCAAGTTTCTTTTCAGTCACTTTTTTGATCAATGCATCTTCAAGCTCAACCTTGCGCAGTAGAACATCATTGACGTCCACTGTGTTCACCTGGGCAATTTCAACCTTGGACTCACCCATTTGAAATTCCTTCGCGTCAAGAGAAATGAGCTCTTCAATCGTTTTGCTGCTAAGATCAGCTCCAGCCTTCAGCATTTCAAGGCCGTATTCATCTGCATTGACTCCAGCAATTTCAGCTAGTTCACGAGCAGCTGCCACGTCCTGGTCTGTGCAGGTTGGGGATTTGAACAACAAGGAATCAGAAATGATCGCAGACAGCATCAATCCGGCAATATTCTTATCGATTTCAACATTGTTTTCCTTGTACATCTTGTTCAGGATTGTCGCTGTGCAGCCAACTGGCTCAACACGGAAATAAAGCGGATCGCTTGTTTCGAAATTGGCCACACGGTGGTGGTCAATCACTTCAACGATCTGTACCTCAGCAATATCTTCCGCACTTTGCTGACGTTCGTTATGGTCGACAAGGATAACCTTGTCCACTTCTTCAGAAACCCTGCCGGCAAGGCGCGGCGCTTCAGCCTTGAAATAATCTAGTGCATATTGAGTTTCTCCATTGACCTGGCCCAGACGCACTGCTTCTGCATCGACACCAAGCTTTTGCTTTAAGTTTGCATACGCAATCGCAGAGCAGATTGTATCTGTATCAGGATTTTTATGGCCAAAAACAAGTACTTTATCCATCATGACACTCCTCAGGTTACAATTTATCACGGACATTCTATTAGAGAACCCGTATCCCATAAATAATATACGCTAAAATTGAAAGATTTTAAACAGCTTTGTCCAAAATTGACCCATATAAAAAGATCCGGATGGTTAGCTCCGGATCTCGGTGAATCATTAAATTTGTTCCAATAATGTTTTTGTTTGAGAGTATACAAGGTTATGCGCTTCAGCGACCGCCTGGTAAGTTACATAGCCATTAAGCGTGTTGATTCCTTTCAGCAACGCTTCATTGTCAAGGCAAGCCTGCTTGTAGCCTTTGTTCGCAATCTGCACTGCGTAAGGCACTGTTACGTTTGTCAGTGCAATTGTGCTTGTCCGTGGAACAGCTCCCGGCATATTGGCAACTGCGTAGTGAACGACTCCATGCTTTTCATAAGTTGGGTTGTCGTGAGTTGTGATTCTGTCAGTTGTTTCAAAAATTCCGCCCTGGTCGATCGCGATATCGACAACGACTGAGCCTGGGTTCATGGACTGGATCATTTCTTCCGTCACAAGCTTAGGAGCCTTAGCGCCAGGAATCAATACAGCACCGATTACAAGGTCAGATGCTTTGACTGCTTCAGCGATGTTCAAAGGATTGGACATAAGCGTTGTAATATCAGATCCAAAAATATCATCCAGTTGACGAAGACGGTCAGGATTCAAGTCAATCATAGTAACTTCAGCGCCAAGTCCGACTGCCATTTTCGCTGCGTTCGTTCCAGCTACACCGCCGCCGATGATCGTAACCTTTCCTCTTTGGACACCAGGAACTCCGCCAAGAAGAATTCCTTTTCCGCCGTGTACCTTTTCAAGGAACTGAGCGCCGATTTGAGTAGACATACGGCCAGCCACTTCACTCATAGGCGTCAGCAATGGAAGTGAGCCGTTTGCCAGCTGAACTGTTTCGTAAGCAATACCAACAACCTTGTTCTCGATCAATGCCTTTGTCAGCTCAGGTTCTGGAGCAAGGTGTAAATATGTAAATAAAATTAGACCTTCACGGAAATAGCCGTATTCTTCTGGCAGAGGTTCTTTAACCTTCATGACCATATCCTGTGCCCATGCTTCTTGTGCACTTTCCACGATTAGTGCACCAGCAGCTTTGTAATCCTCATCCGTAAAACTTGAGCCAATTCCGGCACCTGTTTCGATGTAAACCTCATGTCCGAAATTCACAAGGTTAACAACTCCTGCAGGCGTCATGGCCACACGGTTTTCATTATTCTTTATCTCTTTAGGTACACCGATACGCATTCTTGCATACCTCCTATGTATTATGATTGCTCTTCCATTTCATACTGCTTCTTCATACTATATTTAAAGTGGAAAATAGTAAAAAGAAACGAGTTTGAAAACACTTTCATTTTAGTAGAAAAAAGAGCTTTTGGCAAAACAATTCGTATAAAATTCCCTAAAATATACTATTCTGAATTTTAAAGATATTAGATTTTCATTCAGCTGGATTACCCATATAGGAGAATTTAATTGTAAAAACACTATTTCACTACATTATGTCTACAGCAGTCTTTAAAAAATGAAAGCCGTTCCCCCTTTCACTAATAAACGAATTTGCCAGCTTTTTAAAGATAAAGGCCTGCTAAGAATACTACATTAGCAAGCCTTTATTTTCCGATCATTCTCTGAATTTTTAATGATGAGTCTCCAAAAACTACCTCAATTCCTCATCGGCTTCAGCGGCTGCTTTCATTTGTTCCTGTGGGACTATTCCGCTGTTGTATGAATCCATGATCTGCTGGCTGACTTGCATGACACCCTGGTCATCGTAATCATAGGGTGACCGGCCTTGTCTCTCCTTTTTATCCATTATGGTTCCTCCTTTGATGTGATGCTTGCATTTATAGTTTTCGTTGGATTGTCACAGCTATACCAGGGAAACTGTTGTATAATATAGGTAAAGGAGGCGAGAACTATGGCGCTATATTATAAGAATATTTTAGTTGCCGTTGATGGTTCTAAAGAAGCAGCATGGGCATTCAAGAAAGCCATTGAGATCGCAAAAAGGAACGATGCCAGACTGGTCATGACCCATATCATCGATTTGCGCACATTTGCCACTGTAGAGGCTTATGACCGCACAATCTCTGAGCGTGCGAACCAGTTTGCTACAGAGCTGATGGAAAGCTACAAACAACAGGCAACCGATGCCGGAATTAAAGATGTAAGCTATGAAATCGATTATGGTTCACCAAAGGTCAAGATTGCGAAGGATGCTGCGAAAAAATACAACGCCGACCTGATTATTTGCGGAGCAACAGGAATGAACGCAGTGGAACGTTTCTTTATAGGAAGTGTGTCTGAACATATTACCCGCTATGCATCCTGTGATGTCCTGGTTGTCAGAACAGACAAAAATGATTAATCACCACCATGAATAAAGCACGCAGCAAATGCTGCGTGCTTCTTACATTTATAACAAGCTTTTCGCTTTTTCGATTTGTACCAGGACCTGAGAAAAACCAGTGCCCCCTGCACTCTTCCTTCTATCAACAGCATTGTACGGATTTAAGGCATCATAAATGTCTTCCTCAAATAACGGGTTCATATCTTTATAAGCATCTAACGGCAGATCCCCTAGGTAACAGCCTTTTTCAATGCAGGCCAGCACAAGCTTGCCGACGATTTCATGGGCTTCACGGAAAGGAAGTCCTTTCGACGCGAGATAATCCGCCAGCTCCGTTGCATTGGAGAAGTCGTTTTTGACCGAGCCTTCCATCTTCTCTTTCTTCACCTTCATCGTGCTGATCATCCCAGCAAAAATCTTCAGGGAGCCTCTGACTGTCTTGACTGTATCAAACATTCCCTCTTTATCTTCCTGCATATCCTTGTTGTAGGCTAAGGGCAAGCCTTTCAATACGGTCAGCAGACCCATAAGGCTGCCATATACCCGGCCAGTTTTTCCACGGATCAATTCAGCCATATCTGGATTTTTCTTCTGCGGCATGATGCTGCTTCCAGTCGTAAAAGCATCGGATAGCTCGATGAATTGAAACTCTTGGCTGGTCCAGAGAATGATTTCCTCACATAATCGTGAAAGGTGCATCATCAAGATTGAACTGTCTGACAGGAACTCAAGAATGAAATCTCGATCACTGACAGCATCAAGACTATTTTCATAAATACCGGCAAACCCCAGCATTTCTGCTGTCATGTGGCGGTCGATCGGAAAAGTAGTCCCAGCGAGTGCCCCTGCACCAAGAGGCGATAGATTAATCCTTTTCAGGCTGTCGGAAAAACGCTGTTTATCTCTGTCCAGCATCCAGAAATAAGCCATGAGATGGTGCGCAAACGAGATAGGCTGTGCCCTTTGCAAATGGGTATACCCTGGCATCAGTGTCTCGATATTTTGCTCAGCCTGATCCACGAGTGCTTTTTGGAAATCAGTGATCAATTCAATGATTTCTGCCACCTGCTCTTTCAGGTATAAATGCATATCTGTGGCAACCTGGTCATTCCTGCTTCTTGCTGTATGGAGCTTCCCGCCAGTGGGACCAATCAATTCTGTCAGGTGATGCTCAAGGTTCAAATGAATATCTTCCAGTTTAGCTGAATAATCCAGTTCACCTTGCTCTGCTTGCTGCTCAAGTTTTTTCAGACCTTGAATGATTTCCTTTGCTTCATCTTGAGTAATGATGCCACAGGCAGCAAGCATTGTAGCATGGGCGACGCTTCCCTCGATGTCCTGCTTCGCCAACTCCTGGTCAAAGCCGATCGATGCACCGAACTCATCTACCCATTCTTCTGCAGATCCGGTGAATCTGCCGCCCCATAATTTTTTCACACTGTCACCTTCTTGCCCTGGACCATGCTGTGGACTACTGTTGGCAGCCCCCAAAGGTTGATGAAACCAACCGCTGCATTGTGGTCAAACTCGTCGTCTGCAGTGTATGTCGCCAATTTCTCATTGTATAGAGAATATGGTGATTTTCTGCCCTCGACGATTGAATGACCTTTAAATAATTTGACGCGGACCGTGCCAGTGACATGTTTTTGAGTTGACTTCAGGAACGCAGCCAGCGCTTCTTGAAGCGGGGAGAACCATAAGCCTTCATAAATCAATTCTGTCATTTTTTTCTCGATTACCGGTTTGAAATGGGCCACTTCTTTAACAAGCGTGATATCTTCCAGTTCCTTATGCGCCTTGATCAAGGTCATCGCTGCAGGTGCTTCATACACTTCGCGCGACTTGATGCCGACAAGGCGGTTTTCCACATGGTCAATCCTTCCGACGCCGTGCTTGCCTGCAATAGCATTTAATTCAAGAATCAATTCTGAAAGAGGATATGCTTTGCCATCAATGGCAGTCGGCACTCCTTCCACAAACTCAATCTCAATAATATCAGGTGTATCAGGTGTATCTTCCAGCTCTGCAGTCAATTCATAAGCCTCGACTGGAGGTGCCTGCCACGGATCTTCAAGGATCCCACACTCATTGCTTCGTCCCCATAAGTTCTGGTCGATTGAGAATGGACTGTCCAGATTGATTGGAATCGGAATACCATTATTGGCAGCATAAGCAATTTCTTCTTCACGTGACCATTTCCACTCACGAACTGGAGCGATCACCTTTAGTTCAGGGTTCAATGCTTTGATGGATACTTCGAAGCGAACCTGGTCATTTCCTTTTCCCGTGCAGCCATGCGCCACAGCAACAGCGCCTTCCATTTCTGCAACTTCTACTAGTTTCTTAGAAATAAGCGGGCGTGAAAGTGCCGATACTAGCGGATATTTCCCTTCGTATAACGCATGTGCCTGGAGGGCAAAAAGTGCATATTCAGTGGCGAATTCTTCTTTTACATCCAATACGTATGATTGGACAGCACCGACTTTCAAAGCTTTTTCTTTAATAAAATCAAGGTCCTTTCCTTCCCCGACATCTAGGCAGCATGCTACCACTGCGTATCCTTGATCCTTCAGCCATTTAATCGCTACAGATGTATCAAGCCCGCCAGAGTAGGCAAGCACCACTTTGTTTTCAGTCATTTTAAAAGCTCCTTTTCTGTTTCGGATATTTATACATTAATATAAATTTTTATTCATGTTTATAAAATTAACAGGTTTTATAGAACTTTTCAAGGCTTAATTTTAATTTTCCAAAAAACTTCTGATTGGCTAATGTAGAAGAGGAAATAAAAGTATAGTAGAATGTAAGCATGTTTATCGGAATGGGGGCTTCACGAATGGATCAATATTTTCTTTTTAACAGCCGTCTGGGCATACCCCTGCCTGAGTTTAATAAGAAATGGGAAGAATATGACCTTGATACACAGCACGCCATCCTGCTTCATTGGGAAAAAATACGCGGAAGCATTCCTGACCGGATTGCCGAGCTCGAAAAAACAATCAACCATAAACAAGCACAGCTTTCCAATGAAAGCAACTTTGTCACTTCATGTGAACTGAACAGCGAAATTGCCGAGCTCGCATCCGTCATCAACGACCTCTGGCTCTGGTACCGAACACATCAGGATATTACATCAGCGAAGATGCACGGATAACATGTTCAATTCCATAAAAAATAGCCTGGGAGCTCCAGGCTATTTTTTGTATCTCTGTTTTCTGCCTATATTGATCGCGCTAATGAGAAAAATCGCACCCAACACCTTAATAAGGACATTTCCCACCTGGCCGATTTCATTGACAGAGGAACCAATCAGAATACTTCCGATTACGACAAAAATCAAAGCAATGATTAGTTTCATCACAAATGCTTTCCCATAATGACATAAGGTTGCGCATGTTCACTTGGATAAAACGGCTGTTTTATGACTTCCCAGCCGAGGGTTTTATATAAACCCCGAGCAGAATTGTTATCAAGTTGTGTTGTTAATACTGCTGTTTCATGACCCGTTCCATCCAGTAAGCGATTTACCAGCTCTTTTGCCAGTCCTTGATTCCTGAATGCCGGAAGCACTCCCAATTCGACGAATTCAAAACAATCTGTCAGCCAGGTTTGATACTCTTCTGGATGTAACGCTTCTGAAAGCAATCCATGATAATACTGACCCGGCAGAGAAGAATAGCCATATGCATACCCAGCCACTTCCCCTTGACTGGAGATTGCCACAAAACCTCTGTAGCCAGCATAGACTGCATGCCTCATAACTCGTTCCTTTATCGAAAGGTCCTCCTGAGCCCAGACTTGTTGATATAAGATCGCTACTTGGTTTAATAACTCTTCATCTTTATTTATTTCTCTAAACTTAAACATTTCCAGCATCCCCTTTGTTCCCTTCAAACCTATTTTAAAGAGCTTATTTGACTGCTTTTATGCCTCTTGCCTTAAACCTGTCTGAATCCCGGACTTTTTTTGACAGCTTTTCCTCTGAACACTTCAAACCTGTCTGAATCCAGGGCTTTTTTAGACAGCTTTCCCTCTGAACACTTCAAACCTGTCACAATTCAGGGCTTTTTTTGACAGCTTTTACTTCTAATGCTTCAAACCTGTCAGAATTCAGAGCTTTTTTTGACAGCTTTTCCTCTTAATGCTCCAAACCTGTCTTAATTCAGCGGTTATTTTGACAGCTTTTCCTCCGTACGCTTCAAACCTGTCACAATTTAGGGATTTTTTTGACAGCTTTTACTCCGAATCCCCCAAACCTGTCTGAATCCAGAGCTTTTTTTGACAGCTTTTCCTTTGAATACCTTAAACCTGTCAGAATTCAAGGCTTTTTTTGACAGCTTTTACTCCGAATCCTCCAAACCTGTCTTAATTCAGCGGTTATTTTGACAGCTTTTACTCTGAATACCTTAAACCTGTCAGAATTCACGCTCTTTTTTCAGCGTCATCGTATTACTCTCTACTTTTCAGCTAGTGGCCCACCACTGTCAGGATAGAGTCTCCTTTTATCAACACTTCAACTTCCTTTTCTCTGGAAACTCCTATAATTTAATTCTACAATTTTTACCAAATTCCTTTCCACCACAAAAAAAGATGAAATCCGCTAAGATTCCATCCACTAAGTGATTATAAATCCTTCTTCAATTCTCTCACCACATGTCCAATCTCTGGGATGATCAGTTTTTCCATAGCCAGGCGGACTGCTCCTGTTGAACCTGGTGTTGAAAAGACTGCACGATCGTTGACGACTCCTGCTGCCGCTCGTGACAGCAATGCCGCTGAGCCAATATCTTCTTGGTAGCTTAACATCCGAAAAATCTCGCCAAATCCCGGGATTTCTTTTTCAAAGAGGCTCTGGACTGTTTCGATTGTGACGTCTCGTTTGGCAATCCCTGTGCCGCCGTTTGTTAGGATGAAATCCACCTCTGGATTGGCGGAGCCACTGAGGACTTCGGACCTGATTGGTTCTGCTTCGTCTTTTACAATCACATAATCAACGATTTTGTGGCCCGCTGATTCAAGGTACTCCATCATCAATTTCCCGCTTTTGTCGGTTTCGGGTGTCCTTGTATCGCTTACCGTTATGACTTTACAGCGCACTTGGCTTGGTGCGGCCTGCTTATGTTCTTGTATGCTCATTTCCTACAATGCCCCTTTTTCTTTGAAATATCTCATTTGGTAAAATTTATGGGCAAAATCGGTTACTCGCCTTGTCAATTGATAGTTTGCCCCTGCGCCGATTGCCATCGAGATGATCGGCATCCCCTGGACATGCTTTTTGCGGAACATCAAGATTGCCATACCCTTAAAGATTTGTTTGATCGGCTGTTCAAGCCATGTTACGTCTGTAAGATCATCATTTCCTTCGTAAAAATAGAAGTCTTCTGCCTGGTCAAGGTCATTTTTCAATTCTTCCCAGCCGGCACTCTGCATCCTCGAAGGCATTGTGGCAGTATGGAAGACCTTCAGCGCGACCATCATCTCGAACGGTGTGTTCACCTCGAAACCGTATGTCATCGCAACCAGCTGGACAATCCGCAGGTTGATGACCGCCATCGCTGGCATATCGACTCCAAGCACAAGGTTTCCACCGCTGCCTGACATTCCTCCCTGTACAAAGGAATAAAGTCTATGGCGGGCAATTTGCTGATTTGCGATAAATTCCAGCTGCTCAATAGGCAGCTCTCTTAAGTCTTTGATTGTATCTAAGTCCGGATTGTATACCCGTCCCGCAGAAAGAATCCTTTCCTTGGCATCCATTTGCAATTGCGAGCCCTGGATCAAAGAATGTAGGTGGAAAAGCCAGCTGTCGAATAGAGTAAAAAAGCGCTCCTGGACCTCGACTGGCAATGATGTAAAAGAACGTTCAAGGTATCGGTCATATGCCAGTTCAAAGTCATTCGGTTCATAGTCATACAGCTTGTTTTCCCAAGCATTCAATTCATCCAGCACCTTTTGTTCCCGTTGAGTCAAAGACATCGAATACCCTCCAGCCAGTGTGAATTTTCTTCCAGTATAGCATAATTTTTGCCACAACATTAAAAGGCAGGAGCACTCAGCTCCTGCCTGAAATCATTTTATTTCGCCAAGCGCACAACATCGCGTGCAATCATGACTTCTTCGTCTGTCGGGATGACCATTACCTTCACTGGTGAGTGAGGATAGCTGATAAATGCTTCTTCACCGCGCACTTTATTCAAAGCAGGATCCCAGTAGATACCCATGAATTCTAGTCCCTGCAATACGCGGGCACGGATTGCCGAACTATTTTCACCGATACCAGCTGTGAAGATGATGGCGTCAACACCGCACATGCGCGCTGCATATGATCCAATGTATTTATGGATTCTGTCAGCGAACACCTTCAAGGCAAGCTCGGCACGGTCATTTCCTTTTTCGGCTTCTTCTTCGATGTCGCGAAGATCACTTGAGAATCCGGATACACCTAGCATGCCGCTCTCTTTATTCAGGACATTCAATACTTCATCCGCACTCTTATCTGTTTTTTCCATGATGTAAGGGATCAAGGCAGGGTCAATATTTCCTGAACGAGTCCCCATTGTAACACCTGCAAGCGGTGTGAATCCCATTGATGTATCGATTGATTTGCCGCCTTCGATCGCAGCAATACTTGCTCCATTTCCAAGATGGCAAGAAATCAGGCGCAGATGCTCCACGGGACGGCCAAGCATTTCCGCAGCACGCTGGGAAACATACTTGTGTGAAGTTCCATGGAAACCGTATTTACGGATTCCGTACTTTTTATAGTAATCATACGGAAGGCTGTATAGGAATGAGTTTTCAGGCATAGTCTGGTGGAAGGCTGTATCGAAAACAGCGATCGCCGGAACATTCGGCAGCACCTGCTGGAATGCACGGATACCAGTTAAGTTTGCCGGATTATGAAGTGGTGCAAGCTCGGAAAGCTGATCGATCTTTTTTAAAACCTCTTCTGTAATCAAGACTGAATCACTGAATTCCTCGCCGCCATGAACAACACGATGGCCGATTCCTTCGATTTCATCAAGTGACTTGATGATGCCCAGAGTTGTCAGTTTATCAAGCAGGATTTTTACTGCAACCTCATGATTCGGGATATCGGTAACTTCTTTGTTTTTTTCACCATTCACACTGATTGTAAAAATTGAATCCTTCAGACCGATCCTTTCGACGATTCCTTTTGTGATAACTTCTTCGCTCGGCATTTCGAATAGTTGGAACTTAAGTGAAGAACTGCCGGCATTGATTGCAATGATTTTTGCCATTTTGTACCGCTCCTTTTATATAACAACCTGATTAAAAATCCAGTGAAATAGTACACCTTTATTGTGTGCCACAGGCCGTGAATATATCTCTCAATTTCCCATTTAAACACTGTCTTTTTCACATTTCAAGAAAAGCTTGCTTAAACACAAAATGAGTTTTTATTCAGATACTTCTAAGGATTAGAAAAAAATATTATCACGGTGTATTTACCCTTTTGAACGACAAAAGAACCGGCACATAACCGGTCCTTTTTCGTTATTTTGCTGAACTTTTATTTTCTTTATACCATTGGTCAATTTTATCCAGAACTCGATTGACTGCTGGTCCATCCGAGAATTTCGGCAGCTCGGCCAGGAGAGCCTGTTTTAGGGGCTTCACATCCTCACCTTTTTTCTGAAGGATCAGGATACTTTTGGCAGCCTGCTTGGTTTTGAACAGAGAAGCTGGAAGCTGTAACACTCCCTGGACAATCAGATGGTTCTTGATAAATTCATGCAGCATTGGGGCTTGTTCGCTTTCAAAAAGTCCATTCGGGATCATGAAGAACATGTAGCCGCCCTCTTTTAGGTGCCTTGTGCTTTGCTCAATGAACATATGGTGGGAATACGTATGCCCTTCTGCTGCTTTGACTTCATAATCCGCAGCCCTGAGGTCATTAGGATAAAAGCCCACCGGAAGGTCACAAACGACGACATCCGCCGGATCGACAAACAATGGCTCAAGGCTGTCCTGGTTGAAAAATTCAACCGGATGCTTCTGGAGATTGGCATTGACGAATGCGAGGCGGATGAGGAGGTCATCAATCTCAACACCGACAGATTCGATTTCTTTATTCGTCTGCTGGTTCAAAACCGTTGCCAGAAGATTCCCCGTCCCGACAGCCGGGTCAAGCAGTCTGAACGATTTCTTCTCAACGAATTTGCTGACGAGATATCCAATGAACATTCCGACAGAATCAGGCGTCATCTGGTGATTAGGCTGAATATGCTCCTTCATCCCCTTCAGGATGGCCAGCTGAAAGCCTTTGCGGATTTCCTCTTTGCTAAAAGAATCAAGATTGATTTCTTTGTATGCTTTTTCAAGCCTCTTCTTTGTGACTTCATCTAATTCGTTCTGAAGCATTGTGCCCTGGAAAATATTTTCCCCTGTTTCAGCCAGTGCCTCCAAATATGTACATGAAAGTTCTTCTTTTAAAATGTCCGCTGTAGTATTGAATGCGGTAAATAATTGTTCGACCGGAGTCATACTCAATTTACTTCCTCCCGATTTGAATAGATATTTATCTATTTTAGCCATCTTTCGTGTTCTGTACAAGGTATATGGCTGGAATGTCTCAAGCCATATAGCGTTGGTCATGAGGGATCTGTGATTCGTCTTCTGTATATCCATTTAAAGACTTTCTATCGGACACTTTTCTCGATTTCACCCTTCTACTTGTCCGTTAGAGACTTTCTATCAGACACTTTTCTCGATTCCGAC
>NZ_JAGGQK010000023.1:0-37968 GCF_018613355.1 Bacillus sp. ISL-35 | reverse complement strand
CTTCTATCGGACACTTTTCCCAAATAAACCATTCCGTTTGTCCAACCAGAATAGCAAAACAAGCCGCAGTTTTATTCTGCGGCTTGTTCCATGGTGGTTGGTTGTTTTAGTTTGCTTGTTTAGCAGCTTCTACTGCTGCTTCGTAGTTCGGGTGGTCTGTTGCTTCGCTTACATACTCAACGTATGTTACTTTGTCGTTTGAGTCAACAACAAATACCGCGCGAGCCAGCAGGCGAAGTTCCTTGATTGCTACTCCATATGCTTCACCGAATGAAAGCTCGCGGTGGTCTGATAGAGTCTGGACGTTTTCGATTCCAGCTGCTCCGCACCAGCGCTTTTGGGCGAATGGAAGGTCGACGCTTACTGTAAGAATCTTGACGTTATCAAGGTTCGCAGCTTCCTCGTTGAAACGGCGTGTCTGTGCGTCACAAACGCCTGTATCAAGTGATGGTACCACACTGATTAGTCGAACTTGTCCTTTTGAATCCTGGAGAGTCACTTCAGAAAGATCGTTTGCAAGCACTTTGAAATCTGGTGCCTGGTCCCCAACCTTTACTTCGTTTCCTAATAATGTAACTGGATTTCCCTTGAATGTAATAGATGCCATACCTGCTCATCCTCCTTGTCCAATTTATGTACAGTGTTAATATATCTTTTAAAGAATTTTTTTGCAATTATTTTAAAATGCACTGCTGTCGCCACTGCCAATACTCCTGACAAAAGCAAGCTGCCTCTTCACTATGAAAAGGCAGCGTGGTCTTAGAACTCAAGGTCAGTTTTTGGTCCGTTGTAGTCGTTTTGATTTTGGCTCTTGTTCTGGCTGCCTTCCTGATTGCCCTGGTCTTTCTTGGACATCATTTGCTGGATTTTTTCCACTGCTTGCGGCGCCAGATCAAGAATCTTCTCGTAAAGATGCGTGCTTTCATCAAGGTGGAGCATCTTTACGCCTCTTGAACTCACGATCAGGAATGCGATTGGCGTAATGGATACCCCTCCGCCGCTACCGCCGCCGAATGGATGCTGCGGACCTCCTGACTGTCCTCCTGAGCCACCAGAGCCCCCAGACCCGCCTGAGCCTCCGGATCCTCCCTTTGAACTTTCTAAAACGAATTCACTGCCTCCTGCCGCAAATCCGAAACCCACCTTTGAAACGGTCAGGATTACACTTCCATCCGGTGTTTCTACAGGGTCTCCAATGATTGTGTTGACATCAATCATTTCTTTTAAACTTTCCATGGCAGTTGTCATTAGTCCTTGAATTGGATGGTCGGACATTCCTGTTTCCTCCTTATTTTAGACAGAATTAGTATTGTCACCGGAAAGTGCGGACAATTGCTTTGATTTGAATTCAGGCCAGCCGCCTTTCCAATATTTAACCAGCTTTATTCCTGCTAAAATAGCATGCCCGACTCTCACTTGAAACATACATTTAAAACTAGTAATTGAAATGGTTTGCTGGAAGCTTGGCGTGATTGTCATGACCGGCATATCTTTTAGTTTCATATACTGGCTCATAATCCCGACCACACCGCCCTTGGCTGCCCAAAAAGCGCCTGTGATCACCGCCGTGGCTGCTGCGTCACCCACGCCAACCATTGTATGCCATTCTATATTGCGGATTGTTACTTTCTTCAGAAATCCCCTGATGATTTTGTGGAAGCCGGCAATATGTGTAAGGAATTGCCTTATATCATGGATGCTGTTCAGTACATCATTTTTGTCTACTTGAGTGGTTTCATCTTTTTTAACGGTTTCATCAGGACCTGTTTCCGTTTTTTTCTCGGCAACGATAGACGGGGTATTGTCATCAATTTTTATGACTGGGACGTCAATCTTATATTTTATGAGTCCACCCCAGGCTTTTAAAGTCACTTTTAGATGATCATTATCATTGCCGTGGAAATAATCCAAAAATACCTTCACTCTAGTAAAAAGGATTATAATGCCCAGTACTGTTAAAAGCAGTATGGCAAGCAGCACCCATTTCATCATCCTCCACAACCTTTCAGCCTATTATTATCAACAAAAAGGCAAAAAAATAAACCTGCCGCAGCAGGTTCATTTTAGCGTGGTTCATATATTACAGTGGTATCTGCGAACAGGTCATGCAATCCTTGTTTCTTGTTTGTAAAAGCAACGACAACATACAGTACCAAAATGGTCGCCGAAATGAAGCGGCCGATCCACTCGCGGAAAATGACAGTACCCCATGTCAGGCTTTTTCCGTCCAGTTCCACCACTTTCAATCCAAACACCATTTTCCCTAGAGTCTGGCCGAGGTATTTTGTCATCAATACAAAATACAAATAGAATACAACAGCCGTGGCAATGGTCATTGGTGAAAAGATCCCTTCCTCCAGCAATGGGATATCCAATGCCCGGAAAACAGGATTGATGATTAACCTGTTAATACTGCCAATGACAATCAAATCCAGCAAATAGGCCCAGAAACGCGTCCAGAATCCGGCATATTGGCCCGCGAATAAATGATTCTCTGCAGCAGGCCTGCCTAGTTCATCATGAACCGCATATGCATAATCAGCCTGGGGTGTCGATTTTTCAGGTCCTGTATAGCGAGTACTGCCGCCTTCGGGTGGAATGGTTTCAAGTTCTTTATTATTTAACCGATCAGCATCTGTCATAACGCTCTCATGTTCTCTTTCATTTAACCGATCAGCATCTGTCGCAACGCTCTCATGTCCTCTATAACTTAACCGATCAGCGTTTGTCAGGACCCTGTCTTGTTCTTGATCTAATCGTTCACCGTCTGTCGGGATTGAACGATCAGCATCAGCCAGGTTGCCGCCAGGATCTTCTTGAACATCATTCCGTTCGAATTCAGCTGAATCTTTCGTTTCATCTTTATCAAATTCTTTGGAATTCATTTTTTGTCCCCCCTTATTCTGCGTATAAGTACATTAGACGTGGAGAATTAGGCTGGGACAGTAGTTTCATCAGGCCTGCCATTTCTGCGTCTTTCCCCATGATTTTCTGCGCTCCCATGCTGAAAAACGAACCGAAGCCCATGCTTTCCGTATACTTTACAACGGTCGCATCCCCAAGCTTATTATCTTTCCTGACGTTGGCAATGACATCTTCCAAATAGCCGAATCCATCGATCAAGTTCAGCTGCTTGGCCTGGCGTCCATCATAGATGCGGCCATCGGCAATTTTTTTGACCTGCTCGACAGACATGCCGCGCCCTTCAGAGATCACTTTGACAAATCCTTCATAAGAGTTGTTGATCATGGACTGAAGGATTTCACGTTCTTCATCTGTCATTGGCCTTGTCGGGCTCATGATGTCCTTGTATGGGCCGCTCTTGATTGTCGTGAATTCGACACCGTACTTTTCTGCAAGCCCTGCATAATTCACGCCTTGCATGATGACACCAAGTGAGCCGGTCAGTGTTTCGGGACTGGCAAAGATTTTATCGGCAGGCGCAGATACATAATATCCACCCGATGCTGCCATTGACCCCATCGATACATAAATCGGCTTTTTCGTTTCTTTCTGGATTTCCTTGATCTTGTCATGGATTTCTGCACTTTCCACGACGCCTCCGCCTGGAGAGTTCACCTGGAGGATAATGGCTTTGACATCATCCGATTCTTTTACATAATCAAGCTGTTCCATGAATACCCGATGATTATACAGCGGGCTTTCAAAGAACGATTGCGCATCCCCCGTGTCCTGGATGACTCCGTTAATGGACAATACCGCAATTTTACTCATCACGTCACCCTCTTCGATGACTTCTTCAGCAAACATTTCTTCCGACACTGCGAACATATCTTCAAGCGCATTTTCCGCGTCGCTGAATGCGAATGTTGATAGAAGATTAATCACAATTGAAGCAACAAATAAACCAGCGGCTATTCCTAATGCCGCCCACCTTTTACCATTCATTTTGAATCCCCCTTGAAAATTGCTTGTACTTTCAAAACCTTATGAAAAAATGATAAACTAATGTCAATAACCTTTATTTTAGCAAAAGTTTTTTAATGTGGGTAAAAATATGGAAGAAATACATAATGTTTGGAGGAATCAGCAATGCCAGATCGCCGTAATATTTACTTTCACCATACACCAGACACAACTATGCTGGAAAAAGTAGAGCCACTCTATGAACTAGCCCGCAAGTATGGCTTCAATATCGTCACTGACCACAAGAATGCAAATATCATTGTCAGCATTGGCGACGATGGCACCTTTTTGCAGGCAGTAAGGAAAACTGGCTTCCGCGATGACTGCCTGTATGCAGGTATATCAGTCACTGGCTCCCTCAATATGTACTGTGATTTCCATCTTGAAGACACTGATAAAATGATTCAGGCCACCACAAATTCAGAAATTGAAGTTAGGCGCTACCCGACAATCGAGGTAACCATCGACGGAGAAACATCGTTTGAATGCCTGAACGAGTTCAGCGTCCGTTCCGCGATCATAAAGGCTTTCGTGATGGATGTATTCATCGATGACAAGCATTTTGAAACCTTCCGTGGTGACGGAATGATCGTCGCAACCCCAACAGGGAGCACCGCCTATAACAAGTCCGTGAACGGAGCAGTTGTCGACCCGCTGTTGCCGTGCATGCAGGTGAGCGAGCTTGCCTCTGTGAATAATAATCATTACCGCACACTCGGCTCATCCTTCATTCTGAGCGGCGACCGCAAGCTTACCTTCAAGGTTGCCCAGGACGGCAATGATTATCCAATCATGGGGATGGATAACGAAGCGCTGAGCATCCAGCATGTTGAAAAATTCGATGTGAAATTGAGCAATAAATTCATCAAGACAATCAAGCTCAAGGACAATTCTTTCTGGGAAAAAGTGAAGAGGACGTTTTTGTAAGATATATGAGCCTATTAAGAAAGAGCTGCGGATCTCCGCAGCTCTCTTCTTTTACATAGGCTCTTTTCTCAAACTTTGTTGCTATTGGCTACAAAATAGAATTGAATTACCTAAGATTGTTCACACAATTCACGACTATTATGAGAAAAGAGCTTGCAAACTTAGTACCGACCTACAAAATGGCTATTATCACGTTAAAATCGGCTTTAGGATTTTAACAACAATCTTTACGAAAACAGCCTTTACATATGCATTCCTTTTTCTTTTTTCCACTTGAGCGTCAGGGCAGCTGCCAGTTTAGTCCGTGACAATGAGTACAGGATCAGTGCCGACCAGATAAAGGTAAAGGCAAGCAGATGGACCGCCGAAAATGTTTCGTGATAAACGAACACCCCTAAAATAAGTGTCAAAGTTGGTGCGATATATTGCAGGATCCCAAGAGTAGCGAGTGGGATTCTTTGTGCACCTTTCGCAAAAAACAGCAAAGGAACTGCCGTTGCCGCTCCTGCACCAGCAAGCAGCAAAGTTGTTGTCCATGAACCTGAGAACAGCGAATTACTTCCCTGGAAAACCAGATAGCCAATGTAAATCGCTGAAAGAGGCATCACGACCAGCGTCTCCAGGGCTAGGCCGACCGAAGAGTCCACCTTGATCAATTTCTTTGCCAGGCCGTACAGGCCAAATGAAATGGCCAGTGATAAAGCGATCCACGGGAATTTCCCGTAAGAAATTGTCATAATCAACACACCGATAGCCGCAAGGAGAAATGATAGGTACTGCGGCACAGTCAGTCTTTCCTTGAGGAAAACCATTCCTAAAAGTACACTGACAAGCGGATTGATATAATAACCGAGGCTTGCCTCGATCATTTGATCACTATTGACTGCCCAAATATAGATGAACCAGTTGATGCTGATCAGGATTGACGCGATTGTCAGTGCCGCCAGCTGTTTTTTGTTTTGCGAAAGCCCGCGCAGGGTCCCTGTAAAAAGACTCCATTTTTTATTCAGGAGCAATATGAAGGCAACAACGAAAAATGACCAAAATACACGGTTTGCAAGGATTTCATCCGCATTCACATGCTGCAATAGCTTCCAATAAACCGGCAGGATTCCCCACAGAATATATGAAAAGGCTGCGTACCAGACGCCAGCCTGTTGTTCGGTCCTGTTATTCATCCGAACATCCCCCTAATCTTTCTAGACTCGAAATAATATCAATTATAAGGGGGATGCTTCGGGCTGACAATCATTTTTTTGAACCAATAAAAGACAATATATTTAAAGGCAGGGTTATCCCTCTGTTCGCGGGTTCAATTTAAAGTTGTAGCCAAATGTTTCTTCCGGGGAAGAAATCTTATAGCCCAGCCCCTGCTTGAAATCCAAAAAAATTTTACCCGGAAGGGACTCAACTGATTTCTTCGGAACGAAAAAATCGATACCGGCTGCTGAAATCACCTCATCATCTGGCTGCTTTCCTTCGATTTGCAGCTGGATATCTGTCGCGATGGAACAGGTGCCAACAAACTCTGCCAATATTCTTATTCCTTCACCATCACCAAATTGGACTTTTTTTAACTCTTCCAATGCCGCCTCTTTTATTTCGATTTTCATATTCTTTCACCCTTTCCTATTAAAAATATACCCAAGTTTTGATGTGTCACGCATCGCTCTGCTTAAAAGTAAAATTTGAAATGGGCCAAGAACAAAAAGCGCAAGCGCCTTGTTCAGCCCCGACAAGCGCTGGAGGGCCTGACAGTGAAGTCGTTCTTTGACTTCATTGGCAGGACCGAAATCGAAAAGTATAGCCGACTGCCCAGAAACGCAGAAACTGGAGACTCCGACAAAGAAGCGTTTTTTGCTTCTGCGGGCGGAGTTGAAGTTTCGGAGTTTCTAGGAGGCGACACTAGCCATGCGTCTCGAGGGGCTAGGCGCTGGAGCTGGATTAAGACTCCCATATTTAGTACCACACAAAAATACTTTTATAATTTCCTAAACAACAAAAAAGCAGACCAGTTGGCCTGCTCCTTTTGCCTTCTTTTATTTAGCGCCTTCTAATTCTTTCTTGCGCAGCTCGATGCGGCGGATTTTACCAGAAGTTGTTTTTGGGAGTTCTTCAAGGAACTCGATTTTCCTTGGATACTTATATGGTGCGGTCAATTCCTTGACGTGCTGCTGCAGGTCAGCAACTAGATTTTCCTGTTCGGGGCTGACACCGTCACGCAGGACGACAAAAGCCTTGACGATGTGTCCGCGGATTTCGTCAGGTGACGCGACAACGGCGCACTCTTTTACATATGGATGCTTAACGAGTGCATCCTCGACTTCGAAAGGTCCAATCGTATAGCCTGAACTGATGATGATGTCATCGCCGCGGCCTTCAAACCAGAAATATCCTTCTTCATCCTTGCTCGCTTTATCGCCTGTTACATAATAATCGCCGCGGAACTGCATGGCTGTCCGCTCTGGATCCTTGTAATAGTTCTTGAATAAAGCGGGAGTTTCTATATGGACAGCGATATCACCAACTTCACCCGGTGCACATGGTTCGCCGTTCTCATTGATAATGTCAACCCGGTTTCCAGGTGTAGGTTTGCCCATTGATCCAGGCTTTAACTCCATGCCCTTTGTTACGCCGACAAGCAGTGTGTTTTCTGTCTGGCCATAGCCGTCGCGCACATCAACATTAAAATGCTTCCTGAATGTGTCGATTACTTCACGGTTCAGCGGTTCTCCTGCGGATACCGCGCTGTGAAGTCCAGGCAAACTGTAATCACCAATATTCTCGACTTTGGCCATCAGCCTGTATTCAGTTGGTGTGCAGCAAAGAACATTCACATGATACTTTTGCAAAAGCGATAAGTATTTTTGCGGCTCGAATTTGCCCTGATATACGAGGCCGGTAGCTCCGGTTCCCATGACGGAAAGGAACGGACTCCAGATCCATTTTTGCCAGCCAGGACCGGCAGTAGCCCAGACAGTGTCTCCATCCTCTATGCCCAGCCAATTTGTTGCCGCTGTCCGTAAATGAGCGTACGCCCATCCATGTGTATGGACAACACCTTTCGGATTGCCCGTCGTGCCGGAAGTATAGCTCAGGAATGCCATGTCATCACGTTCGGTGTCGGCAAGGTGAAGGTCTTCGGAAGCAGCTTCCATTTCTTTATCAAGTTGAATCCAGCCTTCCTTTTCTCCTCCAATGATGAATTTAGGCAGCTTTTCCACTTCGTCTATTCCATCGAACTCACCGGTAAAAGGAGCATAGCTTACGATGGCTTTTACATCACCATGGTTAATTCTGTATTGAAAATCTTTTTTTCTCAGCATTTCGGAACTTGGAATGACTACAAGACCCATTTTCAGCGAGGCAATATAAACCTGATATGCTTCAATTAGTCTTGGGACGACAACAAGGACTACATCCCCCTTGGCCAAACCATTTCCCAAGAAAACGTTTCCAATTTTATTGGCGTTTTTAAGAAGCGTCTGGTATGTAATTTCTTTCGCACTTCCTGCTTCATTTTCCCAGAGGATCGCTTTCCTTGCCGGGTCCTGGGCGAATCGTTCCATTTCTGATACAAGATTATACTTTTGTGGTGCAATCAATTGTTCCCTGTTCATACTCTTCCCCCTAATCATTATTTTTGGCTTGTCTCTGAATGAGAAAACAAGCTTTCATATCCCCACAATCCATTATACTAAATTATTCAAAAAATTTAAAATTATACGACAATGTTATTCTGAAATAATTTTCCATAACAAAAAGAGCAGGGCATTCGCCCTGCTCTTTGTAGCCATATTATTCTTTTTTTGATTAGCGAGAGAATCCGCCACCAAGTTGTTGTTCAGCCATTTGAACCAAACGCTTAGTGATCTCTCCTCCTACTGAACCGTTAGCGCGAGAAGTAGTTTCTCCGCCAAGCTGTACACCAAATTCAGAAGCGATTTCGTACTTCATTTGGTCAAGAGCTTGAGCCACTCCAGGTACTAGAAGTTGATTTGAGCTGTTGTTGTTTGCCATGTGTTTCACCTCCTTGTGAGTATAGAGTGTGTAGAAACACATGGCTTAATTCAAAACTTTAATTGGTAATTGTTCACAATTTCTTAACAAATTAGAATAGGTCATCCACCGGATTATCTTCTCTTTCAGAAGCCGGTTTGACGATGACCCGCTCTGTTCCTTCCACGGCTTTCTGGATCAGTTCTTCAAAGTCGAAGAAGCTCTCAAAGTTCTGGACTTTATCCAGCTTTGGCTTTGTTTTCGGCGATGAAGGGACAAAGACCGTGCAGCAATCTTCGTATGGGCGGATTGATATGTCATGGGTATCGATTTCATGGGCGATATCCATGATCTGCAGCTTATCCATTGTGATTAACGGGCGGATGATCGGCGTCGTTGTCACTTCGTTGATGGCATACATGCTTTCAAGCGTCTGGGAGGCAACCTGTCCGAGACTTTCGCCGGTTATGATGGCGAGTCCTCCCTGCTTTTCCCTGATGGCGTCTGTTATACGCAGCATCAGTCGTCTTGTTGTGGTCATGGTATAGTTTTCCGGTATTTGCTTGTGAATGGCCTGCTGAATTTCAGTGAAGGGCACGATATGAAGCGCAAAATGGCCGTTTACCTCGGCAAGCTTCTCAGAAAGGTCGATTACCTTTTGCTTGGCGCGTTCACTTGTGAAAGGAGGACTGAAAAAATGGACCCCTTCCACTTCAAGGCCTCGCTTCATCGTCAGGTAGCCGGCAACCGGGCTGTCAATCCCGCCGGAAAGCATCAGCATCCCTTTACCTCCGGACGCAGCAGGCAGCCCTCCTGCCCCCTTGATCGTTTCCGCTGAGATATACGCTGCTTCTTTTCTGATTTCAATCTGAAGGTTGATATCAGGATTCCTCACATCAACTTTCAAGCCTTCCATATTCCTCAGTATATGGCCGCCGAATTCTGAGTTGATTCCGTTCGTGTCCAATTCGAAAGTCTTATCAGATCGTTTGGCGGATATTTTAAAGGTCTGTCCTGGCTGGTGGATTTTTCTGAAGAGCTCCAGAGCAGCATCCTTCATTTTTTCAAGGTCTTTGTCCACTTTAACGGCCGGGCTGAAGGACTGGATGCCGAATATTTCCTTGAGCTTCTTCCCAATCCCGTCGCTGTCCTCACCATTTAGCAGGATGAACATCCTGTCGCGTTCCGCTTTGATGACCGCGTTGGGATAGTCGCTCAATGCCCTTTTGATATTTTTTCTTAGGCGGTCAATGAATTTATTTCTGTTTCTTCCTTTGGTCGATATTTCACCATAACGAACCAATATACGGTCATACATCATTTCTTGATAACCTCGCTTAAATGTTTTACAGTCTCGGCAATTGCTTTTGCCGCTATTTCCGCTTCTTCTGCTGTATTGCTGTATGTCAGGCTGATTCTGATCGCACTTTCCGCTTCAGCGACCGGAACTCCCATTTCCACCAGCGTCTTGCTGGCAGCCTTTTTCTTCGAGGAGCAGGCGCTTGTTGTCGAAACATAAATATCCTTCTCTTCTAGGGCATGAACGAATGTTTCGGCCTTCAATCCGCTGATCGAAAAATTCAGGATATGGGGAGCGCTGTTTTCCTCCGGAGTGTGAATGGTAATTTCCTTGATTTGGCTGAGGCCATTTCTTAATCTTTCCATCGCTGACTTCATTTGATTCAGCTTTTCTGTACGTAGTTCAATCGTCATCCTGAGCGCTTTTGCCATGGCTACCATTCCGGCGACGTTTTCGGTTCCGCTCCGCTGCTTCCATTCCTGATTGCCGCCGGATAATAACGGAGACAGCCGGACTCCTTCTTTTATAAACAGGGCACCCGTCCCTTTCAGCCCGTGGAATTTATGTCCGGAAATCGTCGCTAAATGGACACCGGAATTGTAAATGTCCAATGGCACCTTCCCTATTCCCTGGACGAAATCAACATGAAAAAATGCCTTTGGGTACTTTTTCAATACCATACCGATTTCCTCGATTGGCTGGATTGTGCCGACTTCATTATTGACATGCATGACAGACACAAGGATTGTATCCTCCCGAAGTTCCTTCTGGATTGAATCCGCACTGACAATACCGCTGGAATCTGGTTTCACATAGGTTATTTCATAACCGAGCGATTCAAGCTGTACCATGGCGTTATGGACAGATGCATGTTCGATGCTTGAGGTGATGATATGCCTGCCCCTCTCCCGGTGAGCCATCGCAATTCCCTTAATGGCAAGGTTATTGCTCTCTGTTCCTCCTGAGGTGAAGAGGATTTCCGTCTCTTTGACCTTCAGCAGCCTGGCCACCTGGGACCTTGCCTGCTGCAGCAGCTTTTCTGCCTGCCCGCCGATTTTATGGAGAGAGGATGGGTTTCCATAGAAATCCTCTGAGACTTTTATAAATGAATCCAATACTTGTTTATATGGTTTGGTCGTTGCGCTGTTGTCAAGATAGATCATCAGTATTCCCCCTTGCTCCAAGACCTTGCTAACTAAAAATCATATCATAATAACATTTCAATGAGAAATGATGAAAAATTCTAAAATTCTGCATCCAAAAGGCTGTTTTCGTAAAGATTGTTGTTAAAATCCTAAAGCCGATTTCAACGTAATATATACCTATTTTGGAGGTCGTTATGGAGTTTCCATACTCTTTTCTCATAAGAAGCGTCTATCTTACGAAGGAATACAGCGAGTTCATTCCTTTTTTGTATTCAATCGCAACAACGTTTGAGAAAAGAGCCCTCCAAAAAAACAGGCCTCCAGCCGGAGACCATGTTTTATCACTGTTTATTGAAGATCATATGCTCAATTTTCTTCATTGCACCTGGATCCACTTCTTCAATGGAAGTAGCTGCCTGTTCAAGTGCTTCGCGGTAATCGTAATTCCGGAAATGCTCCTCCGCTTCACGCAACCCTCTTTCGACAGATGGGTAACGGCTGCGGTATCTGTTGCCATACTGGATGACACGTTCAGCCAGCATGACTGTCTCGACGATTTCCTCAGTCGAGGTTTCCAGCTTTTCCACTGTCAGGACGGCAATTTCAAGATATTGCTGGACAGCAGGAATATCCAGCGGTTTTTCATCAAGCTTTTCATTGACCTGCTTGATGCTTTCATGCGCATCTTCCATCAGGTACTTATATTCCTGTGAGAGGCCAGGCATATTGCTTTTGGAAACAGTACGGATCAGTTCGGTGATCTTTTTAGAAAGCCCCCTTACTTTATCACGTGCTGCCAATTCATCCTTTCTCAGGGCACTTAGCTTTTCCATCAATTCTTTTTGCTCTTCGACCAGCTGATCAAGCTGTTCTTTCGCTTCTTGAAGCTCCAATTTGATCATGCTTTGTGCTGTATCGTTTTCCGTGATTCTATGATCGATCAGTTCAAAGCGCTTCAGCAGGCCCTTGAGCTGCTGCTCAACATGGGTTTGTGCTGAAAGCTCTTTTTCAGTCAGATGATAACTTTCCTGGATATGCTTTGTTTCTTCCTTGAGTGTCTTGTTTTCAGTGATGGCTTTCACAAGTACTTCTTTTGCAACATGTTCCGTGTTTGTAATATATTGTTTAGCCAGAACTTCCTCTTCAAGCATGTCGAACAGTTTTTCGAGCCGCTCCTTCAAACCGCGGATGCCCTGTTCGGCATTCTCGACATCACCTTTTTCAAGAGAGCCAAGATATTTCGCCAATTCATTGCTGATTTCCTCGATTTCACTATCCGCATTCAGATGATCCAACACATAGCCCTGTTCCTTCATTTCTCTGATACCGTCTTTCAGATCGCTGACCTGGGCAGGGATGGCCGACTGGCAATCATGCAGAAGGGCAGGAATGGATTCCATTTTCGTTGAAACCTGATCTAGCAATGACTGGATGGACAGAACCGTTTCCCTTGCTTCAAGATAATTTCCGTTCTCAGTCTTCTCGTCAAACTCGATGAACTTGGCCTGAATCTCTTCAAGCACTGCCTCGAGGCTGGCTTCTGCAGTTCCATAGCTATGGCGATGGGTGAGAAGGTTTTTCTTATTCTCCCGATATTGCTCTTTCAGGCCATCGATTTCCTCGCGGTTCTTTTCTTCACTTCCTACAAGTTCATTCAGTTCGCCGAGAATCTTCTTGATCTTATCTTCTGTTTCAGTCAGCTTTCGGTCAATGACTGCCAGAGATTCCTTCGCCTTCTTGAACCTGTACTTATCGATATACTCCTCCGCGTCAAACAGATAATCCTCAATGCCCGGAAGCTTGGAAGTGACAAGCTCATCCCACTCCTGGCGCCAGCGCTCAAAAAGCTCTTCTGTTTGCCCGGTCATGTTCAACTGCTTAACTTTTGACATTTCATCCAGTACAGGACGGTTCATGATATCGATTTTCCACGATTCATAGCGATCGACCTCACTGTAATATTTCCGTTTCATAAAATAGCCGATTAAAAAAAGAATGATTAGTATCGCAATACCGCCAATTATGTACTCCATTATTATCCCCCTGGCCTCACATATTACAAGTCTGAAAACCTTCTATGTAAAAACGAACGTTAATTGCGTGTATAATGTAATTATATTACCATGTAAACGACATTTTTTGACTATTAAATTCATATTTTTTGTTGAAATTATCCGAATTAGGCCGATTTAACTTGAAATCTCGCAAAAGAATTCACTTCAGGAGGTGCATTTTCATGAAAGACGGACATGTACACACGTTTTTTTGCCCTCATGGGACAAACGACAAAATCGATGATTATATTCAAAGGGCCCTCCAGCTTGGCTACACTGAAATCACATTTGCCGAGCACGCTCCTTTGCCGGAAGGGTTCATTGACCCGACACCATTGCAGGACAGTGCAATGGCGCATGAAGACCTGGATTCCTATTTTCAAGCCATTGCAGAAGCGAAGCAAAGGTACGCGGGAAAAATAAAAATCAATACCGGATTCGAGGTTGATTTTATCGAGGGGTTTGAAGGGCAAACGACTACCTTTCTGAATAAGTACGGGCCGCTTCTTGATGACGGCGTTCTGTCGGTCCATTTTTTAAAGAACATGTCTGGTACATATGATTGCCTGGATTATAGTCCCGACGATTTCGGAAAAATGGCCGAAGCTTACGGTTCTGTTGAAAAGGTTCACCGGCATTATTATCAAACAGTACTGAAATCGATCCTCGCTGATTTGGGGCCATATAAGCCAAAAAGAATCGGGCATATAACCCTGGCCAATAAATTCCGGCTGAAATACCCGCTCAAAAAGGATTGTACAGATGAAATCATCGAAATACTGGAGAAGGTTTCAGAGCTTGGCTATGAACTGGATTACAACGGAGCCGGTACGGCAAAGCCATTATGCCGTGAACCTTATCCGCCTGATTGGGTAATCAATGAGGCGAGAGACCGAGGAATCAAGCTTGTGTACGGATCTGATGCCCACCAGGCGAAGGAGCTTGGACAAGGACTGGAATCCATGGGGATAAAAAAATAAGGAAACCGGCAGATTTACCGGTTTCCTATATATTTATCAACATCTTCTGTTGAGTCTGCTGTTCCGTGCAAAGGGTTCCTTTGATCCAATGTGAAATCTCATCGCTGTATTTGTCCGCGAAGTATTTTTCATGCGGCTGTACATGCAGAACTTCTGTGACATAATGGGTATTCAAAAAAGGCATCTGCAGAAGGCCTTTCAACTGCAAAATACTGTACTGGACTGAATGCTTTTTGAATTCTCCGTTCTCAATCCCGGTTTCCAGGACCTTTTTGAACATATAACGTTCTTTTACATGGTAGGTCGACATGATTTCCCTGACTACCTGCGAATCGATCGTCATCTCTCTTAATATGAATCTTGTCAATTGAATGTTTTCGCATTGGTATCTCAATATATTTTCAACCATCGCATTCAGGCAGTACTCTGAACCGTATTCAAGAAACGAAAAACCTTTTTCCAGCTCTTTAAGATAGTTTTCAAAAAAAACGGTAAAACAATTTTCGAGGAGTCCATTCTTGTTCTGGAAGTAATATGAGATATTCGCTGCATTCACGTCTGCCTTTGCTGCAATGTCCCTCACTGATGTTCCATTGAACCCCTTCGTATTGAATAAGTAGATGGCCGCATCAATAATCGCAGCTTTTGAATTTTTTCTCATTGCTCCGCCCCTCGCTTTCCGCAATTAACCTTACTGTTTACCTTTCTGGAAATCATTTAAATTTCCTTTATAAAAAGCTCGACAAAGTCTCCATTGTTTCGCCGTTTTTTGATACAATGTAGAGTAAAACTTCATGAATTAGGGGGAATAACGATGTTTAACGTCGAAACATACAGCGCCAGCACCGAAAAAAATTACGACTTGGTGATTAAACAACTGAAAGCGCTCATTGAGGATGAAAAAAATTCAATTGCCAATCTGAGCAATGCCTCTGCCTTATTAAACCAGTTTCTTGACCGCATCAACTGGGTCGGCTTTTACCTGATGGAGGATGGCGAGCTTGTCCTCGGACCGTTCCAGGGACTTCCTGCCTGTGTAAGGATTAAACTTGGAAAAGGTGTTTGCGGTACAGCTGCATCAAAAAAAGAAACAGTAAGGGTTGAAGATGTCCATGCCTTCCCTGGTCATATCGCCTGTGACGCCGCCTCCCAATCTGAAATAGTCGTACCAATCCTGAAAAACGGAAACGTGATTGGTGTTCTCGATATCGACTCGCCTGAAAAAAATCGTTTTGATGAATTGGACCAGCAAAAGCTGGAGGAATTCGTTGAAGTGCTTGCACAGTATATCTAATTAGAACATACTGAACCCCTCCCGGCTCTCCGGGAGGGGTTTGAATTGCTTTTTAAATAGATCCTGTTTCCATTGTGCTCTCTTTCCTTACTGATTCAAATGCAATCTCTAGGTCATCCCTTAAGTCTTCCCACGCTTCCAGTCCAACCGACAGCCTTAGCATATTTTCTTTGATCCCCATTTTTTCTCTCGCTTCTTTCGGCACGACTGCATGGGTCATTGTCGCCGGATGCTGGATTAAGGTTTCTGCATCACCGAGGCTGACAGCTATTTTAATGAGTTTTAGTTTGTTGATGAATGCCTGCGCCTCTTTCCTGCCACCTTTTATGTTGAAGGAAATCAGCCCGCCCGGTTTACGCATTTGCTTTTTCGCGATCGCGTAGTCGGGATGCTTTGGATCGCCAGGGAAAATGACTTCTTCCACTGCCGGATGACCGGACAGATAGGTTGCCAGTTTTTCAGCATTTTCACAGTGACGGTCCATCCTCACAGGCAGCGTCTTCAAGCCGCGAAGCAGCAGCCATGCATCGAAAGGTGAAATCACACCGCCAATATCCTTTTGGGTAGTCATCGCAATTTTAGACATGATTTCCTTAGGACCTACCGCTACACCTGCGATCACATCTCCATGCCCGCAAATATATTTCGTTGCACTATGGATGACAAAATCGCAGCCAAGCTCAAGCGGATTCTGCAGATATGGTGAACTGAATGTGTTATCGACAACCACCGGGATCCCCTTCTCTTTCGCGACATCCGCGACCATCTCCAGGTCAACCAGCCTCATCGTCGGGTTAATTGGTGTCTCGATATAGATGACTCTTGTCTCCGGGGTAATAGCGGCCAGCACTTCTTCCCTTGTCGCCATCATCGAAAAATCATGATTGATATCATATTTTTCTTTCATAAGCTGCAATAGACCAAATGTACAGCCATATACACCCTGTGAGCAAAGTATATGGTCCCCTGATCTTGTCAGCGCTACTAATATCGCAGAGACAGCAGCCATCCCTGATCCAAACGCAAGGGCCTTTTCCCCTTTTTCAATTGCTGCCATCCTCTCCTCCAGCATGGCAACAGTCGGGTTTCCAAGACGGGAATAGATTAATCCCTCTTCCTCCCCGGCAAAGCGCCTTTCCCCTTGCTCTGCGCTGTCAAAAGTGAACGTGCTGGTCTGAAATAATGGAGGAGCAAGACTCCCCCTGAATTCGTCCGATTTATATCCTGCATGAATGACTTCTGTTTCGAATCTTTTGTCTCCCATTCCGATTCCTCCTATATATTTGTAAGCGTTTACAAAATACCCCCATAAACAGGATATGATATTTGCCCTGATATGGAAAGTGATTTCACTCACAGCAATTGAAAAAGCACTGTGGTCTGCTAAACAGAAAAAGCACTCATAAATGAGTGCTTAAAAAATGATCACGATGAAAAAGAACTGGATTCAAAGACAAATCAGACCTTGTCACTAAAATCAAATTGGTTTCCATTCTGGACCACCACTTTATTCTTACCGGAGCCTTTGGCTTTATATAGAGCCTGATCCGCTCTTTTGAACACGGTCTTTGTCGTATCTTCCTGCCCCCTGATCCATGTGGAGACACCGCAAGAAATCGTGACATTTGGATTCGTATGTTTTTCGACTTTATCGACCAATCTGTTGGCAATCATGACACCGATTTCCAGTGGAGCCCCCGGCAGGTAAATCGCGAGTTCCTCCCCGCCCCATCTGGCACCGATATCCGTGCCGCGGATATTTTTAGCTATCTGCCGGGCCAGCTGGATGAGAACCTCGTCTCCGACCTGATGGCCATACTGGTCATTCACACATTTAAAATTATCAATATCAATTAAAATGAAGGTTCCCTGCCTATCCTCAAGCATCGACAGATTCATTTTGTCATCCAGATAGCCACGGGAATACAGCTTTGTCAAATGATCGGTCACGACCATTTTCTCCAATTCTTCACGAAGCATGGAATTGGTGAAAGCTAAAGTCGAATGATGGATGAGCGACTGCAGCAGCTTGAAGGTGTCAAACGCAAAGTGATATGGCTCCTCATGCATGACAAGCGCGAAACCCTTTAAATCACCGCTCTGGATCATCGGAACACACATTACTGAGCGGAAATGCGAAGAAGCCCCTTCGATATCAGAAGAGATATCCCCTATGAACAATGGTTCTAGATCCTGCTTTACCCGTTTGGCGATTTTCAATATATAATTGGCAGCCTCTTTTGAAAAGAAGAAACCGGTGCTCCCCTGAAGGACGGAGTAATCATGATTGTCTTCATCCAACATGATGAAACCGACTTCCTGTGCATCAAAGGACTTGATGATCCGGCCGCAAATAAACTTCATTGTATCTGTCAGGCGCAGGCTGGTATTCAATTGATGAGATGCTTCATTAATAAGCTGCAAATCGGCAACCAGCTTCCTTGATTGCTCGTAAAGCTTCGCATTCTCCAGGGCGCTGCCGGCGGTATTGGCAAGGAGCTTAATGAATTCCACTTCGTTTTGCGGGAACACAAGCGAGTTCGGGGCTATGACCTGCAGCACTCCATATACGCCCTGTCTTCCTTTTAAAGGTGCATACATGATGGAATTTTTGTCAATCACCAAATCCTCGAACTGGATTTGACCGCTCACATAAGATTGCATGGCAGTCTCGTTTTCACTGTTATACTCAAGGTCTTTAACCGGCAGTCCTCCGTAACCCTTGTGGTCATGGGACAGCAGGAGATAATAGGTGAACGAAGGATACACTTCCCTTAGTGTGGAAATGATTTCACCAAGCACAGCATCCATATCCATCGTCGAGTGGAATTTTTTCGTTACCCTGAATAATTGCTTATACCTTTTTTCTTCTTCCGTTGTCTCAGCCAGGGTGTGGATTTTATTTATAAACAATGTACACTCGTCAACAAGCTTTTTCAGAAGGCTGTCCGAAAGGCGGTCAAGTGAAGCGCCATTCATTTGAATAGCACATAAACTCTTGATATTTTCTTTTACAGCCATGACAAACACTAGATCATATTGCGGGAGTAATTCTGGTTTTTTAATAAATGATTGCGGGGTTTCAGTCAGTTCGCTTAAGAGACATTCCGGGGAATCACCCGTAATTTCCTCATTCAGATCGCTGCGGGTCGTAGCCTCAAGAAGCATGCCCTGATTCCATTCCTCACATCTATATAAATCGACCTCAGTTGCCTGGAGCAATTCTTTTAGCACAGTCAACATTTGCGAGAGAATGTCCGTGATAGATAATCTGCCCGTGCTGATCAAATCAAAGAACCTGCTTTTCAGTTCCAATATTGTTTCCCGTTCTACCAATTCTTCCATATGTATCACCTGTTTTAAAATCACTTCACAGCGATTTGTGAGTAGCTGTTTTACAGGCAGCAGCCTGATCGAGATTCATCACGTGGCTAGGTAGTATCCAAATATTTGAAAAAGAAAAATAATTACTATTTATTATATCATAGACCTAGTAAAATAGTATGATATAAAAGCCAAAGATTCGGGGATAATTTCATGGTGAAAAAGACAATGAATTGAAATATATCCTTGACTTTATATGAATAGAAATTATATAATACTCTTTGTGTAAAATATCGCAGCCTATGTGGTCTGCATTATGTATGTATTTTGTTCCTCAAACTTGGTTTGATGGTGTATCTCGTAACCCGCTGCTGCTAGGGCGAAGGTACATGAAAACAAAATACCCATAATGGTTAGTCACAATCTGTTTTTATTTTACAAAATAAAAACTAAGGAGGAGTCATTCATGGCTCGTTATACCGGCCCAAGCTGGAAACTATCCCGCCGTCTTGGAATTTCACTAAGCGGTACAGGTAAAGAATTAGAAAAACGCCCTTACGCACCAGGTCCTCATGGTCCTAACCAGCGTAAAAAGCTTTCCGAATACGGATTGCAACTTCAAGAGAAGCAAAAGCTTCGCCACATGTACGGAGTTACTGAGCGTCAGTTCCGTAACTTGTTCGACAAAGCAGGCAAAATGCCTGGTAAGCACGGTGAAAACTTCATGATTCTTCTTGAAGCTCGCCTTGACAACGTTGTTTACCGTCTAGGTCTTGCTCGCACTCGTCGTGCAGCTCGCCAGTTAGTAAACCACGGCCACATCATGGTTGATGGCGCACGCGTAGATATCCCATCTTACCGCGTAGCTCCTGGCCAGACAATCACACTTCGTGAAAAGTCTCGCAATCTTGATGTAGTTAAAGAAGCAATCGAAGTAAACAACTTCGTACCTGACTTCTTGACTTTCGATGCAGACAAGCTAGAAGGAACTTTCACTCGTATGCCTGAGCGTTCTGAACTTCCAGCTGAAATCAACGAAGCTCTTATCGTTGAATTCTACTCTCGTTAATAGAGTGCATTCAAAACCCCAGCCGATTTGGCTGGGGTTTTTATTTTTGCGCGGAAAAAGTGTAAAAATTCACCGTTTGCGAATAAACTAGTGCTTTTAGCGAATAAACTTCTTTTTTTGCGGAGAAAAGAATATATTTGCAAACAAACCCTCCATTTTTGCGAATAAAACGCATAATAAAATCCAATTCACTAAAAAAACAGCCTCCTGGCATCCAGGATGGCTGTTTTTACGATGTTTTTCGCTTGAACAAATAAAGTTTGCGAAAAAACATCTAGTATTTAAGCATGAAGTACTTCTTTTTGCCGCGGCGGACGATTGTGAACTGCCCTTCGATCTTGTCTGCATCGCTTAGGACGTATGCTGTATCGGTTACACGTTCTCCATTAAGGGATACTGCTCCGTTTGATACATCTTCACGTGCCTGCCTCTTGGATGGCGAGATTTTAGCAGCAACCAGCAAGTCGACCAATCCTTGTTCTTCTCCTCCTTCTACTGTAAAAGAAGGAACATCTTTAAATCCCTGCCTGATTTCGTCGGCGCTCAGGTTTTTGATGTCGCCGCTGAAAAGTGCTGCGGAAATCCTGATTGCCTGTTGAAGGGCTTCTTCACCATGGATCATGCGAGTCATTTCTTCAGCAAGAGCTTTCTGTGCTTTGCGCAGGTGCGCTTCTTCCTCAACTGCTTTTTCGAGGGCTTCGATTTCCTCTTTTTCGAGGAAAGTGAAGAACTTCAAGTATTTCACAACATCCGCATCGGCGGTGTTGATCCAGAACTGGTAAAACTCGTATGGAGATGTTTTCTCAGGGTCGAGCCATACAGCTCCGCTTTCCGACTTGCCGAACTTGGTGCCGTCAGCTTTTGTTACAAGCGGAATCGTCATACCGTATGCCTTAGAGCCTTCCGCAGACATTTTACGGATCAGCTCAAGACCGGTCGTAATATTGCCCCACTGGTCGCTTCCGCCAATCTGCAGTTTGCAGTCGTGATTTTCGTATAAATGGAAGAAATCCATTGCCTGCAGGATTGTGTAAGTGAATTCTGTGAACGAGATCCCTGTTTCCAGTCTTGAAGCAATCGTATCTTTTGCCAGCATGTAATTGACACCGACATGTTTTCCGAAGTCACGCAGGAATGTCACCACATCCATGGAACCTGCCCAATCGTAGTTGTTGACCATCAGCGCGCCATTTTCGCCTTCCACGTCAAAAATTTTACCAAGCTGCTTCTTAATTCCATCAACGTTAACCTGTACTTGTTCCAGCGTTTGCAGTTTACGCTCCTCGCTCTTTCCGCTCGGATCGCCAATCAAACCGGTTGCTCCGCCGACAAGGACGATCGGACGGTGGCCCGCATTCTGGAAACGGCGCAGAGTCAGGAACGGAAGAAGATGGCCGATATGCATGCTGTCCGCCGTTGGATCGACACCACAGTAAAGAGAAATCTTCTCCTTCGAAAGCAGGTCCTTCATTCCCTCTTCATCTGTTTGCTGGTAGATAATCCCGCGCCACTCGAGGTCTTTCAATAATTCCATTTGCCTTTCCTCCATTCAAAAATATATTTCGCAACCGGATTTTTGCGTAAATAAAAAACGCCCCTGCAATAAATGCAGGGACGCTAAATGCGCGGTACCACCCGGCTTGAAAACTAAAACAAAAAAGTCTTCCACTCCATAAAATAACGGTTAAACCGTCCGCGGCTACTATGAATCCAGTTCACTGCGGCGCTCGGGGAGGTAATTCATCCTTCTGTTTGTACCGGCTCACAGCGACCGCCGGCTTTCTGGAACATGGACAGAAGCACTACTCGTTCCCTTCACAGCTTTTTGCTATAAAGTTAATAAAGCATTTTTACCATAAAGCGATAGAAGTTGTCAAATTCGACATAAGTTTTCAGAAAAATTAAGATTACAGTCTATTCGACAGCTTGTTTATGCTATAATGTATGTGATTTTAGGGGGAATGATATGAATGCATGAAGGAAAGCAGGCTTGGAAAGAGAAGCTTAAATCCTTTGGTGCTTTTTTTACGAATAAAAAGACCGTAAAAGGAGCCCGGATTACTTACTCGGTTGTCTGGAACATGTTGCTTTTATTGATTATTGTACTGGTCCTCGGTGCGGGCTTTGCCGCAGGAACAGGGGCCGGGTATTTTGCATCCCTTGTCAAAGATGAACAAATACGTCCATATGAAAATATGAAGAAAGATATTTACAACTATGAAGAGACGTCGGACTTATATTTTGATAATGATGTTTATCTTGGCAAACTCAGAACTGACCTATACCGCGAGGAAGTAAAGCTTGACGATATGTCGAAGTATTTGGTCAATGCGGTCGTGGCAACTGAAGATGAGTATTTCTACGAACATGACGGTGTCGTGCCTAAAGCGATTATGCGCGCCCTTTTCCAGGAGGTCACAAACTCGGCGACATCGTCCGGGGGAAGCACACTGACACAGCAGCTCATCAAGAATCAGATCCTGACCAATGAAGTTTCATTCGAGCGAAAAGCGAAAGAGATTCTTCTCGCCCTCCGCCTCGAAAAATTCTTCGATAAAAAAGAGATTCTCGAAGCCTATTTGAATGTCGCTACCTTCGGCCGTAACGCGAATGGCAGCAATATTGCCGGTGTCCAGGCCGCAGCAAACGGGATATTCGGTAAAGAAGCGAAAGACTTGACCCTGCCTCAAGCTGCTTTTATCGCTGGACTACCACAGAGTCCATTTGGCTATACGCCATTCAGCAGCGATCACGGCAAGCTTAAAGATGCGGCTGGACTCGAACCAGGCCTGACGAGATACAAGACCGTCATCACAAGGATGCACGGAGCCGGCTTCATTTCGGATAAGGAGTTCAAGGAAGCAATCAACTATGATATTACGAAGGACTTTGTCAAAGAGGTTCCGAGCGATAATACAATTGAGGAGTATCCATTCCTCACATTTGAAATCGAGAAACGCTCAATTGATATTTTGGCTAATCTTTTAGCTGAACGCGATGGCTATGAAGCCGAAGATTTGAAAAAAGACGATGATTTAATGGCTGAATATGAGGCACTTGCCAACCGTGATCTTCGCCAGAACGGCTATAAGATTTATACAACCATCAATAAAGAGATATACGAAAAGTTCCAGGAAACCGCAAAGAATTACCCTTACTATGGAAGCGAAAAGCCTCAGGAAGTTCCTGATCCTGACGATCCGGACAAAACGATGGTAGTCAAAGAACCTGTGGAAATCGGCGCGACACTGATTGAAAACAAAACTGGCAAAATCATCAGCTTTGTCGGCGGCCGCAACTTCAAGCGGGAACAGACGAACCATGCTTCACGGGCTCCGAGACAGAACGGATCGACGATGAAGCCGCTTCTGGTTTATGCTCCTGCAATGGAGCTCGGGAAATTGCATCCCGGTACTGTTCTGCCTGATGTTCAAGTATTTTTATATGGAAAGAGCAAACCGTGGCCAAACAACTATGATATGAGATACAGCGGTTTGACCTCTGCCAGACATGCTTTGACGAAATCTTACAATGTACCGGCTGTCCTAGCCTATAAGAGCATCCTCGGCCAGAGACCTGCTAATTTCCTGGATAAGATGGGATTCTCCAATCTGCAGCCTGATGACTATTCGAACTTATCGACTGCTATTGGTTCCCTTCGGGGCGGTGTTACTGTTGAAGAAAACACCAACGCATTTGGTACATTCGCAAACAACGGGAAATTCATCGATGCATATATGATCGAAAAAATCGTCGACAAAAATGGCGAAGTCGTATTCCAGCATAAATCTGAACCAGTAGATGTCTTCAGTCCGCAAACATCATACCTGACCATCGATATGATGCGAGATGTCATCAACCGTGGTACTGCCACGGCTGTAAAAGGAAGATTGAAATTTGGCTCTGACTGGGCTGGCAAAACTGGTACCGGACATGAATATATTGATTCATGGTTTGTGGCAACCAATCCGAATGTCTCTTTCGGGGTATGGTTGGGTTACGATACACCTAAAGCACTCGAAAGAACCTATAAAGGACTTTCCTATGGCATGCGTACTCAATACATCTGGGCTGACCTGATGAATGCGGCCTATGATGTCGATCCTAAGCTGGTCGATCCGGAAGAACGCTTCAAGATGCCTGGCGGTATTGTCAAGCGATCTTATTGTGCCGTTTCCGGTTTGCTTCCTTCAAGTGCATGTTCGAAGGCAGGCCTTGTGGAGTCAGACTATTTCATTGCGAAATACGCACCAACAAAGGTAGATGACAGCCTGGTTGAAAATAAATTCGTTACTGTAGGAGACAAGCGCTATATTGCCCTTGATTCCACACCAGCAGAATTTACGGATTCAGGAGTCATTTTGAACCCGGAATATATGGAAAACTACATCGGCCATAAAATCAGGAACCCGCAACAGTTGATCCCTAATAAGGATGCCTGGAACAAAATACTCGTTGCCAATGATAAGCTGAGTGAAAATGGCAAGACTCCAGCAGCGCTCGGAATCAAGCTTTCTGGAAAAACAATTGCCTGGGGCAAGCACCCTGATAATGATATTGTCGGCTACCGAATCTATAACAACAAGAAAAAAGTCGGCAGCATCAAAGCTGGTGAAAAACTGAGTTTCAATGCAGGAGACGGCGTATTCTATGTTACAGCTGTCGATATAGCTGGAAAAGAATCCGCGCCGTCGAATATCATTGAAATTGGCAAAAAACCTGAACCTAAGGATCCTCCAAAGGACGACAAACCGAAGGACGATAAAAATAAACCAAAGGATCCTAAACCGAAAGACCCTCCGCCAACCGACCCTAAACCGGATGATCCTCCTGAGCCACCTGGAGATGGGGATGGTAATGGTGAAGGTACTGGAGAAGGTACAGGGAACTAACATCATTTATTGAATTTAAAAAATGCCTGGAGTTACTTCAATGTAACTCCAGGCATTTTTGGTTGTTGGTATGCGTACGAGGAACAATGATTTAGTGTGTAATTTGAGTATAAACATTTGACAAAAAAATCTATTTATGCTATAATTTACAAAATAACTCCGTGTGTTTATAATAAGGTTCTCCTGTCCTGGGAGGATCTTTTTTTTATGGAGGGAAAAATATGAAGCAAAATGAAGCAAGCGTGACTTCCCTGGTTTCAGCCTTCGCACGGGCTTATCACAGTCAATATGACTCACCAACCATTTTTGATGACTTCATGGCAAAAGAACTTATCTCCCAAGAAGAATCTTCAATGATTAAAGAGAATATGATTCAGGGCATTTCTTTTTTCAGTCAAGAAATCGCGCAAAATTTACGGGATCAACCAGATGAGATGTTGAAATGGATTACACAAGTCCAGCTATCCCCTACACCCCTGGCCCGCGCTGCGTTCTGCGAAAGAGTATTACACAATGAAATAATCCTGGGAGTAAAACAGTATGTCATTCTCGGAGCTGGATTAGACACTTTTAGTTTCAGACACCCTGAGCTAGAAAACAAAATAGAAGTATTTGAAATCGATCATCCTGCTACACAAGAATTCAAAAAGAAAAGACTAGATGAAACAAGTCTTCAAATCCCAAAAAACCTTCACTTTATCCCAATTGACTTCACGAATATGTTTTCCACACAAGATTTAATGAATAAAGGCTTTGATGTTAATCAAAAAACGTTCTTCAGCTTTTTAGGAGTCTCGTATTACTTAACGAAGGAGGAAATATTCAACCTGTTTACGCATATATTCACCAGGTTGCCATCAGGAAGCTCAATCGTTTTTGATTTCGCAGACGAGAAACTCTTTAGTGAAAAAGGGTTTTCTAATAGAGTGGAAAATATGCTGAAAATGGCTTCAGTAGGTGGAGAACCGATGAAATCATGTTTCTCTTATACTGAAATTGAGAGTCTTTTGGAGAAAGCTGGTTTACTTATTTACGAACATTTATCCCCAACTGACATAAATGAAATGTTCTTTAAAAACCGCTCGGATTATTTGTCTGCATTCGAAAACATTCACTATATCCATGCAGTAAAGAATTGAAGCTAAGAACATGTGCTTAATTGATAAGCTGTCTGGCGAATTAAGATTGGGGGCAACAATCCTCGTCCTCCTGCTCATCATAATCAACAAAAAACAGTCCAATTCGATATCGAATTGGACTGTTTTTTTCACAAAATTTATTAATCTTCCATTGTAGAAAGGTCGCCGGTTGGAAGGTCAAGTTCCCATGCCTTCAACACGCGGCGCATGATTTTACCGCTTCGTGTCTTAGGAAGCTTATCGCGGAATTCAATTTCGCGAGGTGCTGCATGTGCTGCAAGACCCTTTTTCACGAATTGGCGGATTTCCTCGATCAACTCATCGGACTGCTCATAGCCGTCACGCAATGCGATGAACGCCTTGATGATTTCGCCGCGGACTGGGTCCGGCTTGCCGATGACACCTGCTTCAGCGACTGCAGGATGTTCAACAAGCTTGCTTTCGACTTCAAATGGTCCGACACGCTCGCCGGAGGTCATGATGACATCATCAATCCGTCCCTGGAACCAGAAGTATCCCTCTTCATCCATGTATGCAGAGTCACCGGACACATACCAGTCGCCAGGCATGAAATATGATTCATACTTCTGCGGGTTGTTCCAGATGGTGTGCATCATCGATGGCCAGCCTTTTTTGATTGCCAGATTGCCCATTCTGTATGGAGGCAGTTCATTCCCCTGGTCATCCACGATTGCCGCTTGAACACCCGGGATTGGCTTACCCATCGATCCAGGTTTGATTTCCATGCTTGGGTAATTACAGATCAGCTGTGCGCCAGTTTCGGTCATCCACCAAGTATCATGGATGCGCAGGTTGAACACCTTCATTCCCCATCTGACAACCTCAGGGTTCAGCGGTTCACCAACACTCAGGATATGGCGAAGACAGCTAAGATCGAATTTCTTCACGACCTCATCCCCTGCACCCATCAGCATCCTGAAGGCCGTTGGAGCACTATACCAGACAGTCACTCCGTACTGTTCAATCATCTTGTACCATGTCTCAGGATTGAAACGTCCTCCAATGATCACGTTTGACGTTCCGGCAAGCCATGGCCCAAAGATTCCATATGATGTTCCTGTTACCCAGCCTGGATCCGCTGTGCACCAGTAGACATCTTCTTCTTTCAAGTCCAGGACCCATTTAGCAGTCTGATAATGCTGGATCATCGCATTATGAACGTGAAGGACACCCTTTGGCTTTCCAGTCGAGCCGGAAGTATAATGCAAAATCAGTCCATCCGTGCGGTCAACCCATTCGATATCAAGTTTATTGCTAGCTTCAGAAAGCTTTTGTTTAAAATCAACATACTGATCATCTGCTTCCAGGTTGTCGCCAACAAGAAGAATATGCTTCAAGTCTGGCAGCTCATCGACAGGGACGCGCTCGAGAAGCTCAGGTGTCGTGACCAATACCTTCGCGCCACTATCCTGCAGCCTGTCCCGGACAGCCCCTTCCATGAATGCTTCAAATAATGGGCCTACGATCGCCCCCAGTTTTACCGCCCCGAGAACAGCGAAATACAGTTCTGGAGAACGAGGCATGAAGATAAACACGCGGTCCCCTTTTTCCACATCCGCGTATGTTTTGAATACGTTACCAGCTTTATTGGTAAGCTCCTTCATTTCTTTGAACGTATATTTTTCCTTGCGCACCCCATCCTGATAATATAGCGCAATCTTATTTTTCCTGAATCCTTCTGCATGGCGGTCAATTGCTTCATATGCGATGTTGACCCTTCCTGTATCAGACCAGGAAAACTCTTTTTCAGCTTCACTCCAATCAAATTGTCCATGAAGCTCGTCATAATTTTTTAAGTTATGATTCCCTTGCGTAACTGGTAGCGCTTCCACTTTCATGTATCCATCCCCCTTGGCTTTATATTTAAAATACATTATAGTATAAAAATTCGATTTTCTCAATTTTTAAAATATTAATAGAAAAGAAAGTCCTGTTTCCCTTCGAGCTTTTTACTGCCAGAAAAGTCCTTTCTAAATACAGAAAATTTTGTGAAAGCGCTTTTATTTGTTAGATTTTATGTATAATAGAATTATCGTTTTAATTGTTGACGGGTGGTGACTGAATGGAACATAAAAAGACTTATAACGCTAAAGAACTGAAGACTCCCCATGGCCGTTTAATCATTGAAGGCCCGATTTCTCCGGAAAAACTGGCAAGCTATGAATTCCACGAAGATCTGGTGGCATTCCGTCCTCCAGCACAGCAGCACAAGGCATTGATTGAAATTGCCGGGCTGCCGGAAGGACGGATCATTGTGGCTCGTTCAGGCCATATGATCGTCGGATATGTTACTTATCTATACCCAGACCCGCTTGAGAGATGGTCTGAGGGAAAAATGGAAGATTTAATCGAACTTGGTGCAATCGAGGTCATACCTGAATTTCGCGGAAGCTCCGTCGGCAAGAATTTGCTGATTGTATCCATGATGGATGATGCGATGGAAGATTACATCATTATCACGACAGAATATTATTGGCATTGGGATTTGAAAGGCACAGGCCTCAATGTATGGGAATACAGAAAAGTCATGGAAAAAATGATGAATGCGGGCGGTCTTGTCTGGTACGCGACGGATGATCCCGAAATCAGCTCACATCCAGCAAACTGCCTGATGGCCCGAATTGGTAAAAGGATTCCGCCTGAATCTGTACAGAAATTCGACCAGCTGCGGTTCATGAACCGTTTTATGTATTAAGATCGTTTTTAACCTCATCATTCAAGGAGGAAGGAATTATGATCGTCGAGGAAATTATGAAGAAGAACGTCACGACGCTTTTTCCTGAGGATACCATTGCAGCCGCGATCAAACTGATGGCGGAAAATAAAATTCGGCATATTCCCATTGTGAATAAAGACCGTGCAGTCATCGGGCTCGTTTCCGATCGCGACATCAAGGATGCTGCCCCGTCGGTTTTCCACTGGGACAAACATAAGGGAGAGCTTGATAATCCGGTAAAGTCGATTATGACCACAAATGTGATCACCGGGCATCCTTTGGATTTCGTCGAAGAGATATCAGCGGTGTTCTATGAACATAATATCAGCTGTCTTCCAATCATTAATGACAGGAAGCTGGTAGGGATCGTAACCGAAACAGATTTGCTGCATACGCTTGTAGAACTGACAGGCGCCCACCAGCCAGGCTCCCAGATTGAAGTAAAGGTTCCCAACAAAGCAGGCATGCTTTGCGAGATCGCATCCGTGATCAGCATGCGGAAGGCAAATATCCAAAGTGTCCTTGTCTACCCTGACCAAAAAGATGAGCGGTACAAAATCCTTGTTGTGAGGATTCAGACAATGAACCCAATCGCAGTGATCGAGGATCTGAAAAAAGCGGGACACCAAGTACTCTGGCCTAATCTCCCGGGTGTTTCATCATGAGCGACCGCTCTGTGTTTGTCTTTTCAGACGAGCTGCTGAACTACCGGTTCAGCAGCAACCATCCTTTTAACCAGATGCGGTTGAAACTTACGCTGGATTTATTGCGTAAAATCGGTGCAATTGAGGATAGTCAGATTGTTGCGCCACGGATGGCCACGGATGAGGAACTCCACCTCGTCCATGATCCCAACTTTGTAAACGCTGTTAAGCTTGCTGGCCAGGGAAAGCTTAAAGGTGAAACCGCTGAAGGATACGGTCTGGGGACGGAAGACACCCCGATTTTTGCCAATATGCATGAAGCAAGTGCTTTGCTTGTTGGCGGCACACTGACTGCAGTGGATTATGTCATGAACGGAAAAGCTGACCATGCCTTACACTTAGGCGGAGGCCTTCACCATGGATTCCGCGGCAAAGCTTCAGGCTTCTGTATTTATAATGACAGTTCAGTTGCGATCAAGTACCTGCAGGAAAAGTACAATGCACGGGTATTATATATCGATACCGATGCCCATCACGGCGATGGTGTTCAATGGTCATTCTATGATGACCCGAATGTATGCACATTATCAATCCATGAAACCGGCCGTTATCTTTTCCCCGGTACAGGGAATGTGAATGAACGCGGGCAGGGCAAAGGCTACGGGTATTCTTTCAATATCCCGGTCGATGCTTTCACAGAGGATGACTCATGGCTCGATGCCTATCAAACATCACTGATTGAAATAGTCGAATTCTTCAAGCCAGATGTCATTCTGACTCAAAATGGTGCGGATGCCCACTACCTTGACCCGTTGACCCATTTGTCGGCAACGATGAAGATATATCGGGAGATTCCAAAGCTTGCACATGAGGTTGCCCATAAATATTGCGGCGGCAAGTGGATTGCGGTTGGCGGCGGAGGCTATGATATCTGGCGCGTGGTGCCCAGAGCCTGGTCACTGATTTGGCTTGAGATGATTGAAAACTCAAACTGTTATGGCAGTTTGCCGCAGGAATGGATCAATGAATGGAAAGAACAGGCACCTGTTGAATTGCCGCTAGAATGGGATGATCCAGAAGACTTATATCCGCCTATCCCACGAAAACCGGAAATTACGGAAAAGAATGCCCAGACAGTTGAAAAAGCATTGTATCCCATCCGCTCGAATAAAAAATCAGAAACTGTTTAAGTGCGAAACCGGGTGATTGTATCCCGGTTTTTTTGTTTTATGGAAGGGAGATATGCCGCACGCAAGCTCGGCATATTGAGTTGGTGGATAGAATTTGATCGTTGGTCGATTTAATTTGAAATGTGGTCGAATAAACTTAAAATCTGGTCGAATTAATTTGAAATGTGGTCGAATAAATCCAAAACAGTGGGCTAAATTTTAATTTTCGTCGCTAAGGTTATAAGCAGCCGGAATTTCATTGATTAGTGCCATATCAGAAGATTGGGCAGTATTTTTTCATTGATTTCCTTCAGGTAATGAGAGGATTTCAAGTGGATTTCGGTTGATTTGCTTAAAAAAGCCCCTTGCATCTGCTGCAAGGGGCTTTTCACATTATTTAGTTGAATCTCTGTTCTCGATCCGGTGTGGCAGGACAACGATATTTTCATCCACTTTTTCTTTGTTCATGTATTTCGTCAGCAAGCGCATGGCTACTGCTCCGATATCGTATAAAGGCTGGACAACCGTTGTAAGCTGCGGGCGTACCATTAAAGTCAATCTTGTATTGTCCGAAGCGATTACTTCGAAATCTTCTGGAACGCTGTATCCGCGGTCAAAAGCACCGTGGATGACTCCAAGTGCCATTTCATCCGACCCGACAAGGATTGCTGTAGGCTTCTTGTCGAGCTCGAGGATTCTTTCAATTGCCTCGAGACCTGAATCATACGTATAATCGCCCTCGACAACCAGTTCTTCGTTAAACTGAATTCCTGCATCTTTTAATGCGCGCTTATATCCTTCAAGCTTTTTATCCTTGTTGATTGGCTCCAGCATTGGCCCAATAACAAATCCAATCTCTTTATGACCTTTTTCAACAAAAGCAGAAACCGCATCGAATGTTGCCTGCTCATAGTCGATATTAACAGATGGTATTTCGCCTGATTCCTCAATCGATCCTGCTAAGACGATTGGTACTGGGGACTTTTTGAATTCCTCGACATGTTCGGTCTTAATATTGCCGCCCATGAAAACAATTCCATCAACCTGTTTGCCAAGCATTGTGTTCAGCAAATGCAGTTCTTTTTCGATATTCTGGTCAGAGTTGCTCAAGATAATATTGTATTTGTACATTGTAGCAATATCTTCAATTCCCCTTGCCAGCTCCGCAAAAAACGGGCTCGCAATATCAGGAATGATCACACCGACAGTTGTCGTCTTTTTGCTTGCCAGTCCGCGTGCAACCGCATTGGGACGGTAGCCAAGACGGTCAATGACCTCCATGACTTTCTTTCTTGTAGCTGGCTTGACATTCGGGTTTCCATTGACAACACGTGAAACCGTTGCCATTGAAACGTTCGCTTCCCGTGCAACATCATATATTGTAATATTCATCTATTTCACTCCTTCAGGTAATAAACGGCACTTTTCGCTTAGTTTACAGCAAAAATTGAAACAATAATCATTTTTTAAGTTTGTGATTATATGTACAAGTTTAATTATGTTATTAATCATACGATATCCACAACAATCCCGCAATCTGAATAGCTTATTTTTATGTATTTTTATTATGATTTGGACACCGTCTTCTTTGTAGTTACCCCTAAATGCACATAAAAAAAACCTTCCACAATAAAGGAAGGTTTCAGAACTTTAGACTCTTACGAATGGAGTGGATTTTAATCCCTCTAAAAATTCATCAAATTGTTTAAGATCCATCTGCTGTGCATTGTCGGATAAAGCGACTGCTGGATCTGGATGCACCTCTGCCATGACCCCATCTGCTCCGATCGCCAGTGCGGCTTTTGCTGCCGGAAGCAATAAATCCCTTCTGCCAGTTGAGTGGGTGACGTCAACCATGACCGGCAGATGTGTTTCCTTTTTCAGAATTGGCACTGCGGAAATATCAAGCGTATTTCGGGTAGCTTTTTCATATGTCCTGATTCCGCGCTCGCAGAGAATGATCTGGCCATTTCCCTGCGCCATGATGTATTCAGCTGCATTGATGAATTCTTCAATTGTAGCGGCAAGCCCACGTTTTAACAAAATAGGCTTATTCACTGCCCCTGCTGCTTTAAGAAGTTCGAAGTTTTGCATATTGCGGGCACCGATTTGGATGACATCCAGATAGTCCACGGCTATTTCAATGTCGGCAGGTGTGACGATTTCACTGATAACAGCAAGATCGTACTCATCCGCCACTCTTTTTAAAATCTTAAGTCCTTCAACACCTAATCCCTGGAAGTCATAAGGTGAAGTCCTTGGTTTAAAAGCACCGCCGCGAAGCAATTTGAAGCCTTTCGCTTTAACCGCTTCCGCCACTGTGGCTACTTGTTCATATGACTCAACTGAACATGGACCGAAAACAAAGTCCGGAGTTCCATCGCCAATTTTCAATCCTTTAATATCTATAATTGTATCATCCGGCTTTTTCTTCCTGGAAACAAGAAGAGCTTTGCGGTGATCATCTGATTGAAGTTCAAGTCCGGCTTTGAAAATTTCTTTAAAGATATGTTCAATCGTTGAATTTTCAAAAGGCCCGTTATTGCTTTCCTTGATCAAATCGAGCATTTCTCTTTCACGAACAGGGTCATAACGATAAACGCCCTGTGTTTCTTTTGCACGGCCAATTTCCTGGACGAGCAGGGCTCTTTCATTGATTAATGAGAGAAGCTCTAAATTCAATTCATCCACACGATTCCTAAGCTGGTCAAGATTTTTTGTCATTTTCTGTCCCGTCCTTTCGAAATTCATTTTAGCCCTAACTATAAGAATCATCAAGAAAAGAACACCAGGTTCCTTTTTATGCCAGGATGAGAAATAACGATCACCTGAATCTTCTTTATAGCAATAGAGTTTGTATGGTACATTTTTAATATCATCGTTTCTGGAGCCCTGACCTAAAGCAATGGCATCATAGAACCGATAATACTAGGAGGGCCTTTTGTAAAGGGCCTCGAGTTACTGATGGTTAAGCTATACAATTTAATAAAGGTAATTATATCTGAAAAAAATACGGTTGTCACGCATTTTTCTTTAATAATTAAACGCTTTTAAGCGATAAAGCATCATATGAGACTTTAAGTTAGAGGGTGCACGAATTTGAGTGTTAATAATAAACTGTTTGCATTAGATATCGGGACGCGTTCCGTCGTTGGAATCATCCTGGAAGAATCTGATGGACAATATGAAGCAATCGATATCATTATCCGTGAACATAAGGATCGAGCGATGCTGGACGGCCAGATCCATGACGTCCTTTCCGTATCAGACATCATTTCTGGAATCAAAGAAGAATTGGAAGGTACACATGGCCCTTTAACAAAGGTCTGTGTGGCTGCAGCCGGTCGTGCCCTTAAAACCGAACGTTCGAAAGCAGTTGTCGATATATCCGGCAAACCGATGTTTTCGAAGCAAGATATCCTCCATCTTGAACTCAGTGCTGTCCAGCTTGCACAAGCTTCCGTTGCTGGAGAAAAAAGCAATGAGCTAGGCCATCACTATTATTGTGTCGGATATTCTGTGCTTTATTACCAGCTTGATGGAGAAGCCATCGGAAGCCTGATCGATCAGCGCGGATCCGAGGCCTCTGTTGAAATCATTGCAACCTTCCTTCCAAAAGTTGTCGTGGAGTCACTGCTTGCCGCTTTGGACCGTGCCGGCCTGGAAATGGACGCCCTGACACTCGAACCGATTGCCGCAATCAATGTATTGATCCCAGCTTCAATGAGAAGATTGAATGTTGCCCTTGTTGATATCGGTGCGGGGACATCAGATATTGCACTCACGGATTCAGGGACCGTTATTGCGTATGGAATGGTGCCAGTTGCCGGAGATGAAATCACTGAAGCCGTCAGCGATGAATTCCTGCTGGACTTCCCTCTTGCTGAAAAAGCAAAGCGAGAGCTGCTCGAACATGAATCAATTACCATTACAGACATACTTGGGTTTGAGGCAGTCATTAGCAAACAGGAAGCGATCGATAGGATCACCCCTGCGATCGACCGCCTGGCAGAAACGATTGGTGATGAAATCCTTCGATTGAATAATGATAAATCACCAAAAGCGGTCATGCTTGTCGGCGGAGGCAGTCTTACGCCTGATTTGACCAGCAGGATTGCCAGCAAGCTGAACTTGCCGGACAACAGAGTTGCCATCAGGGGCCTTGATGCCATCTCATCTGTTTCATTTGCGAGCCATATTACTAAAGGTCCCGAACTTGTTACGCCAATCGGGATTGCGATTGCGGCAAAACAATCCCCTGTCCAGTATCATACTGTCTACGTGAATGGACAGCCGGTGAGGCTTTTCGAGGTCAATAAATTGACGGTAGGAGACTGTCTGCTGGCTGCCGGGATCAAAATGAATAAACTCTACGGAAAGCCTGGTCTTGCGATGATTGTCAGCCTGAACGGCAAGAATGCGACCATTCCTGGCAAACATGGACAGCCTCCTGTATTGCTGAAAAATGGTTCAATATGTACTTTTGATGACCAGGTGAATGGCGGCGATCAGCTGACTGTCGTGAAGGGTGAGGACGGGGTCAGAACAGAACTGACTCTCGAAGATTTGATTGGAGAGCTTCCTTCCAAAACGATCATCATCAATGGACAAAGGCATGAAATCCGTTCAAAACTGACCTGCAATGGCCTTCGTGTCCCAATTTCACAGCAAGTAGCAGACAGGGACGAAATCAGATTTGAAATGGCTGACACTATTGAAGATGCACTGAAGGAGCTCAATCAGGCAGAAATTCTTATGGATACACGACCTTTTCATATCAAGATTGACGGTAAAGAACAAAAGATTACGGAGTTCATGGGGAAAATTCATCTGAATAATTTACCAGCTAGCCTGAAAAATAAATTTGAACACCTTGATAGTATTCGCTTTGAAAAGGGAACAGAACCTACACTCAGAAAACTTATAGAGATTCTAGGCATCCAGGCTATGGACATCATGCCCATCTCCTTTAATGGACAGCAAATCCAGCTGGAGCACGAAGTAACGGCGTTCATCAGGGAGGATATCAAGATTGGGATCGACGAGCACATCTTTAACGGAGACCAGATCACTACAAAACCAAAAGAGATGCAGTCATTCATTTTCCAGGATGTTTTCAATTTTGCCCAGATCGACATTCCAAAAGAAAGTCGGGGATTCACGGTGCTTAAAAATGGTGAAAAAGCAACATTTGACGATGGTCTTGCACCAGGAGATGAGTTGAGCATCACCTTTGAAAATCCGGTCAGTGTAAAGTAAAAAAACATCCATCTGGATGTTTTTTTCACTTTACATTTTCTTCTTTTGCCGCAGCCAGTGATTTCGCTGTGATTTTAAAATGAGAAGCATGCCATGCGACATCAGAATTGACAAATAGAATAGCCTGAGGCGATTCATGCTTAACATGGAATTTTTCAGCAATATGGTTTGATAGATCGCGGGAATCCTGTACAGTTAAATAATATAATGGATCGTTGCTGTTTTGCTCGAACTTGGCAAACTCATCATACCCGGCTGCGCTGATCGGACAGGTTGTGCTGTGCTTCAGCATGAAGAACGTTTCACCAGAATCGACAAGCTTATCAAATTCTTCGATCGTATTAATTTGTTGCATCCTACTCTCTCCTTTTTCATGGCTCTGATTGCTTCATTTTTTCATTCCCAATTAACCTTTTCAGAGAACTTTCCTATACGAAAAAAAGCCCTTAAAATAAAAATAAACGGTGAAGTAATCTTACCACTTCACCGTTTACAAGACAAACTTACTGATTCAGTTTGTTTTCTGTTTCATCAAAAGCCTTCTGTGTTTCTTCAAGCTTCTTCTGAATTTCTTCACCAGTGGCAGTATGCGTATTATCCATGGAGCTTGTCTCTGCCATGGAAGTTGGCACTTCCTGCAGCTGGTCCTCCTCGGAAACGGATGAAGATGTACCATTCTGGTTCTTCATATCCTTCACTTTGTTCACCAGATTAGAAGATTGCTGTGTCACAGTCTCTTTCAGACCGCTTGCCTTTTCCTTTGCTACAGAAGCAAGGTCAACACTCTTGTTTTTAAGAGTAGAAGATTGCTCATTAAGCGATCCTCTTAATTCCTTCCCAGACTTAGGAGCGAGCAATAATGCCGCAAGTGCCCCTGCAAGGCCACCAACAATCGCACCCGTGACAAAGTCCTTTGAGTTGCTGTTATTACTGTTATTATCCCTCATTGGTCCATTTACATCATATTGGCTTTGTTCCCTGTTCATACTATCTCCTCCTTTCATTAATACCGAACACGTTCCCTTTGCCTCTCTACCATCTCTTCGCCTTCCATTTGATGGTCAATTCGAGCTGTTTTTTTTGACTGCCATTTGTCCTTCAACTCCAGGAATACGTTGCTCCATTGAACCACCTGTGAAATCTTGTCCTTATTCCTGTCAATCTGAAGGTCGACCATAGTTTGAACATTATGGATCGATTGGTTGAATCTCTGAACAGAATTTCCTACATCCTTCACAGCACTTATGACACCGTTCAAGCTCTCAGATTTTCTGGAAATATCGTCCGCCAAATTGTTAGTTTTGTGCAGAAGCTCCGTTGTTTCACGAGTCACACCATCCAACTGCTTCTCCAGGCCATCAAGCGTGCCTGACACACTGTCTAAAGTTGTCTGCAAAGATTTTAGAGTTTTGGATAATGAAACTACCAAAACTAAGAATGCAATTGCTATTACTGCAACACTTAAATACAAAATAATTTCCACTGTTGAACACCTCCGTTAGCATATGTACATTTTACCCAGCATAAGGCGACGTAAACCACCTTGTCCATTAACTATTTCAATACAGACAGCCCCTTTTCCTTCCTCCCTTAGCATATCTTTCTACAACATAAAATTCCAGCAGATAGATTGAATTTATTTAAGGCTTGGAACGGAAGTTTACGGTTGGGGATTGAGATTTATTGCAGTTCTGATGACTTTTCTGGTATCCCTGTTTGAATTGCCAAGCTGAATTTGACAGCTTTTCTGTTCCACCGGTCTAACCTGTCAAAATTCCGTGCTTTTTTTGACAGCTTTTGTGCTTCACCCGCTCAACCTGTCAAGATTCCATACTTTTCTTGACTGCTTTTCCGCTTCACCCACTCAACCTGTCAAGATCATATGCTTTTTTTGACAGCTTTTCCGCTCCACCAGCTCAACCTGTCAAGATTCCATGCTTTTTTTGACAACTTTCCTTCTTCACCAGCTCAACCTGTCAGAATCCTATGCTTTTCTTGACAGCTTTTCCGCTTCACCCACTCAATCTGTCAAGATTCCATGCTTTTTTTGACAGCTTTCCTTCTTCACCAGCTCAACCTGTCAGAATCCTATGCTTTTCTTGACAGCTT
>NZ_JAGGQK010000022.1:0-28130 GCF_018613355.1 Bacillus sp. ISL-35 | reverse complement strand
GCCCGAAAACCGAGAAGAAGCTGGAATCACGGTCACAAGCAAGGCCAACATATGCCTGATAACTAAGAACCGCTAAACGTCCTTCACTGGTTTCTTAGCGAGCAGTGATACCGTGATACCCAAAATCGGAAGAATGATTGTAATCAGCAAAATTTCCTCATACCCGCCGAAGTAGTCGTAGGCAAGCCCGAATGGCAGCGGCCCCAAGGCTGAACCAAGCACGGTCACCGTCATTGCTGAACCTTTGATGCTGCCAAGTGACTGGCGGCCAAAGAAGCTCGGCCAGACATAATTCAAGGTAATCCTTTCAAAGCCGCCGCTGATTCCCCATAATACCCCGAAGGCAATCGCAATCGCAGTTTGGTCAGCTGCCAGCAGGACGAGGACAAAGATAATTTCGCCTGCGAAAATTCCGGCGAGGATGTATTGTACTTTTACCCGGTCGAGCAATGGGCCGGCAATCAAAGTGACCGGAAAGCCAATCAAAGCCATCAAGCTTAAGGCAAGTGCGGCAATTCCAGGTGAAATTCCATTCGTTTTGAAAATCGAAATCAGATGAAAAGTCAGTCCGGTATTCACGAGGGCCGGAATTCCGACACAAAACAGCAGCAGCCAGTATGCGCGTGTTTTGACTGCTTCCTGGACTGTCCAATTGACCTCTTCCAATGGCTTTCTCGTTGTGTTTGGATCAGCAGGATCATTTGTCCAATTGGGTTTAATCCCATCTGGATATTCGCCAATATCCTCCGGTTTGTTCCTTATTAAAAAGAAGGCAAGCGGAACAAAGACCAATAGGAGTAAAATCCCCCAAACCCTCCAGGAGAAGCTCCAGCCCCAGGTTGCAACAAGCCAGGCATTCAAAGGCGGAAGTGCTGCTGAGCTGGCAAAGCCGCCGATAGCCATCAGGCTCATTGCTTTCCCGCGTTTCGTAATGAACCATTGGGGAACTAGCGTATTCGGAATCAGGCTCATCGACCCCTGACCGAGAACGCGTATCAAGAAAAAGCCGATGAACAGCATCGCGGTATTTACGACCATACTATTCCAAAAACTGGCCAGTGCCAGTCCGGTCCCGACAATAACTGACATTTTTCGCTGGCCCCATTTATCCACGAAGCGGCCGACAAAGAACATACAGATTCCGGCAGCAAGAGTAGCGAGGGAATAGACAGCAGACACATGCGATCGGCTCCAGCCGAAATCTTTTATGTAAGAATCAATAAAGACAGAAACCGAGTACGTTTGTCCTGGTCCTGAAAAAAACACACCGAGACCAGCAATAAACACGATCACCCAGCCGTAATAAAAATTAGTTTTGAATGGTGCTGATAATCCTGATGTCTTCATGTGAAAACCTCCCAGACCATCATAACAAAATTCCTTTTTAAAAAGCTTTCAAGAAGCAAGTTAGAATGTGGAATTTACATTAAAAGGTTTTTACTGTATCTATGTGAAAAATAAAGGTATCAGTCGATATTTGAAGATAAGCGGGAAATATAACGCTTACAACCGTGGTTGCTAGTTTTTATGAATATGTTATGATAAATCCTGTTTTTATCGGACCCGGCTTGCTTGAGAGTAGGAAGCCATAAAATGATATTAAGGGGTGTTTACTTGAATACAAATACAATTAAAGAACAATGGTTTGGCAACGTAAAAGGAGATATCCTTGCCGGTATTGTCGTTGCGCTTGCTTTGATTCCTGAAGCGATCGCCTTTTCGATTATTGCTGGTGTTGACCCGATGGTAGGACTTTACGCTTCATTCGCTATTGCTGTGACAATCGCGATTGTCGGCGGCCGTCCTGGAATGATTTCAGCAGCGACCGGTGCGATGGCGCTGTTGATGGTGACGCTAGTTGCTGACCATGGTTTGCAATATTTAATGGCAGCTACAATTTTGACAGGTGTCCTGCAGATTCTGTTTGGCGTGTTTAAATTGGCAAGATTCATGAAGTTCATTCCGCGTTCAGTTATGATCGGTTTCGTGAATGCACTGGCCATCCTGATTTTCATGGCACAGCTTGAACAGTTTGTTGATGCTACTTGGGTTATGTATGCGATGGTAGCGGGCGCGCTTGCGATCATCTATCTTTTCCCGCGCATCACCAAAGCAGTCCCGTCACCGCTTGTGGCGATTATTGTCATTACCGTGATTGCACTGGTGACCAAAAGTGATGTGAGAACCGTGGGTGACATGGGGAATCTGACGGCTGCATTGCCTACTTTCCTGATTCCAGATGTACCATTCAACCTAGAAACGTTAAAAATTATCTTCCCATATTCATTGGCTTTGTCGATTGTTGGTTTGCTTGAATCTCTTCTGACTGCTTCCATCGTCGATGATATGACAGATACGGCTAGTGATAAAAATAGAGAAAGCCGTGGCCAGGGAATTGCCAATATCGTTGCCGGATTGTTCGGCGGCATGGCTGGCTGCGCAATGATTGGCCAATCCGTCATCAATGTTAAATCTGGCGGTCGAGGCAGACTGTCTGCTCTTGTTGCCGGTACATTCTTGATGTTCCTGATTCTTGTGTTAGGAAACGTCGTTGTCCAAATTCCAATGGCTGCCCTTGTAGGTGTCATGTTCATGGTATCAATCGGAACTTTTGACTGGTCATCCATTAAAGGGATGGCAAAAACACCTGTTACCGATTCAATCGTCATGGTGGTTACAACTGTCACAACAGTGTTTACGCATGATCTTTCAAAAGGTGTATTTGCCGGAATCATTTTAAGTGCGATTTTCTTTGTCGCAAAGATTTCAAAGGTGAAAGTTACTTCTACACTTGATGTTGCAGCTGAACGCCGTACGTATTTTGTTACAGGACAAGTATTCTTCGCGTCCGTTACAGATTTGATTGATTCATTCGATTTGAAAGAAACGGCAAAAGAAGTCGTCATCGATCTGACTCATGCCCATGTGTGGGATGACTCAGCGGTTGCGGCAATCGATAAAATTGTTATCAAATTGAGAGAGAACGGTACCGTGGTCCGTTTGCAGGGCTTGAATGAACCAAGCTCCCACTTGATTGACAAACTGGCCGTTCATAAACAGGAAGGCGCAAAGCTTTCCGGACATTAAAGATAAATTTGAGAAAGCGCGTTGACGAATCAACGTGCTTTCTTTATATATTAGTTAATGGAAATTAATGTAGGAGGGGAATGGCATGTTTAAAAGAATCTTGCTCGCTTCTGATGGATCAGACCATTCAGTACGTGCGGCGAAAAAAGCGGTCGATCTGGCCAGGCTAAATGGCGATAGCGAAATAACCGTAGTGTATGTCGTCGATGGACAAACCTCCAAGGAGGATGTCCTTCACAATGCGGACCAGACATTGGTCGAGGAGAAAAGAAAAGCCAGGCTGCAGCCTGTAACAAACATGTTTGAAGAGGAAAACCTGGACTACAAGTTTGAAAAATTGCTTGGAGAACCAGGCCCGGCAATCGTTAATTATGCAAACAAAAACCAGTTTGATATCGTGGTCGTCGGCAGCCGCGGTTTGAATGGCCTGCAGGAAATGGTACTGGGAAGTGTCAGCCACAAAGTCGCGAAAAGGGTAAAAGCACCGGTTTTAATCGTAAAATAGCCAGCGTTCAGGTAAAACCTGAGCGTTTTTTTCTGTTTTCTTTTAAAACCAGAAGAAAATTTCGGTTTGAATCGATTTCGGAATCGGAAATTCAATCTAAATGATAGCGAGAATTTAATTTATATAGCGAAAAATCTTTTTTTATAGTGACTTTTCCATTTATATAGCGAAAATAAATTTTATATAGCGACTTTTCGATTTTTATAGCGATTTTCATGTTTTTATAGCGAATTGGAAATTTCGACGGTTTTTTACCAGTAAAACAACCTGCCCAAATCCTGGTGCTCCATCAACAGGAACCGTTTTAAAAAGTTACCTTTACTTGGGGGTGTCCTTTCACGGAATCATCCATTTTCTCATATGGTACATTAGGCAATTTCATCAGGAACGGATGCCTATTGCTAATTTTGTGTTTCCCGCAGGTTTCACACATGCAAAACAGGAAATAGTATAGCTGGAGAGCAAATATTAAATATTGATAACAATTCCTTAATTAAAAAATAAAGTGGTAAAATAATAAGCGGATTGAATTTTATTGGAGGTCTATTTTTATGAAGACAAGAATTGGGCTGCTATACGGCGGCAAATCGGCTGAACATAAAGTATCGATGCAGACAGCTTTGGCTGTGACAAAGGCATTGGATTTTGAAAACTACGAGATTTTTCCTATATACATAACGGAGGAAGGGGAGTGGGTCAAGGGACCGCAGCTAAACGCACCTGCTGAGAACGTCAAACAGCTTGAATTCGCGGATGGCTCGAACCTGCCAACCCCTTCGTTTACACCGGCATTATTCCAGGCTGGCGGAAAGGAAGAGGGCAAGACGCTGGATGTCATCTTCCCATTGCTGCATGGACCAAACGGAGAGGACGGGACGGTTCAGGGGCTGCTTGAACTATTGAACCTTCCTTATGTCGGAAATGGCGTTCTTGCCTCATCGGCAGGGATGGATAAAGTCATCATGAAGAATATTTTCGCGCAGGCCGGACTGCCACAGGTGGATTATGTGTCCGCCCTTCGCAGCGAGTGGGAAAAGGACAGCGAGAAGGTATACGGTCTTGTCGAAGAAAGACTGAGCTATCCTTGCTTTGTAAAACCTGCGAACCTCGGGTCGAGCGTGGGAATCAGCAAGGCGTCCAATAAGCAGGAGCTTGAAAAGGCATTCAAAGAGGCGTTCCAATTTGACCGTAAAATCATCGTTGAACAGGGTGTTGTCGCACGGGAAATCGAAATCGGTGTCCTGGGGAACGATGAGCCGGAATGCTCGGTCGTTGGTGAAATTGTCCCTAAGAAGGACTTCTATGACTACAAGGCGAAGTACGAAGATGGCGATACGGCGATGATCATTCCCGCAGAAATCACGGAGCAGCAATATGCAGATATCAAGGAAATGGCCATCACCGCCTTCAAGGCGCTTGATTGCTCGGGCCTCGTACGTGCTGACTTTTTCCTGACAAAAGATGGTCAGTTCCTGATCAATGAAGTCAATACAATGCCTGGATTCACTCCATTCAGCATGTTCCCCCTTCTGTGGAAGCACGCAGGTGTCGAATATCCGCAGCTGATCGAAAAGCTGGTGAACCTCGGAATCGAGCGCCACGCTGAAAAGCAGAAGATCAAATATACATTCTAAAAATACTTAACATCCAGGGGGACACGGAGTAACAAATGGCCGTGTTCTCTCTTTTCATGGGAGGAAATCTGAATGATCCAAAAAACTTTAGCACAAATCGCGAAAATGGCAGGCGGGCTGAATGATGTAAGCAAATTTGCCGATGTCGAGATCAAGGGTGTTTCCATTGACACTCGCAAAATTGAAGCCGGGAATTTATTTGTTCCTTTTAAAGGTGCGCGGACAGACGGGCATAAATTTGTAGCAGATGTCATCCAGAATGGCGGTGCTTCGGCTGCCCTCTGGCAAAAAGATGTGCCGAACCCTCCGGAAGACCTTCCAGTCATCATCGTCGAAGACACGACGATTGCCCTTCAGGAGCTGGCAAGAAGCTACCGGAATTCACTTGATATCAAGGTTGTCGGGATTACCGGCAGCAACGGCAAAACGACAACAAAGGATATGACAGCAAATCTGCTTGCGCAAAAATACAAGGTCCAAAAAACAGAAGGGAATTTCAACAACCATCTTGGGCTTCCGCTTACGCTTTTGCGTCTTCAGGAAGATACAGAGGTTGCCGTGCTTGAAATGGGCATGAGCAGCAAAGGGGAGATTGAGTTTTTAACTAAGCTGGGTCGTCCGGATGCAGTGATCATTACAAATATCGGAGAATCCCATCTGCTTGACCTTGGTTCAAGGGAAGCGATTGCTGACGCGAAACTGGAAATCATCACTGGCCTACAGGAAAATGGGCTGATCATTTTTCACGGAGATGAGCCGCTATTGCAGGAAAGGCTGCAGGATTACAAAGGAAATGGCGTCCTGAAAACATTCGGGGCAAGCCGGGAGAATGATTTGTATCCGGTTGAAATCGAGCCGATGGAGGATGGCAATAAGTTCACAACGAACATCGTCAGTGACCAATTCTATCTGCCGGTCCTCGGGAACCATAATATCCTGAACGCTCTGGCAGCCATGCTTGCCGCAGAGTTCCTTGGCGTCCCTTTTGAAAAGATGAACGACGGCTTTGCCAGCTTAAAGCTGACAAACATGAGGATGGAGCTTTCAGAGGGGGCCCATGGTGAGAAAATCATCAATGACGCCTATAATGCGAGTCCGACATCCATGAATGCGGCAATTGACCTTGTTGCCAATCTGTCCGGACACAGCCGCAAAATCCTTGTGCTTGGTGATATGCTTGAACTCGGGCCGCTGGAGGAAGAATACCATTATAAAGTCGGGACTTCCCTTGATGCCGCAAAGGTGGACTACGTGTTCACATACGGCAAGCTAAGCCAATCGATCGCCAGAGGCGCAAAGGAAGTCCTTGGTGAAAACAGGGCGTTTGCTTTCGATGATAAACAGCAATTAAGTGAAGAACTGAAAAAGTATGTAACCGATGAAACAATCGTTTTGGTAAAAGCATCACGCGGCATGGCTCTGGAGGAAGTCGTCCAGGCCCTTCAAAAATAACCATCAAACAAGATGTCCTTCAACCGGACATCTTTTTGGTGTTGATTTGGAATGCTTAATCGAGGAAATTCTGGGTTAAATCATTTAAAATGGGGAAAGATTAAATACGAGAAAAACTAATGGGTGATTGGTTATGATAGGTTGTCTGTTGATCCATGGTTTTACCGGGTCTCCTTTTGAAGTGGAGCCTCTTGCCCAGTCATTAAGATTGCGGACTGACTGGAAAATCGTTGTTCCTACCCTGCCTGGACATGGCGATGAGCTTAGTTTGAAGGGGATCAAGCATAATGAATGGATTGACCATGCTGAAAGGGAACTAAAAGCTCTATTGAAAGAGTGTGACACCGTTTATGTAGTCGGGTTTTCGATGGGTGGCCTGATTGCCAGCTATCTGGCCTCAGCCTATCCGGTTGAAAAGCTGGTCCTGCTCAGTGCAGCTGCCTATTATGTGAATCCAAAGCAGCTTGCCTTTGACATCAAGGAAATGATGCGGGACACAGTAAAAGGAAAATTGAAGGAAAATGAGTTGTTCAGGCGTTACACACGAAAAATCAAAGAAACACCCATGACCGCTACCTTGCAGTTTCGCAGGCTTGTGAACAAAATCAAGCCTATTCTCAACGATGTCATGGTGCCTACCTTGATCGCCCAGGGCGAGAGTGATGGCATCGTCCCTCCCAAAAGCGCCCTTTATCTTTATGAAAACATTGGCGCGAAGGAAAAACGGCTGATTTTTTATAAGAACTCCAAACATCTGATTTGCCACTGCGACGAAAAAGAACACCTTTTTGATGAGGTTTATGATTTTTTGACCTCCAAACCAAGAGAGGAAGTCAGCAGCTGAGGCCTCGCCTCGAAAATTGCTTTTCTTGACTAAAGATGGTATGATAAATATTGAGTGTCTAACTGAGAAAATCCTTTAAGCGGACATACTCCCGTGCTGGAGAATGTCTTTTTTTGCTAAAATTTCAGGTTCTGTGCTTCAGCACGTTGTAAATGCTGATTCAGCCCTGCTTAAAACACAAGGTGCTAACACCTATTTTGCCGTGAAGGTATAATAAATTAACCAGAATCAGAAATGATTTGGATCCTTAAACAGCCACTTAAAATAAACGAAGCATCGGATGTTACCGGTGCGGGATAAATGTGAACATAAAGGAGAATGAGCAAAGTTGACAATGTTCCAAGACATGGGCATTAGCCCCGCAACATTAAAAGCTGTAAAAAATATGGGTTTTGAGGAAGCAACTCCAATCCAGGCAGAGACGATTCCAATCAGTCTTCAAAACAAAGACGTAATCGGCCAGGCACAGACAGGTACTGGTAAGACTGCTGCTTTCGGTATTCCTCTAGTGGAAAAAATCAAGAAAGAAAATCATAACATCCAGGGAATCATCATCGCCCCAACTCGTGAATTGGCAATCCAGGTTTCCGAGGAATTATACAAAATCGGTGCTGGCAAGAGAGTAGGCGTTCTTGCAATCTATGGCGGCCAGGACATCAACCGCCAGATCCGCGCTTTGAAAAAAGGACCTCACATCATCGTGGGCACACCAGGCCGACTTCTTGACCACATCAACAGAAAGACAATCCGTCTTGATACTGTTGAAACAGTCATCCTTGACGAAGCAGATGAAATGCTGAACATGGGCTTCATCGAAGATATAGAAGCAATCCTTGCCCAGATCCCGAACGAACGCCAGACGTTATTGTTCTCAGCAACAATGCCGGGACCAATCCGCAAGATTGCTGAACGCTTCATGAAGGACCCTGAAGTCGTTCGCGTCAAAGCGAAGGAAATGACTGTTCCTTTGATTGAGCAATTCTATGTTGAAGTTCAAGAAAAGAACAAGTTCGACGTTCTTACTCGTCTTCTTGACATCCAGTCTCCTGAATTGGCAATCATCTTCGGACGCACGAAGCGCCGTGTTGATGAGCTTTCTGAAGCATTGAACCTGCGCGGATACACTGCTGAAGGAATCCACGGAGACCTTACACAGGCGAAGCGTATGTCTGTTTTAAGAAAGTTCAAGGAAGGTTCAATCGACGTGCTTGTAGCAACAGACGTTGCGGCACGCGGACTTGATATTTCTGGAGTTACACATGTTTACAACTTCGATATCCCTCAGGACCCTGAAAGCTATGTACACCGTATCGGACGTACTGGCCGTGCAGGTAAAGAGGGTATGGCGATCACGTTTGTCACACATAGAGAGACTTCATACCTTCATGTGGTGGAAAAAACGACTAAACGCCGCATGGAAAAAATGACTGCTCCAACCCTGGACCAGGCGCTTGAAGGCCAGCAAAGAGCTGTTATTGAAAAGATTACACAAACAATCGAGTCAAATAACCTTCAATACTACCGCCAGGCTGCAGATGAGCTATTGAAAGGCCATGATGCTCAAACAGTCGTTGCTTCAGTATTGAAAATGCTGACTAAAGAGCCTGATACAACTCCTGTTAAGCTTACTGAGGAAAAGCCTCTTCCAAACAGAAACAAGAAGCCTCAAGGAGACCGCAAAAGATACGATAACAGAGGCGACGGCCGTAAGAAACCTTACAAGCCACGTTCTGGAACAAAACGCACAGGCGGCGGTGGCGGCAGCAGAGAAGGCGGCGGCTACAAATCAAGATCATCACGCTAAAATAAACACGAAATCCCCGGTTGGTTTACGCAGCCGGGGATATTTTTATGCGATTTTTGAAAAGTTGGAGGTTTTTTTAGTGAAGTGTTCACTTTATGGCATCTTTTAAGAAGAATTTAAAAATTTTTCTGCTGCATAATGGGGTGCACCCCATGAAATCTCCGCAATAGGTCTGCGCATTTTAAATTATTCGACCACTGTTCACGATATATCGACCACATTTAGAAAGATATCGACCACATTTTCAGTTTTATCGACCACATTTGCCATTTTATCGACCACATTTGCCAATTTATCGACCATATTTCCGAATATATCGACCACATCGCGAATCAATAGCTAGCAAACCTGCCCCTAACACTTCGTGTCGAACCTGGACCTCTATATCGAAAATAGAACGGCCGCTCACTTTTTAGTGGGGCATACTACTAAAAAACGAGTGGGGTGAATCTGATGACGATTGTGAGGCTTGGGTATGTGGCGATGAGCGAGGAGTTGAAGAATGCTTCGCCGTCACAGACAATGACATTCAAGCAATTCCAGGGAATCAAGGACCGTGACGCGGCGATCAATAAGCTTGAAAGAATCGCGGTTTCCAATCTTGAAAACTGCCTTCGCCTGTTAAGGCACAGCAAGGCGAACGAAATCCACTTTTTCCGGCTTAGCTCCCGGCTGATTCCGCTTGCCAACCATGAGGAACTTTCCGATTGGAAGTACATGCGGGCGCTACAAGAGCCGCTTAAGGAAATTGCTGATTTTTTACATGAGAATCCAATGAGGGTGGATTTCCATCCAGATCATTTTGTGCTGCTGAATACATTGAAGACCGATACGCTGAACAACTCGGTCAAGACGCTGGCAATGCACCATGCGCTCTTGAAGGGGATGGGAATCGACCCTGAGCATCGCTGCGTCCTCCATGTTGGCGGCGTTTATGAAAACAGGGAGAAAGCTCTTGAACAATTCATCCATAACTGGGGGCTGGTCTCAACACGGCTGCAGAGCATGATCATGCTTGAAAATGATGATACTTCGTTCACTCTGCATGACACGCTTTATCTCTGCGAAAAACTGGGAATCCCGCTTGTGTTCGATTACCATCACCACCTCGCCCATCATGAGGATATAAACTGGGAGGAGCAATGGGGGCGAGTTGTTGGGACATGGGAGCAATCCAAGCTCCCTGTGAAAATGCACATATCAAGCCCGCGCTCGGAAAAAGATTTCCGCGCACACGCCGAATATGTCGATGTGAAAATGTTCATGGACTTCCTGAACGGAATAAAAGGATCCGTTCCTGAAATTCACTGTATGATCGAAGCAAAAAAGAAAGACCTTGCGCTGTTTAAACTCTCAGAGGATTTAAGACAGACCTCGGAAATCGAAGCCATAGACGGCAGCAGCTTCCTCCTAAAATAGCCGACAAATTTCGGGGCGTGCCAGGCACTTGTCGAATGGGCCCTTAATTTCAGAAGATACATTCACTCGTCAAATGGTCCGTTAGCCAATCTCATTCCCAGCACATTCCTTGCCAATTTAGTGCCCCAGGAGTGGGGAGTTGTTGTATACTTAGAAAGGTGCTATTAATTGGTAATAATGGGAGGATAACTTATGACGATTTCTGAGCCGCAGAAGCGGATTTCCGAGCGGGCTTTGACTGTCTGGAAAATTGCCGCTGGCCTTTACTCCCTGTTGGTTTGGCTTTTGGCGGGCGGTTTGATTGCCATGACGATTATTTTTGATTTTCAAAATTGGATCATTGGTGCTGCTATTGCAGTGGCAGTTATATATAGCTATTTGTTCATCTTTTTATTGCCGAAGCTGCGCTGGAAACGCTGGCGTTATGAAGTCAGGGAACAGGAGATTGAGCTTCAGTACGGAGTATTTATCGTGAAAAGGACGCTGATCCCGATGATTCGGGTCCAGCATGTCGATACGCTGCAGGGACCATTATTGAGAAAATACGGTTTATCAACGGTGACGGTTTCAACCGCTGCGACCGTCCATGAAATACCAGCGCTTGATATGGAGGAAGCAGAGAGCTTGAGAACGTCCATTTCCAGGCTGGCAAGGGTGGCGGATGAGGATGTCTGAACCGAAAAGACTGCATCCGGTGGCCGCGATCGTCAATGCACTCCGACAGCTGAAAGAAATGATCATTCCCTTCCTGATTTTCGTCGTCTTCGGCAGCAGGGGCACGGATTGGGACTTGTTTTATTTCATTGGTTCAATCGTGGTAGTCGTACTGGTGTTAGTATATGGTGTTCTGTCATGGTATAGATTTACATATCGAATCGAGCAGGGCGAACTAAGGATTGAATATGGACTGATCGTCAGGAAAAAACGGTACATTCCATTTGACCGGATTCAAAGCCTTGATTTATCAGAAGGAATTTTACAGCGGCTGTTTGGGCTTGTGAAGGTAAAAGTGGAGACAGCTGGATCAGGAGGGATGGGCCTGCAGGATGGCGAGGCGGTCCTCACGGCTATCACGAAGCAGGATGCCCAGGAAATCCATGATTACCTGGTCTCCATCAAGAAGAACGGGCAAATCCAGCAAGGAGACGAGGAGCTGTCTTCAAAAGAAGATGTGCTTTATAAAATATCAGTCCCTGAGCTGTTGATGCTGGCAACGACTTCAGGCGGAGTAGGGGTTGTCATCTCCGCGGTGCTGGCGTTCGTGTTCCAGTTTGAAGAGTTCATCCCGTATGAACAGATTTTTGATGGAGTGGAGAACTTTGTCCAAAACGGCGTTATTTTTATCAGTGTTGTCGTTTTCATCGGATTCCTGCTGGCATGGCTGATCGCGCTTCTTGGGACGATGCTGAAATACGCTAATTTTACCGTAAGAAAAGTCGACAATGATCTTGTCATCACACGGGGATTATTGGAGAAGCGGCAGTTTACGATTCCGCTGAATCGGATTCAGGCTGTCCGGATCAGCGAGAACCTAATCAGGCAGCCGCTCGGATACGCCTCGGCATTCGTTGAAAGCGCGGGCGGATCGGCGCTGGACCAGGAAAGCTCCAAAGTCCTCATCCTGCCGATCGTGAAAAAAAGAAAAATCCCCGGCCTGCTTGAACCGTATTTGACGGATTACCACTTCCGCGTCAATCTATCGCCTGCACCTCCGCGGGCATACCGAAGATATCTGTTAAAAGGCTGGCTGTTCGTCCTGCCAATCATCGCTCTGGCCATCTGGTTTTTGAGGCCATGGGGATATGGAGCCCTGATCCTGCTCGCCCTATCGGCAATCTGGTCTTACTTGAATTACAAGGATGCAGGCTGGAGCCTTGACGAAGGGATGCTGACCTTCCGTTATCGGAACATGGCCAAAAACACTGTATATATGAGGAAAAATAAAATCCAGTCCTTCAGCATCAAGCAAAGCTCTTTTCAGAAGAAAAAGAAGCTTGCGACTGTGGAGGCGATTGTCATGTCTGGGCATGGGGGCGCCGGCGGCAAAGTCATTGATCTTGAAAAGCGGCACGCCGATCAAATCTATAACTGGTATTCGCATGAGATGGCTGATGACATAAGCACACAAATTAAATGACACGAAAAAAGCGCCTGCTGGGCGCTTTTTTTTACCTTCTGTAGGCCGCGGCGCCAATCAGGAAGCCGGACAGCATACCGAAAATATGGGCGGTGATGTTGATGTTCGATTGGACGAAGGTCATGATGACGGCGATGATGGCGATGGTCATGATGGTCTGCGAGTTCTCGCGCGACATCATCGCTTTTCGGAACATAATAATAGAAATATAGAAACCGAACAGGCCAAAAATCGCCCCGCTTGAGCCGCCATGTGTATAGGTCAGCGGTTCAAGCAGCAGGGTGGCGAGGTTTGCGGCAATCCCTGTAACAAGATACACCAGGGTGAATTTCGTCCTGCCGAGCAGCTGCTCCAGCGCCGGTCCAAACAAGACGAGCGAAAAGCTGTTGAACAGCATGTGCGTAAAGCCGGCATGCATGAAGATGGGGGTGACAAGCCGCCAGTACTCGCCGTTGACAACATACAGGTTCACTCCAGCCAAACGTTCAAAAAGGTATTTACTCGGGAAAATTGGCAATGCCGTCAGCAAGTATAATAAGATATGTATGACAATGATGAAGGTAATGACAGGGTAAAAGCGGATGAAGTCACGCAAGCTTTCAGTCCTTGTAAACATGGAAACCTCCTGGTTACTGATATCGTGAGGCTTGATTCTGATTTAATGATAATCTTAATTTAAAGCATAGCCCTAAAAGGCAAAAGTTGTACACTATTTTGTATGCTGAATAAAGCTTTTTTAGAAGGGAGAGAGAAAAGTGATTATCGGAACAGGAATCGATATCGTGGAAATCGGCCGGATCCGCAAACTGGTGGAGTCGCAGCCGCGCTTTCCTGATAGAGTGTTAACTGAGAAAGAAAGAGAAGTGTATCGTCAATATAAGGAACGGAGGGCAATCGAATTCCTTGCCGGACGCTGGGCTGCGAAGGAAGCTTTTTCAAAAGCGAAAGGGACGGGCATCGGAAAGGAGCTGTCTTTTATGGATATAGAAATCGAAAATGACTCGCACGGACGCCCGGTTGTCCTCAAGCCCTATATGGAAGGTGTTCACTTGTCCATTTCCCACAGTGAGCATTACGCCATTGCGCAGGTGATCATCGAAAAAATGTAAAAGGCTTTTCTGCTTATGCTTGCAAAAGTTAAACAAGTGGAAATCAAAAATTTTAAAATGCTTGTCAATCCCGGGGGCATATTCGCCCAGGTTGTCTCATATATTCATAATGCAGTAAGGGAGACAAGGCTAGGGCGGCGAGAACATGGCTGCACGAAGACTACTCAAGCAATTTTGCAGCCAGTGTCTTATTCCTGTCCTTTCTTTCCCTTTACACGTTCAAATGAGACTAAAAGGGGTTGGAAGAATGAAGAAAAGGTTATTGCTGCTTCTCGCCGGGCTCATGGTTATTTTTGCTCTGGCTGCCTGCGGGACAAAATCACAGGAATCTGTGGTTAAGGACTTGGACGGAACGCTCAATGATTTAAAGAGTTACAAAGCTAAGGCAAAGATGACATTGCAGATGGGTACCGAGCCGCAGGTGTATGATGTGGAGATTTGGCACAAAGATCCGTCATTTTACCGTGTGAATTTGAAGAATGCCCAGAAGGACCAAAGCCAGATGATCCTCAGGAATGATGAGGGAGTCTTTGTTCTGACACCGGCACTGAACAAGAGCTTCCGTTTCCAGAGCGACTGGCCGAAGAACAGCAGCCAGGCTTATCTATACGAATCTTTAATCACGGATATCCTCGAGGATAAGCAAGCGAAATTCTCAGCCACCAAGGAGCATTATGTGTTCGAGACGAAAACAAGATACCAGAACAACAAGATGCTTCCAATCCAGGAAATCAAGCTGAACAAGAAGAGCCTGGCGCCAGTCAGCGTGAAGGTAATGGATCCGGACCGCAATGCACTGGTGACAGTAGAATTCTCTGATGTGAAATTCGACGCAAGCTTTGATAAAGATGCGTTTGACATGAAAAAGAACATGACAGGTGCTCAGCTTGAGGTACCGGTTATGGCAGATATGGAAGACAAGGAATTTACAGTGAAATATCCAGTCGCCGAAATTCCGGGCGTAACGCTGATCGATGAAAAGGAAATCACGACAGAGGATGGCAAGCGGGTTGTATTGACATACGATGGCGACAAGTCATTCACGCTCATCCAGGAGAAAGCAAATGCAATGCCTGCGATGTCCTCGGCCATCAATATGACCGGAAAGCCTGTCGACCTCGGATTCACGGTTGGTGCCATGAACGAAACATCGATTTCGTGGACACATCTCGGAGTCGATTATATGCTGGCATCCACAGACTTATCACCTGAAGAAATGGAAATGGTCGCCAAATCGGTATTGGCCGATATGGAAAAATAAGAATCGTCAAGCAGGCTCAGAGTAACCTGGGCCTGTTTTTTTATGGACTTGGGAATAAAATCCGTTATTAAGGAATAAAAACCATTTTTTAAGGAATATAATTTGTTTTTAAGGAATATATTTAGTTTTTCAGGAATAAATCGAAATCTTCTTCTAAAACCAGTTCACTTCCGAGAAGTTCCTCCTTGAAAAATCCGTATATATTATCCATTTGACATTGAGTTCTTTCAGTTTGATAATAAAACAATATAAATTAAGCTCGGATTGAAGGAAGTGGAGTTTTCGGTGGAAGAGCAAGGATTTTTTTACCGTGATACATGGGCAGAAGTGGACCTGGATCGAATCAAAAACAATGTAAAGGAAATCACAGGTCATTTGTCTGAGGATGTTGAACTTATTGCAGTTGTAAAGGCAAATGCATATGGACACGGGGATTTGCAAGTGGCTGAATCGGCGTTGGAAGCGGGAGCGTCCATGCTTGCGGTAGCGTTCATGGATGAGGCGCTCGCATTGCGGAAAAAGGGGATCACTGCACCGATCCTTGTCCTTGGTGCCAGCAGGCCAGGGGACGTGAACATCGCAGCTGAGGAAGGAATCATCCTGACTGTTTTTCAAAAAGAATGGCTGGAAAAAGCACAGGAAGTATTGAAAAAGGATGCTGTCCTATTGCTTCATATAAAAGTCGATACAGGCATGGGCCGGATCGGAATCCGCTCGGTGGAAGAGCTGAAGGCTGTGGAAAGGCTTATTGTAGAAGACACACGCCTGATGCTTAACGGAATCTATACACATTATGCGACGGCGGATGAATTGGATGATACGTATTTCAACAGGCAGCTTTCATTGTTCAAGGAAATGCTGTCAGCCCTGGACCAGCTGCCGCCAGTTGTCCACAGCAGCAACAGTGCCGCTGCCCTGATGCATCCAGATGCCCGTTTTAATGCAGTAAGAATAGGTATCGCGATGTACGGACTGGCGCCATCAATGGAAATTGCACCTGAATTGCCGGTGGAACTTCAGGAGGCGTTCACACTCCACTCAAGGATTGTGCATGTGAAGAAACTGGAAAAAGGTGAAAAGGTCAGCTACGGTGCTACCTATGAAGCGCCTGAAGAAATTTGGGTAGGGACGCTTCCTATTGGGTATGCTGATGGATGGATAAGAAGGCTCCAGGGGCAGGAAGTGCTGGTTGATGGCCAAAGGTCTCCGATCATTGGCCGGATTTGCATGGACCAATGCATGATAAAGCTTCCAAATGAAGTCCCGGTTGGAACGGTCGCTACCCTAATCGGCAGCCAGGAACAAGAATCGATTTCCATCAATGAGATTGCAAGCAAGCTGGAAACCATCAATTATGAAGTCCCTTGCATCATTTCCTCGAGGGTGCCAAGGCTGTACAGGCAAAATGGCAAAGTCGTCGATTTGAATAATTCATTGTTATAAAACAAATCCAATAATTAACATACCTGTGTAATCCCGCTAATACCATGCATAAAATACTAATTTTTTGGCGGATAATACAGAAGAATTGCTGATTTACCTTTGCATCTGGCATAAATAGTGATAATATTAGAAATGGTAGAGAGATAACGAACTTAATAATGGTATGTAGTGATGATGGTGGAGGTGTATGTTTGTGTCTGAATCCAGCGCAACAACTGAGATTTTGGTAAAGTTACCGCAGCATCTGTTGAGTGAACTAGATGGATTTGTTAAGCAAGAAAACGTAAACCGCAGCGAATTTATTTATCAGGCAACAAAAATGTTTTTGCGTGAGAAGAAAAAGAGACAAATTCGTGAATCCATGAGACGTGGCTATATGGAAATGGCCAAGATTAATCTAACCATTGCATCAGAAGCATTTCAAGCAGAATACGAGGCAGAACACACAGTTGAACGTCTAGTCAGCGGAGGATGATCCTTTGATTGTCAAACGTGGTGACGTCTATTTTGCAGACCTATCCCCAGTTGTTGGTTCGGAACAAGGCGGAGTCCGCCCTGTACTGGTCATCCAAAACGACATCGGGAATCGGTTCAGTCCCACAGTCATTATCGCAGCGATCACAGCACAGATCCAAAAAGCCAAGCTTCCCACTCATGTAGAAATTGATGCGAAGCGGTACGGTTTTGAAAGAGATTCGGTCATATTATTGGAACAAATACGCACAATTGACAAACAGCGCCTAACCGATAAAATTACCCATCTCGATGACGAAATGATGGAAAAAGTGGATGAAGCCCTTCAGGTAAGTTTAGGTCTTATTGAATTCTGATTAACAGCACGCTCTTGAGTAAAAAGAGCGTTTTTTTGTAACCGGAACACCTGGCCTGCCAGCAGGCCTTTTACATAACCCCCAAAAAATAAAATCGGATGTTTTCTGTGTGGGAGGCAAGCTTAGCGCTTGTCTCTTTTTTAATTGTTGGGGGTTGTGGGGGAGCTGGCTCGAGTGGTGGAAGTGTTTGGAAGGAAAAGCAGGGAAGCTGTCCGAAGTAGGCCCGAGTTCAGATAGGTAGGCTGTAAAAGCAGAAAAGCTGTACGAAGCAATGCTGAGTTCGGACAGGTTTGGCAGGAAAAACAGAAAAGCTGTCCGAAGTAGTACCGAGTTCGGACAGGTTAAGCGGGAAAAGCAGGGAAGTTGTCCGAAGTAGGCTCGAGTTAGGACAGGTTAGACAGGAAAAGCATGAAAGCTGTCCGAAGTAGGCTCGAGTTAGGACAGGTTAAGCGGGAAAAACAGGGAAGTTGTCCGAAGTAGACTCGAGTTCGGACAGGTTGAGCGTGAAAAGCATGAAAGCTGTCTGAAGTAGGCTCGAGTTCGGACGGGTTAGGCGGGAAAATCAGGGAAGTTGTCCGAAGTAGGCTCGAGTTCGGACAGGTTGAGCGGGAAAATCAGGAAAGCTGTCTGAAGTAGGCTCGAGTTCGGACATGTTAGACAGGAAAAGCAGAAAGCATTCCAAAGCAGTCCTGGGTTCGCCGATTTTCCATCACCGCTCCAGACCTAAAAACATAAATTTACCGCACTAATATTGAATTCATCAAAATTAGGAATAATAACTATGTCTTATATGCGCTGCGATATTCCATGAATCGTGTCGACAAGTTGATTTTATTTGACGAAAGAAAACTGTTATCATTAAATGGAGATATATAATCAGGATTTTTGTGAAAATTTAATTACAGTTTTAAAAATGGTTTACATTTGGACGGAATGGGGTAATGTAAAATTTTGTTGTGATAGAATGGGGAGGATGCTATGAATAAAATAATTTCGAATTACATCCAGGGTCATAAACAAGAGATTCTGGATGAATGGATAGATAAGACGAAAGTGGAAGCGGATGACCGGGTAGTTCGATTGGTTTCCGACCGCGTGTTCAACTCGACGAGCAGGGAGTTCGTCGATCTGATCATCTCGAATTTCAAAGGGACAAGCGAAGAGTATAATGAGAGGCTGACGGATTTTGCTGAAAAGGTCGTCAGGCTTGGCTGGCCATTGACGTTTGTCACCAAAGGCCTTCATACCTTCAATCTTATCGTTTTTGAAGGGATGCAGAAGGAAGGAATCTTCACAACTGAGAATCAGATGGAAATCGTCTACGAGTTTGACCGCTGGGCAACTCCAATGAACAATGAAATTGTCAGTGTGTACTCATCTACGTGGGAAAGAACAGTTTCCCTTCAGAAAATTGCCCTCCAGGAACTTTCGGCTCCGCTTATTCCTGTATTTGATGGAATCACGGTGATGCCGTTAGTCGGTACGATCGATACGGAGCGTGCAAAACAAATCATGGAAAACCTGCTTAAAGGTGCGGTTAAACACCGTTCCGAAGTAGTTCTTATAGATATTACAGGGGTTCCTGTCGTAGATACGATGGTTGCCCACCATATCATCCAGGCAGCGGATGCTGTCAGGCTAATCGGTGCCAAGTGCATGCTGGTCGGCATTCGTCCAGAAATAGCCCAGACCATCGTCAACCTGGGCATCGACCTGAACCAATTTACAACGAAGAATAATTTGAAAAAAGGAATCGAAGCAGCTCTTGAGCTGACAAATAAAAAAATCGTTTCACTGGAGGGAGCAAAGTGAGAATACCTATCCTAAAACTGGATGATTGTCTATTGGTCTCCATTCAATGGGAGCTTGATGATCAGACGGCTCTTCAATTTCAAGAAGACTTGCTCCATAAAATTCATGAGACAAGTGCAAATGGTGTCGTCATTGACTTAACCTCAATTGATTTTATCGACTCTTTTATCGCCAAGGTCCTTGGAGATGTCATCAACATGTCCAAGCTTATGGGTGCGATTGTAGTCATAACAGGAATCCAGCCTGCTGTTGCCATAACGCTAATTGAATTAGGGATCGGACTTGATGATGTCCTAACTGCATTAGATTTAGAAAAAGGTTTGGAGAAATTACAACAGGAATTGGGGGAATAGCTGAATGGACATCCAATCCTGCGTAACGATTATCAATGAATGGGACATCGTGGCCGCACGCCAGCTTGGCCGGAATGTTGCGAAAGAGCTTGGATTCGGCACGGTTGACCAAGCAAGAATCACCACTGCCATCAGTGAATTGGCCAGGAATATTTACTTGTACGCCGGAAAAGGACAGATCTGCATCGATAAACTGTACGACGGCGGAAAAGCGGGATTGCGAATCAATGCAGTAGATAGCGGCCCGGGTATAAAAGAAATACGCCAGGTCATGGAAGATGGATTTTCAACATCAGGAGGACTAGGAGCCGGCCTTCCCGGAGTGAAGCGTCTTATGGACGAATTCGACATAGACTCTGCTCCCGGACAAGGAACACAAATCAAAGCAACTAAATGGCTCCGTTAGGGGGAAACAGTATGGATTTCCGAGAAATGATGGAATCAAAGTATCGGGATATTCTTGACAATTATATAAAAGAGCAATCCGAACAAGCATTGTATGCAGGGCAGAAATTCAGCCGCAAGTCGATTGAGCACAAAATCGCACCGGAAGAAATCATCAGCCTGCATAAAAGCTTGCTTCTTGAAATGTATCCTGAACTTCCGGAAGATATTATGCACTCTTTTGACATTCTCCTCGAAGTGATGATCGGTTATGGTATTGCTTACCGTGAGCATCAAAGCTTAAGACACCAGCAGGAGGAATTAAGGTCGGAAATGGAAATTGCTGCCAATGTCCAGCAAACCCTGCTTGGCACGAATATCCCTATCGTTCCCGGTATTGATATCGGGGCAATCAGCGTCCCTGCAAAGCATATGAACGGTGACTATTTCCATTTTGTCCAGGATGAGAATGACAATATCAGTGTTGCGATCGCTGATGTAATCGGAAAAGGGATTCCGGCAGCGCTTTGTATGTCCATGATTAAGTATGCGATGGACAGCCTGCCAGAAAACCGGCTTGACCCGAGCAGCATCCTGGAAAACCTGAACAGAGTCGTAGAGCAGAATGTTGATCCAAGCATGTTCATCACGATGTTTTATGGAATGTTCAATCCTTCCAACAATATCTTCTATTATGCATCCGCAGGGCATGAGCCTGGCTTCTATTATGATTCCAAAAAGAAGGAATTCTCAGAGTTGGTCGCTAGAGGCTTACTGTTAGGAGTGGACAAGCGGACAAAGTATACCCAGTACGAAAAAGAAATACTTCCTGGGGATATGGTAATCCTGATGTCTGACGGAGTGACTGAGTGCAGGACGGAAGAAGGGTTCATTGAAAAGGAAACATTAATCGGATATATAAATAAATATATTCACTTAAATGCTCAGGAAATTGTCAATAATATCTTTAGGGAACTTGAAAAACTTCAGCATTTCCAATTGCGGGATGATTTTACGTTAATCATTTTGAAAAGAGATGTTTAATCAGGACCCGAAACGGGTAAATCAAAAAAGCAATTGAATTGTAAAGGGTGGGTCATTTATGAATATTTCGATAGATGTTAAAGAAACAGAATCTAAGTTAGCAGTTAAAGTAAACGGCGAAATTGATGCATATACAGCTCCACAGCTTCGTGAAAAGCTTTTCCCTTTGTCTGAAAAAGAAGGTGTAAAGATGGTTGTTGACCTTTCAGAGGTCAATTATATGGATAGTACCGGGCTTGGAGTATTTGTAGGAGTATTCAAAAACGTCCGTGCACACGACGGCGAGTTCAAGATCGTCGGCTTGTCCGAACGTTTGCAGAGACTTTTTGAAATCACCGGCTTGGCCGACATTATCGATATAAACAGCCAGATAGAGGGTGGAGTGCAATGAACCAGTCATTTGACTATATTGAGATGAAAATCCCGGCTAAACCGGAATTTGTGGGTGTCATTCGTTTGACCCTGTCTGGTATTGCAAGCCGCATGGGTTTCTCCTATGACGAAATTGAAGACTTAAAAATTGCGACCAGCGAAGCATGTACGAACGCTGTGCAGCATGCATATAAGAACAATGAGAATGGCGAAGTCATCATTGGTTTCGGATTGTATGAAGACAAGCTAGAAGTGATGGTTGCAGATAATGGCCAGAGCTTTGATTTCCACTCAGCGCGCCAGGGCCTCGGTCCTTATGACCAGAATAGTTCTGTGGAATTCCTTCGCGAAGGAGGCTTGGGACTGTATCTGATCGAAACCTTGATGGACGAGGTTCGGATCCATCACAAAGAGGGCGTCACGGTCTTTATGACCAAGTACCGAGAAGGAGAGCAGGTGGAGAGAGATGCAGAGACAATCTCAACCTAAGCAAAGGCCAAAAGAAGAGATTAATGAATTAATCAAAGCCTACCAGCTGCATGAGGATGCAGACGCCCAGAATGAGCTGGTTCTTCATTATCAAAACCTTGTCGAAACAATCGCGAGAAAGTACTCGAAGGGAAGGTCGTTCCACGAGGATATTTTCCAGGTCGGAATGATCGGTCTTTTAGGCGCAATCCGCCGTTACGATGAAACATTCGGCAAAAGCTTTGAAGCATTCGCCGTGCCGACCATCATTGGTGAAATAAAAAGATTCTTAAGAGATAAAACGTGGAGTGTCCACGTACCGCGCAGGATAAAGGAGCTTGGTCCTAAAATCAAGACAACCGTCGAAGATTTGACTACCCAGCTGCACCGCTCTCCTCGAGTGGATGAAATCGCAGAAGCACTTGAGGTTTCCGAAGAAGAAGTGTTGGAAGCGATGGAGATGGGGAAAAGCTACCAGGCGTTATCCGTTGACCATTCTATTGAAGCCGATTCTGACGGCGGAACAGTCACCCTGTTAGACATCGTCGGAAATATTGATGAAGGCTATGAAAAAATCAACCAGAGAATGGTTCTCGAGAAAGTACTTCATGTACTGAGCGAGCGCGAAAAGTTAATTATCCAATATACCTATCTTGATAACCTGAGCCAGAAAGAGGCCGGTGACAAGCTTGGTATTTCACAGATGCATGTATCAAGACTTCAAAGAAGGGCAATCAAAAAGCTTCAAGAAGCGATCCATGCGGAAAACAACAATTCGGAGTTTATTACATGATCCAACAGTTCAAAGACAAAATAGAACTTTATGCTTACCAGACAATCAAAGAAGGTAAATTAGAGTGCGGTGACAGTTACTATTATACAGCCACCGATGATTATTTTGTCTGTGTAGTAGCAGATGGACTCGGGTCAGGGCAATACGCGCATGAAGCATCTGCGGCGGTCGTTTCCGTTGTCGAACAGCACCATCATGAAGATGTTGATACACTCATGAAATACTGCAACAACATTCTGGTGCAAAAGCGCGGGGCTGCTGTATCGATCTTCAAGGTCTACTTCGAAAGCCGTCAATTCGTGTACAGCTGCGTCGGGAATATCCGCTTTTTCCTCTACGCGCCGAACGGCAAATTAACATATCCTTTGCCGGTTACAGGTTATCTTTCAGGGAAGCCGCAAGTATTCCACACCCAACGATTTGTTTACGAGCCAGAGTCAAAATTCCTGATTTACTCAGATGGGTTTGATATCCATGGCGCAAAAACACTTTTGAAGGGATACCGGTCCGTAGCAGCCGTCGCGGAACAAATTAAAAGCGAGTACGCAAACTCAATGGATGATGCAACTTTTATTGTAGGAAGTCTACTATAGCCGGTGGACTTCTTTTTGTTTTATATAGAATTGATTAATCTTCTTCCAGGCAGAAATGAAACTGTAAACCTTACCCTGGTTTTGGTACACTATTAAGGTATCTAGCAATACCAATATGATAATGGAGGATTGTCTCTTGACTCAAACAATGGATAAGCAAGACCAATATGTAAAAATCATTGCCAAAGAGCAATCGTTAACAGCGAAACAGGTGCAAAGTGTGATTTCATTGATCGCTGAAGGGAACACGGTTCCATTCATCGCCCGATATCGAAAAGAAATGACTGGCGCCCTTGATGAAGTGCAAATTCGCGACATCGTTGAAAGATGGCAATACATACAGAACCTGGAACAGCGCAAAGAAGAAGTCGTTAGGTTAATTGAGGAACAGGGAAAGCTGACAGACGAACTTAAAGCGAACATAGAAAAATCGATCAAGCTTCAGGAGGTAGAAGACCTTTACCGTCCGTACAAGCAAAAAAGACGAACCAAAGCAACCGTCGCGAAAGAGAAAGGTCTTGAGCCTCTTGCACAATGGATGCTTGAATTCCCCGTTAGCGGCAGTCTTGAAGAGAAGGCCAGGGAGTTCTTATCAGATGAAAAAGGGGTTGAATCCGTCGAGGATGCGATTGCTGGCGCGAAGGATATCATTGCCGAGATCGTTTCAGACGATGCAGACAGCCGCAAATGGATCAGAAACGAAACCTTTAAGACTGGATCAATTGAATCTGCCGTGAAAAATGAAGAGCAGGATGAGAAAAAGGTTTATGAGATGTACTATGAATACTCAGAACCAGTCAATAAAGTGGTCCCTCACAGGATACTTGCGCTCAACCGCGGTGAGAAAGAAGACCTTTTAAGGGTGTCGATCAAGCCGAAAACAGATGTAATCATGAGTTATCTGCAGCGTAAGTGGATTGCCAAAAACCACTCTATAACAGCAGGTTCGGTCATGGAAGCGATTGAGGATGCCTACAAACGCTTGATCCAGCCATCAATTGAACGTGAAATCAGGAATGAGCTTACAGAAAAAGCAGAAGAGCAGGCAATCCATATCTTCTCCGAAAACCTGCGCAAACTGCTCCTTCAGCCTCCTTTAAAAGGAAAGGTCGTTCTTGGGGTAGACCCTGCGTTCCGGACAGGCTGCAAATTGGCTGCTGTAGATGAGACTGGAAAAGTTTTATCCATCGGAGTAATCTATCCTCATACCTCGAGTGCAAAAAGTACCGAAGCGAGGGATAAATTCATCAAAGTCCTGAAAGATTACGACGTAGAAATGGTAGCCATCGGCAACGGGACAGCCTCAAGAGAGACGGAACAATTCGTATCGGATATCCTGAAGGAATTTGATCGAGAGATATACTATCTCATCGTCAATGAAGCGGGCGCAAGTGTCTACTCCGCATCTGACCTTGCCCGAGAAGAGTTCCCGAACTATCAGGTAGAGGAAAGAAGTGCAGTTTCGATTGCCCGCAGATTGCAGGACCCTCTGGCAGAACTCGTAAAAATCGATCCTAAATCTGTTGGTGTTGGTCAATACCAGCATGATGTTAGCCAGAAGAAACTATCTGAATCCCTGACATTCGTTGTAGAAACGGCGGTTAACCAGGTAGGCGTTAACGTAAATACAGCCTCATCATCATTGTTGCAATATGTATCAGGACTATCAAAGACAGTTGCCAATAACATCGTCAAGAAGCGCGAGGAGGAAGGAAAGTTCACGAGCCGTGCACAGCTTAAGAAAATCCCGCGCCTTGGAGCCAAGACTTATGAACAGGCAATCGGATTCCTGCGTGTCATTGACGGAAAAGAACCGCTTGACCGCACCGGCATACACCCTGAAAGCTATGGCGAAGTTAAGCAGCTCTTGGACAGCCTCGGATTTAAAACGTCTGGTTTAGGGACACCCGCCTTAAAGGATGCTTTAGGGAAAATCAATATCGATCAGACAGCTGACCAGCTTGGAATCGGAAAACTGACGCTTAAAGACATCATTGATGCTTTAGTCCGTCCAGAAAGAGACCCGCGTGATGAACTGCCGGCTCCGCTTCTGAAGAAAGATGTTCTAAAGCTGGAGGATTTAAAACCAGGGATGGAGCTTCAGGGGACCGTAAGAAATGTAGTTGATTTCGGAGCCTTTGTTGATATCGGAGTTAAACAGGATGGGCTTGTTCATATCTCCAAACTAAGCAACCGCTTTGTAAAACACCCATTGGATATCGTCTCCGTAGGCGATGTGGTAACTGTATGGGTAGATAGTGTAGACCAGAAAAAGGGCCGTGTTGCTTTGACGATGCTGAAGCCTGAACAGGCATAATGAAGAAGACTGCAGTCGATCCTGCAGTCTTTTTCATTATATAGAGATATAGAAAAGGAACTTGGTGTGGAACCTACATGAAGTTTTTTTAATCCAGCTCCAGCGCCTAGCCCCTCGAGACGCTTCGGTCCTGGCAATGAAGTCAAAGAGCGACTTCACTGCCAGGCCCTCCAGCGCCTAGCCCCTCGAGACGCTTCGGTCCTGGCAATGAAGTCAAAGAGCGACTTCACTGCCAGGCCCTCCAGCGCTTGTCGGGGCTGAACGAGGCGCTTTCGCATCTTGTTATTACTCCTGTTTCTTTCTATAAAAAAACCAACATTGATTTAAGAGTTTGATCTGATAACGATTTTTTTCATAGAAGGCTCGTTTCATTTGATTCTGGAACCAGACAGGCATAAACAATACCTCCTTAAGTTAAATACGGGAAAAGGTAACATTAATATATGCTATAATGGGTTGTCAGGTTTCTAAAAAGGCAGGAGTTTTCAAATGACAGACCAAGAATTGCAGAACCTCGTTAGTAAAATCTCAGATGACTTTTTCCAAAAGCCGTTCAGGCATAAAGCCTTCTTTAATTCGAGGCTTCGTACTACTGGCGGCAGGTACATGCTGAATAGCCACAATATCGAAATCAACAAAAAGTATTTCGAGCAGCTTGGCGAAGAGGAGCTTATTGGGATCATCAAGCATGAACTTTGTCATTACCATCTTCACCTGGAAGGGAAAGGCTACAAGCATCGAGATCATGATTTTAGGAAATTGCTGAAACAAGTAGATGCACCCAGATTTTGTTCTACTCTGCCTGAGGAAAAGAAAAGAAGGTCCAAGAGCCAAAGATTCCTGATTTACCAATGCAGTAACTGTAAGTTGAACTATCGCCGGAAAAGATTCATTAACACTTCAAAGTATGTTTGCGGAAAATGCCGGGGAAAGCTGGTCAAGGTCAAAGAAATAGTTGTAGATTAAGGTTTTCAGGAGTTTAATGAGGGGAGCGAAAAAATATTAAAATCATGGTTGACTTTTGCTGGGCTGCTCCCTATAATAGTAAGAGTCGATAAGACAACAGCTCGAAAAAAATGAAGTTATTCCGCAGTAGCTCAGTGGTAGAGCACTCGGCTGTTAACCGAGCGGTCGTAGGTTCGAATCCTACCTGCGGAGCCATTATTTTTTATAGGTATGGGGAAGTACTCAAGAGGCTGAAGAGGCGCCCCTGCTAAGGGTGTAGGTCGGGTAACCGGCGCGAGGGTTCAAATCCCTCCTTCTCCGCCAGAACATTTCAAATATGGCCCCTTGGTCAAGCGGTTAAGACACCGCCCTTTCACGGCGGTAACACGGGTTCGAATCCCGTAGGGGTCACCATTTTCAAAACAAAACAATATCTTCAATGGTCCCGTGGTGTAGCGGTTAACATGCCTGCCTGTCACGCAGGAGATCGCCGGTTCGATCCCGGTCGGGACCGCCATTTTTTATTGGGCTATAGCCAAGCGGTAAGGCATCGCACTTTGACTGCGACATGCGTTGGTTCGAATCCAGCTAGCCCAGCCATTTTTTTGAGCCATTAGCTCAGTCGGTAGAGCAGATTGCTCGCTGCATTGAGTTTTCTTCCCTGGCAATCTGCGAGAAAGACCGAAGGTCTTTTGAGCATCAGATGCGATAAGGGAAAATAGATGGGTGGATACAATCTTTGTTCCACTTCAAAAATGAGCCATTAGCTCAGTCGGTAGAGCATCTGACTTTTAATCAGAGGGTCGAAGGTTCGAGTCCTTCATGGCTCACCAGTTTTTCAAAATAATATGCGGGTGTGGCGGAATTGGCAGACGCACCAGACTTAGGATCTGGCGCCGCAAGGCGTGGGGGTTCGACTCCCTTCACCCGCACCATTAATTACCTGTTGATTAATGTGCTTGAATCAGTTAAGATATAAACCTGTCATGTTAATGCGGTCGTGGCGGAATGGCAGACGCGCTAGGTTGAGGGCCTAGTGGGGGCAACCCCGTGGAGGTTCAAGTCCTCTCGGCCGCACCAAAAAGTTATTGACACACTCTAATGAATGTGTTAATATATAAAAGTTGCTATTAAAACAATATGCGCCCGTAGCTCAATTGGATAGAGCGTCTGACTACGGATCAGAAGGTTATGGGTTCGACTCCTTTCGGGCGCGCCATTATATTTTCTCTTTATCGGGGAGTAGCTCAGCTTGGTAGAGCACTTGGTTTGGGACCAAGGGGTCGCAGGTTCGAATCCTGTCTTCCCGACCATTCAGCAATTCAACTTTATATGCGGGTGTAGTTTAGTGGTAAAACCTCAGCCTTCCAAGCTGATGATGAGAGTTCGATTCTCTTCACCCGCTCCAATTACATTGCTCTTTGAAAACTAAACAAACAAGCGTCAACAAACAATAAATTATCATGCTTCTATTATAGAAGACATGAGCCAACGTTTTAACTTATGAGCTAACTCATAACTCTT
>NZ_JAGGQK010000021.1:0-82049 GCF_018613355.1 Bacillus sp. ISL-35 | reverse complement strand
CGGGCATAGCCCGGGGTTTTCATTTCCACAAATAAGAAGAGCAGCGGGTGATCCGCTGCTCTTTCTGTTTAACCGAACTGGTTGGTCGGCACAATTTTGATATTGTCCCCTTCAAATTTCCTTTCACCAAACAAGGTGATCAAGGTGCAGCTCAAAATCCGAAATGGGCTGGTTTCGACTTCGTACTCGGCCAGAATCCCGGAAGCAAGCTCCTCGCCATCTTCATTCAATGCCTGAACGTTTTGGCCTTCTAATGTCCTAAGTTTCGCTTTTATCAAGAACGCTTTCCACTCTTCCCAATTTTTAATTAAGAAGGCCTTTTCACCATTCTCCAGGTAGCCGAGCTGGCAGCCGCTTTCGTCGATGGCAGCTTCATTCCCGTAGCTTAACTCCATGACAATATCCCGCAAAAATTGGAATTCATCGAGGTCCAGATAGGGGTCGATGTAGAATTCCACTTCATTTCCTGTTCCCTTGAAGGTGGCAAGTGTTTTATTGTTCATGATCACCGTTTGGTTTTTTATATGTTCTGATGCAATATCGTTGATGGGAGTGCCCATTATTTTTAAAGTCAGCATAACAATCTCCTTTTCGGTCGTCTTGTACCTTTCATTATAATGATTTTGCCCTATGAGCGGTGTGACAAACTTCATTTTATCCCCAGAAATAAGAAAGCTAGTACGAAAGATATAGAAGTCCTAAAAATTTCGACAGGAACTGCCAAATTACTGGATGGTTTATTAAAAACATTACATATTTTTCAGAGCTTGTAGCACAACTGAAAGCTTCCTGAAATCTTGAATGAAAAATAGTCTGATAGAATACAATGATAAGGTTTGAGGGCAAGCACCATAAGGGAAAAAGAATAGTTATCTAAAACAATTTTTTCATGCCTGAAGGAGTCTGAGGGCTCTTTTTTTGGATTGATATTATCGAGAGGTCGGAGGAAAGTCATGACATTTGAAGAGCAATTAATCAAAAAGTCGTATTTTGAAACCTATATGGATTCAGGTAACAGGACACATCCAGTCCAGGTACTTGGAGAGCTCTACCTTGCCGAGCAGAAGAATGATATGCCGGACTTGGCATACATCCGCTATGCGCAGGGTGAGGTTTATTTTCACCATAAAGATTATGAAGCGGCGATTTTTAAATGGGAAAACATCACGAATGAGCTGGAGCCATGGGCAAAAAAGAACATGGGGGATGCGTTCCTGGAGCTTGGCCTGCTGACATCGGCGGAAGAGCTGTTCCTTTCAATTGAGACAGATAGCGATGTGCTGAAAATCGAGAGCGGCCTGCAGCTGTTATCACTTTACATAGAGCAGGGTAAGCTTGCTAAAGCGGTCGCTGTCATTAAAAAAGCAGTGGCACTTGATCCGGATTATCCAGGTGTGACCGAAATCGCCCGTTCCTTTTTCGAGGAGCAAAATGACTGGGATAATGCTGTCGAGCTTGCTGTCAACGAAGGAATCCGTACGGAGTCGCCAAAATGGTTTGATGTCTTGAACCAGTATGTTGAACAGGGACATACCGCGGGATTCGCCCCTGGCTATTTTAACGAGGCATTATCTGTGTTATTCCAGGTGGACAGAAGCCGGTTTGAACAGCTCGCTGTATCCCTATGGCAAAGCTACCGGAACGAGAGCACCTACATGGCATGGTTAAGGGAATTCAATCAATTATTCAGCGGGATGGACGGAAACAGGAGAGATGGCTGGACACAATTGTCAGCGGTCTATCAGGAAAGCTATTTTGAATTGATTAATGGAGACATGCTGATCAAGGAAATTTCACCGCTGATCCCGGAAATGCTGACCAACTGGCTGAAAATAACAAGCCCGGTGAACAGCCTTGTCGCAGCGTCATCCATCATTGCCTGGAATGAGGTATTCCCAGGATCGATTACGGCTTCGGCGATACATGACGCCGAGACCTTGGTCCTGAACTCAAATGAGTACCATGATGGCTATAAGGATAGCATGATGTTGTTCCAGTCGATCATCAAATGGGCCGAAGAGCATGAAATTGAGGTTGGCAACAAGATTAAGTGGATGGTCCAGGAGCTACATGAGTCCAATGTCCATAATATGCTTGTCGCCGGCGTTTCGGGCAATGGAAAGTCTTCCTTCGTCAACACAATCGTGGGCGAAGAATTGCTTACTGCCCCGACTGCAGCGGTCATTCGGTTCATGGATCAGGAAAATCCGGCAGCCTATGAAATCACCGATACAGAAATACGTCAGATCACGGATGTTGAGGACTTTAAGGAGGCAGCGGGTGTCAGCCGGAAGAATCATAAGAATGAAACCATCATTGATTTCAAGGCACACTTCCCATTCCTGCGCGATCACGACCTGGCATTGATTGATACCCCCGGGGTCAACCGCAATAACTATGATAAGCATCCACTCTACAATTACTTGAGATTTGCAGATAGTTTGCTGTTCGTCCTCAATGCGAGTGATCCTTTTACGGAAAAAGAAAGGGATATCCTCGGGAAAATATCTGAATTCTTCCCGGATCTGAATATTCACTTCCTGTTGAATAAAATCGATGTAATATACGGACAGCAGGAAGCAGCGGAAGTTTTCGATCAGACATGGGCAGAAGTCAGCCAATACTATCCGGATGCAAAAATGTTCGCCTTCTCATCCAATTATGATAATGCGCAGCAGCTGAAGGATTTCTCGAATTTTATTAAAACAACCAGAAACGCAGTCGATCTTGACCAGGAACGCACCGCGAAACTGCAGTTCTTTGTCAGACGGGGGATCACGTATTTGCTCGATAAGCGGGTTGAAATCGAGAATAACCATATGGAATCCATCAGCTGGAATGAGGAAATGGTCAGCAAGCTGAATGGTGCGATCAATCAGTTGGGCGATATTGAAGAGGAAAAGTCACGCTCCATCCAGAAGTCATTCCGTAAAATCAAGGATGAAACGCGTGCGGAAATCATCGAGAAGGTACCGGAATTACTGCGCAGCTGCTCGGACTTGGTGACAGAGGACAGTGATTTTGGCAACATCCATTCGGAAATGGACGAGGAAATGAACAAGCGAATCGAAGAATATCTGGAAAAAACGGTATTGCCAAAGTTCCATGCCGATTTGAATGACTGGATCCAATTTTCGAAAGATGAGTTTGACCAGAGCCAGAATTATCTGGGCGAAATGGCAGAGGGCTTTAACTCGATGTACGGAGAAGAACGGATCAGCCTTGATTGTGATTTCAGGGTACTCGATGATTGGCGCCGCGACGCGGACCGGATGACGAATGGGGTTCACTACGAGAAGGTCAACATCATGAACCGCTCGACACCTCAAGCATTTTTCCTGAAAAGCGCCGGGAAGCTGCTTGGAGTGCTGCCGCAAAATAATACGATGCTTTATAACAGGTATAAATCCTATCTGGAGACAGAGGATTATTATGAAATTGGCGTAACCATCGCCAAGAGGTTCCTGCAGCAATTCGAGATCTTCGAAAAATCGATTGAACGCGATGTGAATCTGTTCTTCAAACAGCCATTCAGCGTTCTTGAAGAATCGGTAGAAGAAGCTAAGAGCGAAATTGAACACGGTAAGAACGAATTGGAAAAATTGAGGATCAACCCGGAATTGTACCGCGATCCATTGACACTTTTTGAAGTGAAACTTCGTCAGTTTGAATGGATGACCGCAGCCGGCAGGGGTTGATTGTAAAAGGAAGATTCCCGGATTTGGGAATCTTCTTTTTTTACGAGATAGAAAGGTATAAAAATTAAATTTTCATAATAATATTGACAATATGAATACAGGAGTTTAAAGTAAAGTTTATCAATTTGCCAGATTAATTAAATAACGAAATTCTCTTATCAAGAGTGGCAGAGGGACTGGCCCTATGACGCCCGGCAACCGTTCCATCAGGAATTGGTGCTAAATCCTGCAAAACGATATGTTTTGGAAGATAAGAGAGGAATCTGACCTTTTCACCATTGTGTTCGAAACCTCTCTTTTCTGGAGAGGTTTTTTTATTTGGGTTAGCTGAGCAGACACACTAAGGGGGAAATGCAAATGAAAAGAGTAGGATTCAAAAAGGTATTTTTAACAGCGGTCGCTTCAGCATTGCTGCTGACGGGCTGCGGCGGAGGAGAAACGAAGACGGCAAGCGGTCCTGTTGAGGGAGTTCCGGATCGTTTTGCAAAAGGTGAGGAAGTCAAAATCAAAGTCATCCGCAAGATTGGCGGAGATGATCATACTGCACAATTTTTAGCCGGAGCGAAGGCAGAGGGTGAAGCGCTTGGCTTCAAGGTCGACGTTTTCACTGCTAACGGAGATACAGCAAAATTCCATGACGCCATCAACCAGGGGCTCCAGCAGGACTATGACGGATTTATCATCTCACATGGAGATGATGCAGCAACTGTAGACGATGTAAAAAAATTGACGGCTAAGGGCAAAAGTGTCGTGACGTTCGATTCGAATCCTGATCTCGCCCAGGTTGAAGGAGTGACACTCACTTCCCAGGATGACGAAGCACTCGCAACCCAGGCGCTCGACCAGCTTGTGAAGGATCAGAACGGTGAAGCGAATATTGTCTACCTCTGGGTCGATGGCTTCCCGCCAATGGTCAGAAGAAATAAAGTTTACCAGGAAACGCTGAAGGCGAACCCTGGAATTAAAGAGGTTGAGAGATTCGGAGTTGCCGCAGCCGATACAAGCGTACAAACGCAGAATGCAGTTGCAGCGATGCTGAACAAACATCCAAAAGGAGAAATTGACGCGATCTTCGCGACATGGGATGCATTTGCGATTGGCGCAGCGCGTGCCATCAAGGAAGCTGGCCGCAATGAAATCAAGATTTACGGCATCGATGTTTCCAATGCAGACCTTCAGGAGATCCAGGCAGAAGGCAGCCCATGGAAATACACAGCAGCCGTTGATCCGAAGCTGATCGGTGAAGTGAATATGAGATTGCTGGCGAAAAAGCTGGCTGGCGAAGAAACACCGGCATCATACGACCTTGAAGCGTCACTGATTTCACAGGAAGAGCTTCAGCAGTCGAAAAATCCAGTCAACATGGCAAATCTGGCTGAAATCATCGACGGATGGGGCAAATCGGATGCATTTTTAGAAGATTGGATGGAAAAATTGAAAGATCACTATAAGAAATAACCATTGAAATGGTTTGTTGAGAAGTTTTTATAGCTGGAAAAATTATTATATAGCGACTTTTCAATTTGGATGGCGAGAATTTCACTTTAATAGCGAACTGGAAATTACACGTGGTTTTTTCCAGTTGTGAAAAACAAAGCAGGCACTCTCAAACTAAGAGAGTGTCTGCTTTGCAGAATGGTAGGGAGGGGGAACCCGGATGATGCTTCATATGAAAAACATCAGTATTGAGTTTCCGGGAGTTCGGGCTTTGAACGGTGTGGATTTCAATACGGCAACTGGCAGGGTCCACGCATTGATCGGAGCGAACGGAGCGGGCAAGTCGACATTGATGAAGGTGCTTTCCGGTGCGCATGATCATTACACGGGGGGAATCCAGCTTGATGGCGAGAGTGTGGAAATCAGGACACCAGCTCATGCGCAAAAGCTCGGGATCCAGACAGTTTACCAGGAGGTTGATACAGCCATTATCCCGTCGCTGACTGTGGGCGAGAATATCATGCTCAACCAAACAGTTCAGAGTCTGGACAACAGGCACTGGATGAATTGGAAGCAGTTGTTCAAGCAGGCAGAAGACATTCTTAAGGGCATGAACCTCAAGCTTCCTGTGAAAAAGCTTGCCGGGGAACTGACGCTTGCGGAAAAACAGCTTGTTTTGATTGCCCGGGCGATTTCAAGCAATTGCTCATTTCTGATCCTTGACGAACCAACCGCTCCTCTCAGCCATACTGAAACAACGGAACTGTTCCGGATTGTCCGCGATTTAGCTAAAAGGAATGTAGGCATCATTTTCATTTCCCACCGGATGCCGGAAATCTTTGAAATATGCGATGAGGTTACCATCATGAGGAATGGCGAGTTCATTGTAAAAAAGGAAACTGCGGACTTGGAACCACAGCAGGTGATTGAATATATGCTCGGCCGTAGGATGGAAGATCAGTTTCCGGCAAGATCGAATACACTCGGAGATACTCTGCTTGAAGTGGCAGGCTTATCGGATGGAGACAAAGTGAGAAACACTTCCTTCTATGTAAAGGCAGGGGAGATTGTCGGGATTGCCGGCCTTGTAGGAGCAGGGAAGACGGAGTTGTGCAAAGCACTTTTTGGCGCGTCACCAACTGTTGGCGGCACAGTGAGGCTTAATGGAAAAGAACTCAAACTGACGAGCCCGCATGCGGCGGTAAAAAGCGGACTGGCGTTGGTTCCGGAAGAGCGCCGCAAGGAAGGTGTCCTGGTGGCAGAGTCAGTCAGCTCCAATCTGTCAGCCGTCAGCTTGAAAAATTTTTCCAAGCTATTTGGCTTTATCGATCGGCGCTCTGAAAAGAACACAGCGCAGGAATACATAAAAGCTCTTGGCATCAAGACCCCTTCAGAATCGGCCAAAGTTGAAAACTTATCAGGCGGGAATCAGCAGAAGGTGGCGATTGGCAGATGGCTGCTTGCCGATGCTGATGTGTATATTTTTGACGAGCCGACCAAGGGTGTCGATGTAGGCGCGAAAAGAGATATTTTCGAGCTGATTGCAAAACTGGCAGCTCAGGGTAAGGGAATCATCTATGCTTCCTCCGAACTGTCCGAGATTGTCGGCATCACGGATCGGGTTTACGTGCTCTATGATGGTGAAGCGGTCAAGGAGCTCGCAACCGCCGAAACAACAGAAGAAGAACTATTATTTTATTCAACAGGAGGCAGATAGGATGGAAGCCAAACTCCCATTGCAGCAGGAAACACCGCCGAAAAAGACATTTGAGCTGTTCCAGTTCCTTTACAAGTACGGGACGATTTTGACGATTTTTGTGCTGATCGCTGTCTTCGCGGCTGCGAACCCGAGTTTTATCAACGGCGACAATGTCGTCAATATCTTAAGGTCGATCTCCATCGTGACCATCATCGCGATTGGCATCACCATCTCCCTGACGGTGGATGGTTTCGATTTATCGGTCGGTTCTGTGGCCTCGTTATCCAATGCGGTTGTCATCTCGATGTTCGTCTGGTTTTCGCAGAACACCCTGATTGCCGTTTTATCCGCAATCGCGGCAGCCTTGATTGTGGGCGCACTCAATTCGCTGATGATCGTCAAGCTGAAGATCCCGGACTTGCTGATGACTCTGGCGATGATGTTCATCATCCAGGGAACGGCACTGACTTATACAAAGGGCGCTACTGTCTCGGAAAACATGATCCTGCCAGACGGCAGTTTTTCCACAGGAATAATCAGCCCGTTTTTTGCAAAAATAGGGCAGGTACCGTGGATCATCCTTATCATGGCTGTTGCCGTGATCATCGTCCATATTTTCCTGACATACACAAAGCATGGCCGCTATATGTATGTCATCGGAGGGAACAAGGAAGCAGCAAGACTTTCAGGCATCCCGGTCAACCGCTATAAAACAGCTGCCTATCTGCTTTCGGCTCTATTCGCGGCAATTGGAGGCATCGTTCTGGCTTCCCGTGTCATGACCGCAGAAATCAATGCGGGTTCGCCATATTTAATGGATGCTGTGGCCGCCGCCTTTATCGGCTTCTCCGTCCTCGGGGCCGGAAAACCGAACGCATTCGGCGCCTTCATCGGGGCAGTGCTGATCGGCATTTTGCAAAATGGGCTAGTCATGATGTCGGTCCCATATTATGCAATGGATATCGTGAAGGGGACCGTATTGGCATTTGCACTGGGGATCACTTATTATAAGCAGAAACATTGATGAGCAAGTAAAAAAGCCCGATTGGGCAGCGACCCAAATCCGGCTTTCTTTTTATCCTACATTCATTCTTCAAAAAACGGAGAGTTCGCATAGTAATACATCCAGCCCATCATGATTCCGCCGCCAATCAGGTTGCCGATCGTCACTGGGATCAGATTATGAATCACACCCGCAAAGGTCACAGACTGCGGGTCGTCGAGAACCATGCTGATGGCAAAGGTGCACATATTGGCAATGCTATGTTCATAGCCGGAAATGAAGAAGCAGTAAACGAAAAACACCATCGCGAACATCTTTGCCCCGTCGCCTTTCATCGACATCGGCAGGAAGAATGCCAGGCAAACGAGCCAGTTACAGAGAATCCCCCTGAAAAATAGCTCTGAAGTTGGCGCGAGTGTCTTTTTTTCAGCGACGCTTAACAAGAAGCCATTCACAGAATGATCATCAAACAATCCCGTTGTATAAATCAAAAATGCGAACGCAGCGGCGCCGATGATATTGCCGATATAACTGTAAGTCCACATCCTTGCCACCTGCAGCCAGGCCATCTTTTTCCTTAGTGCCGCAAAGGTATAGTAGAAGGTGTTCCCTGTGAACAAGTCTCCACCACCATAAGCAATCAGGATGATCGCGGCCCCGAAGGTAATGGCAGCGATAGGGTAGGCAAATGGTGAGTGTTCCATATAAAATGGATTCCCTGTCTTGAACGCAACAATTACCCCAAAGCCAATGAACATCGATGCCAAAGCAGCCCTTGCCAGATAGCGGATTTTGCTCTGCCTGAAAATCTTATGCTTTTTCAGGGCCAGTTTTTCAACCTCTTGAAGCGCTTGTACCTCCAAATGAATACCACCCGTCCGTCAGTATGTAATAAGAGTATTCTGCCTCAAACTTACTCTCCTATGTAAATACTTCCCTGAGTTATAGGGGGAAAAACAAAAGGCAAAAAAAGACTGAATCCGCCGACCGATCCAGTCTTTTTTCATATTAAAAAGTATCCCTAACGAATTGCGGATTCCGTTGCATTGAAGCGAACAGGACGATTCCGCTCAAAAGCAGAAGACCGCTTGTCAGGACGAATACCGAAGTGAAACCTAGGTAACCTGAAAGGAAGCCGCCTAGCACAGGTCCGATGATGTTACCAAAGAAACGGAGACTTGTGTTATAACCAAGTACTTCGCCCTGCATCGCGACCGGAGCTTCCTGCCTGATATAGGCAACCCTGACAGGTATGATGCCTCCGATTGTGATTCCTAGCATGAACCGGATCAGGACCAGCTGCCAGATATTCGTGACAAATCCGCCTGGCAGATAAATGATGGCTGATAAAAACAGGAGGAGGACAAGTATTTTGATATAGCCAATTTTGTCTGCGATTTGTCCCCATTTCCGGGCCATCAGCAGATTGCCGAGACCAGCTGCCGAAAAAGCGATGCCAGAATAGAATGCCAGGTTTTCATGGCCATGCAGCTCGCCGACATACAGGGAGAGGATCGGCTGGATGCTAAAATGGGCAATTTGCACGAGCATGGACATGAGCAGGACGTTGACCATGATTGGATTTCTGAAGATATGCTGAAGCACTTCTTTGCGGCTGTAATTTGTTTTGCTGCCTTTTTTTATATCGATCCTGTATTCCATGACCAGGAACACAAGCAATCCGGACAGAATGATAAAGACGGATGTGGAGTGAAAGGTTGTTGAATAGCCTAATGAGTCAGCCAGGACACCGCCAATCATCGGGCCAAGCAAGGAGCCAGTGATACTGCCCGTCTGGAGCGTCCCAAGTACCTTTCCTGCATGTTCCTTTGGCGTCTGTGTTGAAATAAGTGCCTGGGACACGGGAATGAAGCCTGAGAACAAGCCCATGAACATCCTGAGTAAAAATAGTTGCCAAACCGAAGAGGCAAAACCGAGCAGGAAGACAGATAATCCCATCCCAAAGGCCATGAAAATCAGGATTCTTTTACGGCCGAATCGGTCTCCCAGCCTTCCAACGATAGGCGAGAATAGGAAAGCTGTAACGAATGTGATGCTGAATGTAAGGCCTGACCAGTTTTGGACATATACTTCCGAAAAATCTCCAAACGACTCAATGTATAAGGAGAGGAAAGGCATTACCATTGTCATACTGCCTGCGATGAAGAAATTGGCGAACCACATGATCATCAGGTTACGTTTCGCCTTTTGCTGCTGGGTCATACCATCAACACTTCTTTCTCAGTACGAATATTTCGCTTTTCTAAATATTATACCAAAATTTTGCTGTATTGAAAACCAATACAGCAAGCAAAGGCAGGTTCCTCTGATTAGCGGACCCACTCAAGCAATTCAATTCTATTACCAAACGGGTCAGAAACATAAATCCTGTTTGCGCCTGGGAGTTTGTCGTCTTCGAGGTATTCCACTCCGGATTCAGCCAGATGCTTCTTCAGCTCTTCGATATTTTCCACTTCAAAAGCCGGGTGGGCCTTCTTTGCCGGAACAAAATCCTCCTCGACCCCAACATGGATCTGGCAGGATCCGAACTGGAACCAGGCGCCGCCGCGCTTTTTCAATTCAGCAGGCTTTTCGATCTCTTCAAAACCTAATATCCCGCTGAAAAATTTCCTTGCCTGATCTTCAGTGCCTATAGGGGCTGCTAGCTGGACATGGTCAATCGCTTTAAATTTATAAATCATATGAATCCCTCCTTATTTATTCCTATTTTAATCTTGTCAGAAACATAAGGAAATAACAGGTTATCAATAAATAGAGATAAGTTTTTCTTATCCCGTTTTAGAGTAATACAAGCCTCATCGGCTTCATATAAATTAGTAAAGTTTTGTACGTTTTTACAAAAGGGGGCAATAGGAATGAGAAAAAGATTGTTTGCCATGATCATAGTGGCAATTGCAGCGCTTGTTGTGTCGGCATGCGGTTCAACCGAAACAAGCGAGACGAATGGTACCGGGAAAAAGGAACTCAGGGTCGTGACCGATGCAGCTTACGCGCCATTTGAATATATGGAGGGCGACAAGATCGTTGGTTTTGACGTTGATTTCCTGAAGGCGGCAGCGAAGGAAGCGGGTTATGAGCTGAAGTTCGAGAATGTCGGCTGGGATCCGATTTTCGTTGAGATTGGCAGCAAGCGTGCCGATCTCGCCGTATCGTCTATCTCCATCAATGACGAGCGCAAGCAGACGTATGATTTTTCATTGCCATATTTCCTGTCCACTAATAAAATCCTTGTCCGAGAAGACAGCACCATCAAAAGCGCTGCTGATCTGAAAGGGAAGGTAGTGGCAGTCCAGAACGGCACCACTGGACAGGAAGCGATGGATAAACTGCTTGGAAAGAACAATAAGGACATCAAGAAATTCGATAACAACAACCTGGCAATCATGGAGATGCTCTCAGGCGGAGCGGATGCAGTGGTGGCAGACAATGGAGTTGTTGAAGTTTACGCGAAGAACAATCCTGATGAAAAATTGAAGGTCATCGAAGACAGCGGCAGTTTCGAGGCAGAATACTACGGTATCCTTTTTCCAAAAGGAACCGATCTGAAAGCGGACTTTGATAAAGCCATCAAGAAAATCGTTGAGAACGGCACCTATGAAAAAATCTATCAGGAATGGTTTGGCCAGAAGCCGAACATGGAAATGCTGAAGGCAGAACAAGATAAGGCATCAAAGTAAAACCCGAAATCTATGAAACTGCAAAGATGCGTAACTCTTAACACAGCGTTACGCATTTTTTTGTAAGGCAGGCACGATAGCCTATGAAAAAAAACGCTCCGGAACCTGGGGCTTTGGAGGGCAAGCTATGGATTTTCGTTTTGATATTATTATTGAATACTCTCCTTATCTAGTAAAAGGTACGCTGCTGACCATCGGGCTCTCATTGGCAGGAATTTTAATTGGGACAATCCTTGGCTTGTTCATCGGACTTGGCAAAATGCAGCGCCGCAAGCTGCTGGCCTGGCCATTTGTCTGGTATATCACTTTCTTCCGCGGGACCCCGTTATTCGTCCAAATCCTGCTGATCCATTTTGGGATAGTCCCGATGCTTCTTGGGGAAACAAACGGAATTGCGGCGACCATCATCGCTTTGTCACTAAATGCAGCAGCATATATCGCAGAAATTTTCCGTGCCGGCATCCAATCGATCGACCGCGGCCAGACGGAGGCTGCCCGTTCACTTGGAATGACCCACGTCCAGGCGATGAGATATGTCATTCTTCCCCAGGCATTCAAACGGATGATTCCGCCGCTTGGAAATGAATTCATCGTGCTGATCAAAGAATCCTCACTGGCGGCAATCGTCGCGACACCGGAAATTATGTACTGGGGCAGGGCGATGGCGGGACAATATTACCGGGTATGGGAGCCGTATCTCACCGCTGCCTTGATATATCTGATCCTGACAATATCCCTTAGCTTCTTATTAAATCTCCTTGAAAGAAGGCTGAAAACGGAATGATCACAGTCACTGATTTGGAAAAATCATTTGGAAGCCACAAGGTGTTAAATGGAATAAACGTGGTCGTCCAGCCGCAGGAGGTTGTTGTGGTGATAGGGCCATCGGGTTCTGGAAAATCAACCTTCCTCCGCTGCATTAATCTGCTCGAAACCATCACGGCAGGACATGTGAAAATCGAGGGTGTAGACATTACCGCAAAAGGAACCAATATCAACAAAGTGCGCGAGGAAGTAGGGATGGTATTCCAGCATTTCAACCTGTTTCCGCATAAAACAGTGCTTGAGAATATTATGCTGGCGCCACTCAAGGTGCGTGGGATATCGGTAGAGCAGGCACGTTCCAAAGGAATCGAGCTGCTGAAAAAAGTCGGACTTGGAGAAAAAGCAGATGCATACCCTGACTCACTATCAGGTGGACAAAAACAGCGTGTGGCCATCGCCCGGGCCCTGGCAATGGAACCGAAAATCATGCTGTTCGACGAACCGACATCTGCACTTGACCCGGAAATGGTCGGAGAAGTGCTCGAAGTCATCAAGCAGCTGGCCAGGGAAGGAATGACTATGGTCGTTGTCACCCATGAAATGGGCTTCGCCAGAGAAGTCGGTGACAGGGTCATCTTCATGGATGGCGGGCTGATCATAGAAGAAAACCAGCCGCAGGAAATCTTCGAAAACCCGCAGCACGAACGGACGAAGGCTTTCTTGAGCAAGGTTTTGTAGGATGAAGGGGAGCCCGCTAGAGAAGGTGGGCTTCTTTTTTGGCGTGATCGGAAATTTTTAACCGTAGATTCCAGTCGAAAGATACCCTTATGCAGGCAGAACCATCGACATAAGGGTACCATTCAGGTTGAAAGAGACCCTTATGCGGGGAAAACCATTGACATAAGGGTACCATTGAGGTTGAACGGTACCCTTATGCGGTGAAAACCATTGACATAAGGGTACCGTTCAGGTTGAAAGATACCCTTATGCGGGGAAAACCATTGACATAAGGGTACCATTCAGGTTGAAAGATACCCTTATGCGGGGAAAACCATTGACATAAGGGTACCATTCCGGTCGAAAGATACCCTTATGCGGTGAAAACCATCCCCATAAGGGTACCATTCCGGTCGAAAGATACCCTTATGCGGTGAAAACCATCCCCATAAGGGTACCATTCCGGTCGAAAGATACCCTTATGCAGGCAAAACCATCCCCATAAGGGTACTATTCCGGTCGAAAGATACCCTTATGCAAGCAAAACCATCCACATAAGGGTACCATTCGGGTCGAAAGATACCCTTATGCAGGCAAAACCATCGACATAAGGATACCATTGAGGTTGAAAGATACCCTTATGCGGGGAAAACCATTGAGGTTGAAAGATACTCTTATGCGGGGAAAACCATTGACATAAGGGTACCATTCAGGTTGAAAGATACCCTTATGCGGTGAAAACCATTGACATAAGGGTACCATTCCGGTCGAAAGATACCCTTTTGCAGGCAAATCCATCCACATAAGGGTACCATTCAAGTCGAAAGATACCCTTATATAGGTCAATCTGTCCTCATAAGGGTACTAATTTAATATTTTTCCAAATAAAAGTTGATTTAACTAATGATATTAGTTAAAATAAAACTAACGATATTAGTTTTAAGTTGGAGGGGTTTCAAATGAGGGTAATCAAAGAAGGTTTTTTATATCAGTTAACATTCATGCCAAGGGTCTTTCCGGTGAATTGTTATTTTATAGAGGAAGAGGATGGGCTGACCTTAATTGATGCTGCGTTGCCGAACAGTGCCAAACCAATTTTGCATGCTGCAGAAAAAATTGGGAAACCAATCAAAAGGATTGTGTTGACCCATGCTCACAGCGACCATATTGGAGCACTTGCTGAATTGAAGGAAAAGCTGGATGTCCCTGTTTATCTATCTGCCCGTGATTCACGACTCCTTGCCGGTGATACATCACTTGACCCATCTGAACCTCAGACACCGATTCGCGGGGGAGTACCGAAGAACATCAACGTAAAACCTGATGTGTTCCTCAGGGAAGGGGATGAAATTGGCTCGTTGATCGCATTTGAAACTCCGGGACACACACCTGGATCGATGTCTTTTCTGGATAAAAGAACAAATACGCTAATTGCTGGCGACGCCTTTCAAACTAGAGGGGGGACAGCTGTATCCGGTGTGACAGTACCATGGTTTCCTTTTCCGGCGATGGCTACATGGAACAGGAATCTGGCATTGCAAAGCGCAAAAAAAGTTCTCGGGCTAAAACCAACAATTCTCGCTGTAGGTCATGGGGAATTGCTTCGTGCGCCTGTGGCTCAGATGGAAAAGGCCATCCTAAAGGCAGAAGCATTTTTACAAAACAAAGGAGCTTAGGAAATGTCACCAAGACCGAAAATCGCACTCGATAAACAGACCATTGTAATGGCAGCAGCCCAGCTTGCGAATGAGCAGGGAAGTGACCATGTAACGCTAGCATTGCTGGCAAAGAAGCTTAACATCAAACCACCTTCATTATATAACCATTTTGAAGGCCTGCCGGGAATCAAGCGCGAGCTCGCTCTGTTTTCACTTGAAAAACTGTACGAAGGACTTGAGGCCGAGGCATTGGAAAAGTCCCCAGGTGAAGAATCAGTCTTAGCAATAACGGATGCCTACCTATCTTTTGCCAGGGAAAACCCCGGACTTTATGAATTTGCTTTATCAGCACCGGATCCTTCAGATGAACAAGTCAATCGTGCCGGTGAGAAAATTGTCAGGCTTGTCATTTCCAAAATCCAGCCCTTCAGTTTGTCTGATGAGGAAGCCATTCATGCAGTGCGCGGTTTAAGGAGTCTCATGCACGGTTTCGCTTCCCTCGAGCAGAAAGGCGGGTTTGGGATGCCGTTTGACCTGGATGAAAGCTATAATCTGGCAGTGATGACCTTCCTCCGGGGCATGAAAATATCAGGTTAATTTTCATCTTCTGAAATAGTTTCAATAGGTACTCACATACATATGTATAGATGCAACTTTTGAAAGAACAGGAGGCGCACTATGGATATATATGTGAGAAGAGGAGATTCATTTTGGTATTACAGCAACCTTTTCAACATCCCGCTCCAGTTGATCATAGATTCCAACCGCGATTTGGATCCGAACGCACTGACTGTGGGCCGGACTGTGAAGATTCCCGGTTATGCCGCTGTGGATTACCGGATCCGTGCGGGGGATACTCTCTGGCAAATTGCCCGGAGCCGAAATATCCAGGTGGATGCTCTGCTGCTGGCCAATCGGAATATCAATCCAAATGGCTTGTATATTGGCCAGATGATCAAAGTTCCAACAAGGATTACCTGGCGGATTGTCCAGGGTAAAAAAAATTACGATTATAGCTCTTTGATGAATGATTTTAGACGATTGGAAAGTGTATACCCATTTATGAGAGTGCCATCGATCGGCAACTCCATTTTAGGAAAAAAGATTCCAGAAGCGTTGATTGGGGATGGCAAAAAAAAGGTCCATTACAATGGGGCATTCCATGCGAATGAATGGATCACTACTCCCGTCCTGATGACGTTCCTTAATGACTACCTCATGGCGTTGACAAACCAATCCTCGATACGTGGGCTGTCAATGCTGAACTTATACACCCAGACGGCTTTGTCGATTGTCCCGATGGTCAACCCTGATGGTGTCAATCTGGTACTCAATGGACCACCCGAAGAGGAGCCTTGGAATGAAAGAGTAGTAGAATGGAATAAAGGCAGCATGGACTTCAGCGGCTGGAAGGCGAACATAAGAGGTGTGGACCTGAATGACCAATTCCCTGCAGAATGGGAAAAAGAAAAAGCAAGGAATCCAACCCAGCCTGGCCCAAGGGATTATGTAGGCGAAAAGCCGTTATCGGAGCCTGAAGCAATCGCCATGGCACAATTGACACGCAATCGGGATTTCTCAAGGGTTCTCGCATTTCATACTCAGGGAGAAGTCATTTACTGGGGCTTTGAAAACCTCGAACCGCCTGAATCGGAGGCAATGGTCAATGAATTTGCCAGGGTAAGCGGCTACCAGCCAGTAAAAACGATCGAAAGCTATGCCGGATACAAGGACTGGTTCATCCAGGACTGGCGCCGGCCTGGCTTCACAGTCGAGCTAGGGTTCGGTATCAATCCGCTGCCACTGTCTCAATTTGATGAGATTTATGAGGAAGCCCTGGGAATCTTCCTTGCAGGTCTCTACCTTTAAAACAAATGATCACCTGAAAAGGTGGTCTTTTTTCTGTATCTATATTTGGGTTTATCTGGTAAAATTGTTTTATGCAAGGGGGGAGTTAGTTGACTTATTCAGGAAATATATCAAAGAATATTTTGTGGGGAATCATCTTTGTGAGCGCATTTATCCTGCCTAATTTAAGCTGGATGATCCGGGTTACAATCACTCTTGCTGTGGTGGTAATTACTTTACATCAAGTCCAATTAACGATTTCCGAAAAACAGCTTGATTATAAAATTAAATTCTTTAAGTTCATGCTTTACAGGAAAATTCTAATGCCAGAGAAAATAAAAAAAATAAAATTCGGCAGGATCGGCTGGACAACAAAAAATGCCGTCATCAAGGTGAACGGCGGTTTTAATATTGGAGTTGCCCATTTTTACAGTGAGCAGCTCATTGCTGATCTTGAAGAGTTCGCACTTGCTAATCATATCGAAATACAAAAGACGCGGGATTTTCTGCTTTTGGAAAAATACTATACAAACAGCTAAAAAGCATCGGTCGCCCGATGCTTTTTTCATGCTTATTTTTCATAAATGCTATTGGAAAGGAGACGGAACAGGTAGTCTGTATGATCGCGGAAGCCAGCTTCAAGGCCGATCAGCGTTACATCTTTATCCTGTTCTTTGACGATAACAGCTTTTCCTTGAGCAGCAACATTGTTTTTCCAGTGCCCGGCTACAAAGAAGTCTGAGTTGTCGTCAAATGTTGCAGCAATCTCATCATTACCTGTATTTTCATACCAGACAGGACGATAGACGAAGCCGAGATCATCCTCGCTGTAACCGCCAGTCATGCCTTCGCCGCTGTAATCAACTTTCGCGATTCCGTTGCTGTTGTAGCCTGCAACCACAACCGTGTTATCTGTGAGGCCTAATGCTTTAGTCGCAAGTGATGCGCCCGCACCGACCGCGATATACTTACCGCCATTATTTAAAAATTCTTCGACATTCGTTTTGAAGAGATCGTACTGGCCAGGATTCTGGAAGCCAAATTCTTGATTGCCTGGACGTGATTGAGTTTTGGCAATCAGACCTTCGGTACCGCTGTATACGAATACGTCAAAGCCCGTCAATCCCTGTTCGGCAACTTCAGCCGGGGTGACCTCTGTAACATCAAAACCAAGGCGTTTCAGTGCAAGTTTTGTTCCTGAATGGGACTGTGCCTTATTCATGCCGCCGTCCTTTAGGATCGCTACTTTAAGGTTTGTAACTTCTGCTGCGTCTGCAGGTATCTTTGCCGATTCGATATGCAGTCCGGATTGTTTTACAGCTGAGCCAATGGTGTTTGCGGCAGCTTCTGTGTAAAAATTGCCTGCTTCATCGCGTTTTACGGAGACGCCTTGCTGCATGAGAGTATTGGCAAGTTGAACTGCTTTTACAGAGCTGTTTGGAATCATGAATGGCCCTTTGCCGCTAACTGACCCTTGTTCCTGGATCTGGTTCACTTTTGCTGCGGTCACATCGAATTTATCTTGGACAGCTACTGCCTCAAAGCCCCAAAGCTCTGGCAGGCTCCACGCTGAAATATCGTACATAGAGTCGACATCCTCAGTGATATCCTCGCCATCCCATAACATCGTATTGGCGAGCCCGGCCTTTGCCTGGTCCATTTTAACGATGTATGTGCCTTTCGGATAAGATTTTCCTTCCGCTGTAAAAGCTTTCGAAGCCTGGACGACTTCGATGTCGTTTTTCTGTAGATGCTTAACAGCCTTATGTGTTACGGTTGGGTCTTCTGGATCAACAGGCAGAACATAGGCAGAAGGGAAGAAGCCTTCGTCATGGAACGGGTGGTCGAAATTGATGCCTCGCTTGAACATTTCAATCTGATCCTTGATCATTTCCTGCTTGTTCTCAGTGGCATTTTTCAGGGCGCCCATAATGGCATCATACATCCAGCGAACTCCGTCAAGATCATTCGTAGGCGCTTCAAGCGTGTGGCCGTATGCACCATGATACATCGCATACATTGGCGTAAAGATCGGTGGATAATCATCCCAGCCTTCTGCGTCATCACGCTGTGGAATATAAGTTCCCACCATCGACTGATACAGGCTGCCCGTGAAGCTTTCCTTGTCGGACATGATTTCATTTTCCATCGCTTTTGCCTGATCCATTGCCCATTTTTGGTAAAGGTCATATTCGTAATTCGGATTGTGCGGAACGGTACAAGGCTCAATTAGGCCCTGTTTGTTTGGCGCATAACCTTTTACGTAGCCGTGCGTATCGAGGAAGACCATTGGATTCCATTCCTTGATCAGTGAAACGGTCTCCTGGGTTTCTGGCTGTGACTGGGTGATGAAGTCACGGTTCAAATCGATTCCTTCCCCATTGAAGCGTGTCGCACCAACACGTCCATCAGGATTTTGGACCACATTGAAAATCAGGATATTATTCTCGAGGATTTCCTTAGTAGTCTCGTCATTCTCAAGAGCGAATCGCTCGATCAGCTGCATGACGGCGTCGCTGCCGACAAACTCCGTTCCATGGATGGATCCATTGATCATGACCGGCACTTTGAAGTCTGGATTGTTCTCAATCCAATCCTGTGCTTTGCCAGGGTTTTTAAACATTTGTTTTCTTAAAGCCTGGATCTTGCCGAACTTGCCCTGCGAATCAGGTGCAGCAATCGTAACGACATAAAGAGGCTGTCCCGTCGATGATTGGCCTTTTACTTCTACCTTCACACGATTGGATTGCTTTTCGATTTGTGCAAGTTTATCCCCGATTTCCGAGAATTTCATAAAGTCATAGTTTTCACTGTTGAATAAGCTTCCGTCCTTTTCTTCATATGCATTTACATAATTCCACTTCAAGGACTCAGCTAGTGCCGGAGTCCATGGGGAGGATGCCAGCAAACTTGCAGCTACAACACCCGAGATCATTTTTTTATAATTCATTTATGTATTCCTCCAAAATAGATTTGTATATTTATACATAATAATTAGTAAAAATTATTTCGACAATCGTACAAAACTACTAAATATTTGTCACGGTGTCATAACGCTTGATTTTGCAGGATTGGAGTGTGGTTGGGAAATAAATCGATATGAAAATATAGGAAGATAGTCACTGGGCAGAGGCAAATAAAAAAACAGGGCGGTTGCCCTGTTTTATTGTGGCTGCATTGTACGATTACGGCGCTTCCGGTTCCATTGTCTTGCCTTATTTTTCTGTTCAAGTTCAGCAACAGGTTTTGCAACAAGTGCGTTCTTGAATTCAACAGGTGTCTGTTTTACAGAAAAAACAACCGTATTGACAGCTTTCTTTTTCTTTTCAAAATCATTCATAAGCTTTTGCTGTTTAAATTTAAGTGAATCGGTTTCTTCTTTGATTGCATTGGTTTTATTTTGGACGCGGGTTGCTGTCTCTTGAAGGCTGTTAATGGTTGGCTTAGTGTCTTTGAATGTTTTATATGCAACATATCCGAGATAGACGAGTGCAGCTACGATGACAGCGATGCTGATGTAGACGATGATCATGGATGATGCCTCCTTTTATTCAAATCCTTTATTTTTTATTTACCCACTTATGTTCCGTTTTAACAAAGAAATGCGCCACATCTGTCGGGATTTATTGGAAATGATATAATGGAATGGAAGATTTTATAAAAAGGAGTACTTATTAGATGAGTAAATTTGTTGTGATCCTGAAGGATAAACGAAATGGAGAGCTGGATTCAAAATTGCTGGCAAGGCATATTGACCATCTCAGGCAGTTAAACCAGGCGGGACAACTGATGATTGCCGGCCCATTCAAAAATAATGATCACACCATGATCATCCTGAATTGCGATGATATAGATGAAGCAATCGCACTGGCAGAAAAAGATCCGTTCATCATAGAAAAGTACTACCATACATATGACATCAATGAACTAATCGTCGCCAACGAGGAAAATAACTGGCTGATGGACAGCCCTCCGACAAAGGGGAATCTCGTCCACTAATAAAAAAGGGACATCCAGCTAAACTGGAAGTCCCTTTTTTGGCATTACAATTATTTAGTTTCTTCCTCAACGATGACTTCCTCAGTCACAGTTTCCGCAGACTCTTCAGCCGGCTTTTCAAAAACGGCAAGTACAGCAGAAATCAAAGCAGCGAATTTCTTCGCGATTTCACTTGCGTGAGTGGCAGCCTTAGACGCAGCTTTATTGGCTGCAGAAGGGTTTACTTTTGCTTCTTCAGTCGTTTCCTCAGTAACTTCTTCAGCAGCAGTTTCGTCCGTTACAACTTCCTCAGTAGCCTCTTCAGTAGCAGTCTCATCAGTGACAACTTCTTCAATAGCCTCTTCAGTAGCAGTCTCGTCCGTTACAACTTCCTCGGTAGCCTCTTCAGTAGCAGTCTCGTCCGTTACAACTTCCTCAGCAGCCTTTTCGGTAGCAGTCTCATCAGTTGCAACATCTTCAGCAACCTCATCTTCAGTCACTTCAACAAACAAAGCAACGGCTGAATTTTCGTTAGCTTTCTCTTTAGCAACATCGCTAGCGTTGAAAGCTTTAGACTTCATTTTGTTTGCAATAGAAGGAGATACTGTAGGTTCTTCTTCAGTAGCTTCTTCTTCAGTAACTTGGTCTTCAGTAACTACTTCTTCTTCAGTAACTTGGTCTTCAGTAACTACTTCTTCAGTAGCTTCTTCTTCAGTAACTACTTCTTCAGTAACTACTTCTTCAGTAACTACTTCTTCAGTAGCTTCTTCTTCAGTAACTACTTCTTCAGTAGCTTCTACTTCAGTAGCTTCATCTTCAGTAACTTCGTCTTCAGTCACTTCAACAGACAAAGCAACGGCTGAATTTTCGTTAGCTTTCTCTTTAGCAACATCGCTAGCGTTGAAAGCTTTAGACTTCATTTTGTTGGCAACAGATGGAGATACCTTCTCTTGTGTATCTTCGTCTTCGTTGTCATTTTCATCTTCGTCTTCATGTTCGTCTTCATCTTCAGTCTTTACAGTCGCATCTGTATCAAGATCGATGTTTTCAGAATCGGAGTCATTATCTTCATCATCTTCTGTTTTTACAGTAGCTTTTGCATCAAGGTCGATGTCTTTGGATTCTTCTTCAGAATGTTCATCTGAATCGTCTTCATCTTCCTTTTTCATTTCAGTGTCTGCTTTTGGCTTATTTTCCTCTTCCTCTTCAGTTGCCTCAGAATCTGGGGCATCCTCTAAATCAGAGTCTGAGTCAGTATCTTCAGCTTCCTCAGAGTCAGCATTTGTTTCATCAGTCACGATTGGCTCAAGTTCTACAACTTCTTCCACTACAGGTTCCTGGGCAACAACTTCTTCTGTTGGAACTTCCTCAACCGGTACCTCTTCAACAGGCACTTGCTGATTCGTTGCGTGGACGGCTGCATTTGGTGCCGCGTGCTTTTTGGCCGTTTCGCTTGCATGAACAGCAGCCTGTGATTTTGATGCTTTTTCCTTAGCTTCAACCTTTGCTGCAGCTTTTGGCTGAACCTTTACTGCAGGCTTTGCTGGAACAGCAGGAGTTGCTTTTACAGCAGCTTTTTTATTGGCAGTCTGGACTTTTACAGGCTTCACGTTATGTTTTTGTTCAACCTTCACTTTTTCCGGACCGGCCGCCTGTGTGAAATGGCCTCCAGTCAGTACTCCGATTGACAATACTCCAGCTAGCATAAAAGATTTAACAACTTTAGTTCCATTCATATAATTATTCATTATGATTATTCGCTCCCTTTTAATTAACGTGATTCCGTGGCAATTGCATCGGTATACGGTAAAAAAACTGGAGCTTCAAGCGGTGGTGGGGAAGGTGGGGCATTCACCCACTGGCTCTGAAAAACAGTGACTCGCGATATCAACGGCTGCATGAGATTTAAGTGAAATGCTTCATCCCAAATAAACCATTTATCGCTTAAAAAAGTGCTTGAGTTTCCATAACTTGACCGGTCGCTGGAAGGCCCCCCTGAAGCCTTCGTGCGTGAAGGAGGGTTAGGCAGATTGTCTCCTTTAGGATACCTATCATTTTGGGATGAATTGTTTTCATCCTTAGATGAATCGTTTTCAACCTTTTTTGCAATAGGCATCTTTCTGACTTTGGTCTTTGCTGTCTTTTTAACAGAGGACCGTGTCTGTGCAGATTCCTCTGGTCGCTCAACCATTTCCTCCAAACCGGGAGATCTTCGCTTTGTTTCTGTTACGTTTTGATCTTTTGTATGTATGGACTTGACCGCACCTTTTTTGTTTTGATCATTGCTGTGTTTTTGGTTATGTTTCGCCTGATTGGAATTTCCGGGATTCGATGCCCTGGGCGTTTGGGGTTGTGCTGCTTTCTCATTTTTCTTCAACGAAGTAGCCTTCCCATTTGCTTTCAATGTATCGACAGGCTTATCCGGTATCTTGGCCTGGACGGGTTTCTGGACAACTTCTTTCTGGACCGGCTGTTTTTTAACAGCAGGTTTTTCTGAAGATTTTGCTGCATCCCCGGCATTCTCTGCCTTATTTAGCAGAGCAGCCTGCTGGGCAGCCACAGCTTGTGACCCCTTTCCGGCGTTTGAATCTTTTTCGGCGAAAGCCATGTCTGGCACCAACAAAGCAACACTAGCAATAAAGCCAGTAATGATTAGTTGTCGGAAGTGCATCCTTTCACCTCCTTTCAAAGCAAGAATCTGTCTCAGGAATAGCATTCCGTAATTTAAACCTGTTTTTGTCGGTTTTTGCAGCATTTTAGAAGAAACCGTTCTTTTAACCTAGCAGTCTGCTCATAAGGAATGATTCAAATTTCCTTTCTTTTTGGTACTTATTATTCTGGGTGGAAATTAATTGGCTTTCTCTTGCCCTTTTTTTAAAAAAGAGTAGAATGGAAATTATGCTTTACTCGTTTAAATGAAAGAAGGATACATCATGAAAAATTTCAAAATATATATGATTCTGACCGGTGTCATGTTTCTGTGGGGACTGAATGTAACGGCACTTAAAGTAATCGTAGGGAATTTCCCGCCGATTACGATTACCTCGCTCCGTGTATTCACCGCTGGGGTCTCGGTATTTATCATTCTCTTTTTCTTGAAAAAAGTCCGGCTGCCATCAAGGAAAGAGTGGAGCTATATTATTGGCGGCGGTATCCTGAATGTAACCGGACATCATCTGTTTCTGGGAATTGGATTAAAGGTGACCTCGGCAGTTAATGGAGGCTTGATCCTTGGACTGGGACCGCTTCTGACAGCATTGATGGCTATTATATTCCTGGGAAAAAAGCTGACATTTGTCCGGACACTTGGATTCATTTTCGGGGGAATTGGCGTCACGCTGACTGTGCTGGCAGGAAATACAGGGTTGTCTGGCATGTCGATCGGCGATTTTTATGTGTTTCTTTCCATACTTTCACAGGCGATCAGCTTTATCATAATATCTAAAGCAGCGAAGACATTGGATCCTCGTCTATTGACTGGATACATGCTTGTATTCGGCTCATTCTTATTGTTCTTGATCGGATTGTGGAAAGAGCCAACTGGTTTGGCGAGCCTTGGGAATGCATCAGCAGGAATATGGGGCGTATTCTTTGCATCAGCCATTTTCGCTACGGCAGTAGGACATATGCTTTATAATTATGCCATTGGCCAAGCCGGACCGGCCGAGGCGTCAATCTTCCTGAACTTGAATACATTCCTATCCATCTTGTTCGCTGCGATCTTCCTCGGTGAAAGGATCACATCATCCCATTTGCTCGGCCTGATTTTCATCGTCTCAGGCGTTATCTTCGGATCAGGAGCGCTGGAGGAACTGATGCTCAGGAACAGAGCGAAACGAAATGCAGCTTAATAGTGTTGGGGGCAGGGCTTTGGCTCTGCTTTTTTTGCATGCCCTACTGGTAAAAAAACGAGACTTGCAGACCAACAGGGAATATATCGGCTTCAACCGGGAATATATTCGTTCCAACGGGGATTATAATCGGATCAACGGGGATTATATTCCTACCAACAGGGAATAAAGCCGAATCTCCATTGATAGAACATAAAAAATAGCTTCAGGATTCAGTTTTCCGCTTTCAAAAGTGTCCATTCTCCAGAAAAACTGTCCTGATTTTGGACAGCTTACCCTCAAATTCTTTTTATTTCCCTGAAAAAAGCGTTGGCATGATTCTTGCTTTCTATAAAAACATAACTTTATAAAAGTGGAGGTCAGGCAAAATGAAAATGAGCGAGATAAAAGCGATTGTTACCGGAGGAGCATCCGGATTGGGGGAAGCGACTGTCAGGAAAATCATTGGGCAGGGGGGAAAGGCGGCGATTCTGGATTTATCAGTGGAACGCGGCGAGGCTCTTGTAAAAGAACTGGGAGAACAGGCAGTTTTCATAAAAACAGATGTAACGAGTGAAGAAGAAGTAAGGAATGCTGTCAATAAAGCAAGCGAGTCATTCGGTTTCATCAACACGGTGGTAAACTGTGCCGGGATTGGGGTTGCGGGCAAGCTGTTATCAAGAAAAGGCGTCCATTCGCTGGACATGTTTTCAAAGGTCATTGCCATCAACTTGATTGGCACCTTTAACGTCATCAGGCTTGCTTTCGAGCAGATGTCCAAAAATGACCCAAATGAACTCGGCGAAAGAGGAGTCATCATCAATACGGCATCCGTTGCTGCGTTCGACGGCCAGATTGGGCAGGCGGCATACAGCGCTTCAAAGGGCGGAGTGGTCGGCATGACGCTGCCAATCGCAAGGGAACTTGCTGCATACGGAATCAGGGTGATGACAATAGCTCCCGGCCTATTCCATACGCCGATGTTCGATTCGCTACCGGCAGAAGCAAGGGACTCGCTTGGAAAAATGGTGCCATTCCCGCAGCGGCTTGGTTACCCGGAAGAATACGCACAGCTTGCTGAAAGTATAATTATCAATCCGATGCTTAATGGTGAAACCATTCGTCTTGACGGAGCGATCAGGATGCAGCCGAAATGATGAAAAGCCCTTTCCTGTCAAAGGAGAGGGCTTTTTCTTATGGTAAAATTTTCGCGTTGTTGAAAATGATGAAAACGAATATGATATTTTTGCAATATAACATTTTAAGAGAGAGCAGGGACAACTAGAGTGACAACGAAATTTATTAGAATTTTCATGCTTCTATTTTTAACAGCGGCAGTTTCCTTCCCGCAATTCGCTTCTGCAATGGCGGAGGTCACATTCTTCAGCCAGTCTACAGGGACTGTTGCGTACCAGGGAAATAGTGTACCTGGCTATGTTTCGTTTGAGCTGAAGACGAGTGAGCCGACTCGCGGTCATATTTTAGCGGTAGGCAACGGTGTCCAGACTCAAATCAATCTTTCAAGTACAGATTTTAAAACGGTCCATAAAATAGATTGGGTGCCATGGGATGATACGAAGAAAGCTCCATTGCCTCCTGGTGAATACCAGCTGAAGGCGTATTTATCAGACCAGGGCTACAACCAGATGCAAGGTTATCCGCTTGGCAAACTGACAGTTGTGGCCGAGACGAATCCTAAGCTATTATTCGATCAGGTTTCGATCAATCCTTCCGTGTTTTCTCCGAAATATGGAGGAGCGGAAAATGTGCAAATTCCTTTCAACTTGAACCGTCCGGCTGAAGTTCAGTTGAGCATTTGGCAAAATGGCGCCGAAGTTTATGCTGGCAGCAAAATGAAGCTTTTGCCTGGCAGCCATTCCGTAAACTGGAACGGAACGGATAAGGCGGGACGAGTTGTTGCGGACGGAACCTATGATGTTTACTTCAACTACATCGAGACAGCCTTTAATTACCCGGCAACGAAACAGTCAGCACAGAAAGCCGGGACGGTTACCATCAAGGACGGCGACTATGATATCCCTCAATGGAGATTGAAAGAAGTGGTTACGGACGCTGCCTTCACCTCCGATATGATCAGCCCGGACGGTGACGGTGTGAACGACACAGTATCAGGTCAATTTACACTGGCCGAGCCTGCGAAAGTATCTATTTATATTGCGAACGCTGCTGGCGCGCATATGAAAAATGTCGTTTCAGAGCAGTCATTCCAGTCGGGAACTCATTCTTTCACATGGGATGGAACTGACTTTAATGGCGGCAAGGCTGTTAATGGAAGCTATTATATTAGGGTCATGGTGATTGAAGGCAGTAACACTGGCTATATCTCTTTTTCAGATTCAGTGAGGTTCGAAGGCGGCTATGAGTTCAAGGCCCTTCAGCCTGAAAAACGAGTGCGGGTAACCTCTGAGACCGCGAAGCTTTCGGTCTATCCAATGAGTCAGGGCTATACGGCTGTAAAAGGCGATACTTTGCCGTTAATGTCTGAAACAGTTGAAAATGGCCGTTACGAGGTACTGGTCAAAGAAGGTGTAACCGGTAAGATCAATGTAAGTGATGTGGAGCTTGTGGCTGAATCCACTCCGCCGGCAGCTCCTAACACGGTTGACTACACTGTGGCGAGCGGCGACACACTGTGGAAGATTGCTGCTAAGTTCAACAGCAGCATTTCCGAAATCGTCACCCTGAACAATCTTGATCCAAATAAATATCTATATATTGGGCAAAAACTGAAAGTGCCAGCTCCGGCTTCACCTGAACCGACACTACAGCCAGTGGTATATACGGTCCAATCAGGGGACACTCTCTGGAAGATTGCCCAAAAATATGGCACAACAATTGATAGCATCGTGAAAGCGAATAATCTAGATCCGGCCAAGTACTTGTATATCGGACAGAAACTTGCGATTCCATCGACAACGGCTCCGGAACTCCCGGCTGCCCAGGCTGTCATCCACACGGTAGTAAGTGGAGAGACACTGTGGAAAATCAGTGTTAAATATGGCACCACCATCGATGCGATTGTGAAAGCAAATAATCTTGATCCGGCCAAATACCTGTATATTGGCCAGAAACTCACCATTCCACGCTAAAAATCATCACCTGCTCCTCACCTGGGGCAGGTTTTTTCATGGCTAATAACTGTACTTTCCCCCACAGTGTTATATAATTAAAGTTATAATATTCAGAAATTTTTTAACTGGATGGGGGGAAGTGAATGCTTGAATTCAGGGATATCGTTACCCCTGTTGACTGTCTGGTCACGGAGACAACAACTTTGCATGAAGCAGTTGAAATCTTCCGGGAAAAGAAATGGAATCTCCTGCCCGTTACTGATCCTGAAAAGAACCTTCTTGGAGTTTTTACCCGCAGCGGCTTGTATCAAATGATCCTTGAAGGTAGTCCCCTTGAAACGGCAATACGACCATACATAAAGAAGGAAGCGAGATCCATTCGAATCGACACTCCTTATCCGGAGATCGAGCAGATAGTAAAAACAAGCAAGGTTGGTACAGGCGTAGTGCTAGATGAACAGGACAAGGTCATCGGTTTACTGACCAAGACCGACATGGTGGTCGCTTTGCTAAAATCAGCGAATACCCTCAAGGATCAACTGGAAACAATCCTTCAGCACTCCAATATCGGTGTGCTCATGACTGACGGCAGAATGCAGATGATATATGCAAACGAAGCTTTTGCGAAAATCAGCGGACGGACCGTTGATTCAATTGTATCCAGGAATCTCGGCGATCTGTTTCCAGGGTTGCTGAACGGAGATGACACGCCTCATCATTATGAAAAGTTCAAATCGATTCTTCATGTCTCTTCCTATGAAACAGTGAATCATGAAGAAGGGAAAATCATGTTATTCCAGGATATTTCCGAATTTGAAAAAATGGCAGAAGAACTCGAGACGGTTAAAAAGCTTAAACTGACAATCGAGACGGCACTAGAGAATGCATATGATGGAATCCTGATGACAGACGAAAAGAACATGATCACCATGGTCAGTCCGCCAATGCTCGAACTATTCAACCTGGAAAAAAATGAAGTGCTGTACAAACCAGTCGACCAAGTATTTCCGCAATTGAAGCTTGGCAATGTGTTCAGTTCGGAAATGGCGGAAGTCAGTGACTTTAACGAGATGAACGGAATTCGATATATTGTCCACCGGATTCCAATCAAGAAGGATGGCAAGGTGATCGGAGCGATTGGAAAAGTGATGTTCCGCCAGTTGAATGAGGTGAGCGAGTTGTTCAAGCGACTTCAAAAAGCGGAGAACAAGGCAAGCTTTTACCACCAGCAGCTGAAGAAATCAGAGTCGGCCAGATTTACATGGGACCATATTTTCAGCAAAGATCCTTACATGGAAAAATTAAAGAAAAGTGCAGCCAAAGCAGCGAAGGGCAGATCCACTGTATTGATCAGGGGTGAAAGCGGTACAGGGAAAGAATTGTTCGCACATGCCATACATAACAGCAGTGCTCGTAGTGAAGGCAAATTCGTTGTCGTCAATTGTGCTGCCATCCCGGAGGACCTGCTTGAATCGGAGTTTTTTGGATATGAAGAAGGGGCATTTACGGGCGCAAAACAGCGAGGGAAAATCGGGAAGTTTGACCTTGCCAATGGCGGTACGCTCTTCCTCGATGAAATCGGCGACATGTCCCTGTCCCTCCAGGCAAAACTGCTGAGAGTCCTGCAGGAGCGCGAGTTTTACAGGGTAGGCGGAAACGTGCGGGTAAAGGTCGATGTCCGTATTATTGCGGCGACAAACCGCAACCTGGAAGAGATGGTGAAGCAGGGGGAGTTCAGGGAAGACCTATACTACCGATTGAATGTCATTTCCTTGAATATTCCGCCGTTAAGGGACCGCGTTCAGGATGTCGAATACTTGATTACTGAATTAATGAAAGAATTGAACTCAATGCTGGGTACGAGCATCACCGGCATCTCATCACAGGCAAAAACGGCACTGCTTCGCTATGAATGGCCGGGCAATGTGCGTGAATTGCGGAATGTCTTGGAGCGCGCAATGACCTTTGCCGAGCATGGGAAAGTACAGGCAGAGGACCTGCCGGATTACTTACTTTCGCAATTATCCAGCCCACTCATCGAACAAATCAGCCTGGCGGAAGATGCCGAGCTTGGCGCGATCAGAAAGGCCCTCTCCCAGACAAACGGCAACAAAGCAAAGGCAGCAAGACTTTTGGGAATCAGCCGTTCAGGACTGTATGAAAAAATAAAGAAATACCAGCTGAGCGTGTAGGAGGTTATATGCGGACTGGAAAAAACGCGCGCTTTTTTCCAGTTCGCCAATAAATCCTGGAAATCGCCAATAAAAATGTGAAAATCGCTAATAAAGCCATTACGCCTCCATAATAAATCTGATTCAACACCAATTACGGCGACTCCTTATAAATAAATGAGCCCAAAGGCAAGATTTTCTACCGATAAGTTGCCAGTCTGATTTTTTTAATCGTTTTACATCGAATTAACCATCTCGCTATATGTCCATTCATGGTGTCCAATTTCCGGACACTCCGCAAGACAATTAAACTGATCCCAGCCCAGAATAACCGTATTCATCATTTTTGGGAAATTGGCATAATTATTGCATATAAAAAGATGAATGCGTTTTCTAATATAACCAGGGGGGAAGTTTTGTATGGATATTGGGTCATATTTAGCGCAAAATGCCAGGAAAACACCAGAGAAGCTTGCGATTGTATGTGAAGGAAGGAGCTACACGTACCAGCAGTTTAATGAGGAAGTGAACAAGCTTGCTCACGGGCTGCTCAGCCTGGGGATTCACAAAGGCAATAGGATAGCTTTAATGATGAAGAACTCTGATCAGTTTGTGTTTGCCTTTTTTGCAGGCGCTAAAATCGGGGCGGTCATCGTGCCGGTGAATTTCCGCCTGACAGCCTCAGAGGTTCATTACATACTGGAACAGTCCGGGACCGTGCTGGTTATTTGCGATGAGGAGTTCGAGGAGATTATCACTTCAGCAGGTGAAGGAACAAATGCAACGCATATCATCACGACTGGAACCCCTAAAGCAGTTGGACATCATTCATTCGAAAATGTCCTATCAAAAAATATCACTAATCCTCAAATTGATATTAGTGATGACGATGACCTTGAAATACTGTACACGTCCGGGACGACCGGCAGGCCAAAAGGTGCACTGTTTGACCATAAACGAGTTTTCAATGTTGGACTAACAATGATGATCAGCATGGGGATTAACCAGGAGGAACGAATTCTCCACATCGCCCCGCTGTTCCACTCGGCACAGCTCAACTTATTCCTGATTTCGGGCGTCGTACTGGGAGCAACCCATATAATCCATCGCGATTTCCACCCGGTTACAACCCTGCAGGCGATTCAAGAACATAAAATCACCCACTTCTTTGGGGTCCCTGCCATGTACAACTTTATGCTGCAGGTTCCGAATGCTGCGGATTATGATCTTTCATCGATTAAAAGATGCGGCTATGGTGCTGCCCCAATGGCCCCGGAACTCGTCCGAAAGAGCATGGAGCTTTTCAGGACAGACCAGTTTTACAATCTATGCGGCCTGACCGAAGCTGGTCCCGGCGGCATCCTGCTTGGTCCTGAAGGACATAAACACCATCTTGGAAAAGGAGGGAAAGCTGCTTTCCTGACCGAAGCCAGGGTCGTGGATGAAGAAGGAAAAGATATCAAGCCTGGTGCTGTGGGGGAGTTCATCATCAAAGGTGAATCGATTATGAAAGAATACTATAAAAAGCCGGAAGAGACGGCAAAAACAATTAAAGATGGCTGGCTGTATACAGGAGACCTGGCCACGGTTGATGAAGGTGGATATATCACACTGGTAGACCGGAAAAAAGACATGATCATTTCTGGCGGCGAAAATGTCTATTCAATTGAAGTCGAAGAAGTCCTTTATGAGCACCCTGCCGTACTAGAGGCAGCAATCATCGGTCTCCCTGATGAAGTATGGGGTGAAGCTGTTAGTGCAGTGATTGTGCCTAAGAAGGATGCGATTGTGGATGAACAGGAGCTAAAGAGTTTTTGCCGTCAAAAATTGGCGGGATACAAAGTTCCAAGAAGAATTTTTATAGAAGAAGCATTGCCAAGGAATGCTTCAGGTAAAATCCTGAAATATCAGCTTCGCCAGAAACTGAATGAAGTGAAGCTTTAATAGTTTTAGAGAAAAGGGGAGATACAAAAATGAAACACCCTTATTTAACAGATGACCATGAAATTTTCCGCAGGTCGCTTAGGAAGTTTTTAGAGAAGGAAGCATATCCTTTCTACGACCAGTGGGAGGAAGAGCGAATGATACCCCGGTCCTTCTGGGAGAAGATGGGCGAGCAGGGTTATCTTTGCCCGGATATTGATGAGGAATACGGCGGAAGTGAAGTAGACTGGGGCTTTGCGGTTGTCATCAATGAAGAGCTCGAGCGGGTAGGCTCAGGGCTGGTTGGCGTCGGATTGCATAATGACATTGTAGTTCCGTATATCACTGCTTATGGAACAGAGGAGCAGAAAAAACGCTGGCTGCCAAAATGTACGACAGGTGAAATCATTACCGCAATTGCGATGACGGAACCAGGGACAGGATCGGATTTGGCGAATATCCAGACGACAGCAATCCTTGATGGCGACCACTATATTTTAAATGGGCAAAAAACTTTCATCACTAACGGCATCCAGTCTGATTTAATTGTCGTTGCCTGTAAAACCGATCCAAAGGCGAACCCTAAGCATAAAGGAGTCAGCTTGCTTGTCGTTGAGCGTGACACACCAGGTTTTTCACGTGGAAGGAAGCTGAATAAGGTAGGATTGCATTGCCAGGATACGGCAGAACTCATTTTCGAGGATTGCCGTGTACCAAAGGAGAATCTGTTGGGTGAGGAAGGGAAGGGGTTCATCTACTTAATGGAAAAGCTACAGCAGGAACGCCTTCTGGTTGCGATTGCGGCACAGACAGCGTCTGAGGTCATGCTGAAGCAGACGATTGAGTATGTGAAAAGCCGTGAAGCCTTTGGCAAGCCGGTCAGCAAGTTTCAGAACACGCAATTCAAGATTGTCGAGATGGCGACAGAAATTGAAATGGGCAGGGCTTTCCTTGACCAGCTGATTGCCGACCATATTGTGGGCAAGGATGTGGTCACAAAGGTTTCGATGGCAAAGTGGAAGCTGACAGACAGTGCGAGGAAAATTGCCGCGGAATGCATGCAGTTGCATGGCGGTTATGGATATATGGAAGAATACGAGATTGCGAGGAGGTTCCGTGATATTCCGGTTGCCAGCATCTATGCCGGAACAAACGAAATCATGAAAACCATTATTGCTAAAAACCTTGGATTATAGATAAACAGACGATCAGAAAGGAAGATGAAGCATGCGTGAAGTGGTAATTGTCGAAGCCGTCAGAACACCTGTCGGCAGAAGAAAAGGTTTGTTAAAGGATATCAGACCGGATGAACTGGCTGCAGGAGTTTTGAAAGAGGTTGTAAAACGGGCTGGCATTGATGCGGGTCTTGTGGAAGATGTTATCTTTGGCTGTGTGACACAGTCAGGCGAACAGGCAGGGGATATTGCCAGAGTAGCCGCTTTGACTGCGGGTTTCCCGATCGAAGTACCGGGAACGACGATTGACCGCCAGTGCGGCTCCAGCCAGCAGGCAGTCCATTTTGCTGCCCAGGCAATTCTTGCGGGGGACATGGATGTTGTTATTGCTGGAGGTGTCGAAAATATGACACGTACTCCTATGGGCTCCAATTACCAGGATGCCAATCCATTCAGTCCCAAATTAAGGGAGCAATACGAGATGATCCATCAAGGATTATCTGCTGAACGGATTGCGGAGAAATACGGTTTTACCCGCCAGGAGCTTGATGAATTCTCAGCTGAAAGCCATCGCCGTGCTTTGAAGGCGCAGGCTGAAGGTTATTTTAAAAAAGAAATCATGCCGCTGGAGGTCACCCTTGATAATGGTGAAACGATGTTGATGACGGAGGACTCAGGCCCGCGTGAAGGAACAACACCTGAAGTGTTGGCCGGGCTGAAAACCGTGTTTAAGGAAGACGGCGTCATTCATGCAGGAAACTCGAGCCAGATCAGTGACGGTGCAGGTGCACTCTTGTTGATGAGCCGTGAAAAAGCAGAAGAGCTGGGGTTGAAACCACGCTTCAAGGTTCACACCAGGGTAGTGGTAGGTTCAGACCCGACACTGATGCTGACAGGCCCGATTCCTGCCACAGAAAAGGTCCTCAAAAAAGCCGGACTGGAGCTTGAAGACATCGATGTATTCGAAGTCAATGAAGCATTCGCACCTGTCCCAATGGCATGGCTGAAGGAAACAGGGGCAGACCCAGCGAAGCTGAATCCAAATGGAGGGGCAATTGCGCTCGGACATCCTCTTGGAGCAAGCGGCGCCCGCCTAATGATCTCGATGATGCATGAACTGGAGCGTACCGGCGGCCGATATGGACTGCAAACAATGTGCGAAGGACACGGCATGGCGAACGCAACCATTATTGAACGGTTAGATTAATAGATTCTTTACAATCATTTGCGCACAAAAACAGCAGAAAAAAGAAAAACAGGTCACCAATGGGATTTCCATATACTGCTACTCTGAAAAGCATAAAATGACATTTTATTAGGAGGAATGCAAATGAGCACAACGATCGGCAAGATTTTTGACCTGACCGTAATGAAGTTCCCGAACAAGGAAGCCCTCTACGATGTCCGCAAGAATGTCCGCTTTACGTACAGTGAATGGAATGATGAGGTGAACAGGCTCGCCAATGCGCTTCTTGCTGAAGGGGTGAAGAAGGGGGACAGGGTCTCTACGTTCACCTTCAATACCGAGGAGCTGGGCACGGCGTTTTTTGCCTGTGCGAAGATTGGTGCAATCTTTAATCCTATCAATTTCAGGCTGTTGGGGGAAGAGGTTGCGTTCATCCTTGGAGATGCTGCGCCGAAGGTTGTCCTTTTTGAAAAAGCGGTGGAACCAGTCATTGCTTCGATTGAAAACAGGTTTCCGCATATCTCTTTCTGGTATATCGACGAAGATACTCCGGATTATGCCCAGAGCTATCATGAAAAAGTAAAAGCTGCCGAGCCGAAGCCGGTTGAAACGGATGTGCATGAAAACGACCTGTACGCGATCATGTACACAAGCGGCACGACTGGCAGGCCAAAGGGAGTCATGCACAAGCATCGCAATATGGTTGAGCAGAGCATGATTGTTGTCGGTTCAACGAAACTCGGTGCGAATGATAAAGGACTTGTGACTGCGCCAATGTTCCACTGTGCAGAGCTGCATTGTGCCTTCCTGCCGAGAATCCATGTCGGTGGCAGCAATGTCATCCTCCATCAATTCGCTCCAAAGAAAGTGCTCGAGCTGATTGATTCGGAGAAAATCACGAAGTTCTTCGCCGCGCCAACCATGTGGAATATGCTTTTACAGGAGAATCTATCAGACTATAATATCGAAAGCCTGAAGCTGGGATTGTATGGAGCCGCCCCGATGGCGCCGTCCCTTGTCCATGCATGCCATGACCAGCTTGGCATCAAGCTTGTCCAGGCGTATGGAATGACGGAGATGGGCCCAGCGATCACTTTCCTTTCTGAGGATGACCAGCTGACAAAAGCAGGTGCCGCTGGCCAGGCATGCCTGAACCACGAAATTCGGATTGTCCGCCCGAATGAAGATGGACCGTCCGATCCGGAAGACGTCCTTCCGCCGGGCGAAAGCGGTGAAATCATCGTCCAGGGTCCATGCATGATGTCCGGTTATTTCAATCGCGAAGAAGCGACGGAAAAAGCGATGTACAAAGGCTGGTACCATTCTGGTGATATTGGCTACCTCGATGAAGAGGGTTACCTTTGGGTGAAGGACAGGGTGGATGACATGATCATCAGCGGCGGTGAAAATATTTATCCGCGCGAGGTCGAGGATGTACTCCATGCCCATGAAGGTGTGCTAGACGTGGCGATTGTCGGGCAGCCGGATGATCGCTGGGGTGAATCTGTAACAGCCTTTGTCGTGAAAAAAGATCCGCAGGTAACGGAAGAAGCTCTGGATGAATGGTGCAAAAACAGTGACAGCCTGGCAAATTACAAACGCCCGCGCAAGTACCTGTTTGTTGAGGCACTGCCACGGAATGCGAGCGGAAAAATCCAGAAATTCATGCTGCGTAAACAAATGGAAGAATTGTTTTCAAAAGGACAGCCGACTTAGTGGAAAGGATTTTCAATCATGTTGAATGGTATTAAAATCGTCGACTTCACGAATTATATCCCGGGACCGTTTGCAACGCTGAGACTGGCGGAACTTGGGGCGGAGGTTATCAAAGTCGAAGCACCCGGCGGGGACCCGGCAAGGAATACAGGACAGGGATATGTCTTCAACGCCCATAACCGCGGCAAAAAAAGCATCGTGATTGATTTAAAGCAGCGGGAAGGAAAAATGCTTGCCCTTGATTTACTTGCGGAGTCGGATGTTGTTGTAGAAAGCTTCCGGCCTGGTGTAATGGAAAAGCTGGGTCTTGGATATGGAGCTGTTAAAAAGCACAACCACGGCATCGTCTATTGTTCAGTGATCGGCTACGGTTCAGGTGGAGAAATGAGCAGCCTTGGCAGCCATGACCTGAATTATATGAGCTTGAGCGGGGCTTTGGCCCAGTTGAAGGACAGTACAGGAAGGCCGGTACATCCAACCCATACTTTTTCCGACTATATCGGCGGATTGGCTGCGAGTGAACGGATTCTCGCAGCGCTCGTAGCAAGGGGGAGATCCGGAGAGGGAAGCTATCACTGTATCTCGATTGCCGACAGTATGGCTTCCCTGATGGCGAACCATGTGCTGATTGAACAAGAAACGGGATATCAGCATGGTGTATCCGTCCTGAACGGCACTGTCATCGGCTATGGAATTTACGAAACCAAGGACGGCCGCTATGTCAGCCTGGGAGCCCTTGAGCCAAAATTTTGGGACAATTTTTGCCATGGTGTCGGACGGCCGGATTGGCAGCCAGCGCATTATTCGAGACCGGAAGAGACCAATCCTGTATACAGCGAGCTCGTTCAATTGTTTAAAAGCAGATCGCTGTCAGAGTGGTCGGAATTCGGCATGAAGATTGACTGCTGCCTGACCCCCGTTCTCGAGGCGGGCGAGTTGTCAGATTATCCATATTGGAAGGAAAAGAGCTTCATCCTGCCAGAAGGCCAAATTAAAATGCATGGCGATTTGCCGGCACGGGAGGGTGCGTCCTATCCTGAAAAAGGAGAACAGACAGAAGTAATTTTAAAAGAGTGGCTAGGTGCGGAAAACAGGTTAAATAAATATTCTTAGTGAGCGGAAGGGGAATGGTCGGTTATGATGAATGTTCCATTGACAGTAGGATCGCTGTTGGAAAGAGCAGAAAAGTTTTTCCCGAAAAAGCAGGTGGTGTCGCGGACACTATCAGGTATTCACCGATTCACCTACAAGGAGATTGGCGCGCGGACCCGCAGACTTGCCAGCGCGCTTGAAAAACTTGGTGTCGAAAAGGGTGACCGTGTCGGCACTTTTGCCTGGAACCATCATCGTCACCTGGAAGTTTATTTTGCTGCACCTGGAATGGGGGCTGTGCTCCATACGATCAATATCCGACTATCTCCCGAGCATGTCTCTTATATTATCAATCATGCTGAGGACAAGGTTTTGCTTGTCGATGAGGATCTGGTGCCGCTGATTGAGCGGAGCAAGGATCAATTTAAAACGGTGGAAGCATACATCATCATGACCGACAAAGACGAGCTGCCGGAAACAACATTGGAACCTGTCTATTCATATGAAGAGCTATTGCGTGAATCCAGCGCGGAGTTCGAATTCGTAAAAGATATAGATGAAAATGATCCGGCAGGAATGTGCTATACATCGGCAACTACAGGGAATCCAAAGGGTGTAGTTTACTCTCATAGAGGCATCGTTCTCCACAGTTTCGCGTTTGGCCTGGCTGATACTGCTGCATTGTCGGAAACAGATGTCGTCCTTCCGGTTGTCCCGATGTTCCACGCAAACGCCTGGGGTCTGCCTTTCGCAGCGACATGGTTCGGTTCGACCCAGGTGCTTCCGGGTCCGCTGTTCACCCCGAAGCTGCTGGCAGATTTGATTGAACAAGAGAAGGTCACCTTCACGGCAGGAGTGCCGACGATCTGGCTTGGCCTGCTGAATGAACTGGAAAAAGGAAGCTATGATACGTCTTCGCTCAGATCGATTGTCTGCGGAGGATCTGCTGCACCGCGAGGCATGATCAAAGCGTTCGAAACGAAGTACAAAATTCCGTTCCTGCACGCATATGGCATGACTGAAACCACCCCGCTGGCAACGGTATCCCGTCTCAAGAGCTACCAGGTTGGGCTGGAAGAAAATGAAATTCTCGACATCCGTTCGAAACAGGGGCTTTTGGTTCCAGGTCTTGAAATGAAAGTCATCGGCGGAAATGGTGAAGTGAAATGGGATGGCGAGGAAATGGGAGAGCTGCTGCTGCGTGGCCCATGGATTGCTGATGAATATTACAAGGATGAACGGTCAGAAGACGCATTCCGAGATGGCTGGCTTTATACCGGCGATGTCGCCACAGTGGATGAAGAAGGCGTCATCAAGCTTGTTGACCGGACAAAGGACTTGATCAAGAGCGGCGGTGAATGGATTTCGTCTGTTGATCTTGAGAACGCCCTTATGGCGCATGATGCTGTATTCGAAGCAAGTGTCGTCGCCGTTCCGCATGAACAATGGCAGGAACGCCCGATCGCCTGTGTCGTCCTTAAGGATCAATACAAAGGTCAGGTCGACAAGCAAGAGCTGCTGGACTTCATTTCACCGCAGTTCGCCAAATGGTGGCTGCCAGATGATGTAGTGTTTATGGAAGAAATTCCGAAAACCTCCGTGGGAAAATTCCTGAAGCGCGCACTAAGAGACCAGCTGAAAGACCACCTCGTGCAGAATTCATAATGAATAAAAACGAGAAGGCGCTGTTTGTGGGTGCGATAAATTCTTAATGATGCCCTTATGAGAAGGGAAACCCCTGCATAAGGGTATCATTAGGCCAAAAAGATGCCCTTATGAGGGGGGAAACTCCAGCATAAGGGCATCATTAGGGCAAAAAGATGCCCTTATGGGAAGAGAAACTCCTTGATAAGGGTATCATTAGGTCAAAAAGATGCCCTTATGAGGGAGGAAACTCCAGCGTAAGGGTATCATTAGGCCAAAAAGATGCCCTTATGGGAAGAGAAACTCCTTGATAAGGGTATCATTAGGTCAAAAAGATGCCCTTATGAGGGAGGAAACTCCAGCACAAGGGGTATCATTAGGTCATAAAGGTGCCCTTATGAGGGAGGAAACTCCAGCATAAGGGTATCATTAGGCCAAGAAGATGCCCTTATGACGGGGGGAACTCCAGCATAAGGGTATCATTAGGCCAAAAAGATGCCCTTATGAGGGAGGAAACTCCAGCATAAGGGTATCATTAGGCCAAAAAGATGCCCTTATGAGGGGGGAAACTCCAGCATAAGGGTATCATTAGGCCAAGAAGATGCCCTTTTGAGGGGGGAAACTCCTTGATAAGGGTATCATTAGGTCAAAAAGATGCCCTTATGGGAAGAGAAACTCCTTGATAAGGGTATCATTAGCTCATAAAGATGCCCTTATGGGAAGAGAAACTCTGTCATAAGGGTACGATAAAGTCAAAAAAATGCCCTTTTGAGAAGTGAAACTACTTCATAAGGGCATTATTAAATCCTAAATGCTAATTTAATGAGCAACCTTTTTCTCCAATAAATCAGCCGGCTGTGAAAGTGCAGCCGGTTTTATCGTGTAAAAAGAATTGCAAAAAACAGGAAAATGGTTTAGTATTTAGTTAAATAACTAAATACTTAAATCACGTAAAAGGAGGTCTTTAGCTTGAATGATGCATTCAAAGCACTTTCGGACCCTACCAGAAGAAAGATTCTCGACCTGTTAAAGGAAAGGGATATGACAGCTGGAGAGATCGCAGACCATTTTAACATGACAAAACCGAGCATCTCACAACATTTGAAACTGCTGAAAAATGCCGGTTTGATCCAGGATGAGAAGCAGGGGCAGTTCATCATTTATTCTCTTCATACAACAGTCTTCCAGGAGCTCATCAGCTGGGCGTTCAGCTTTACTGAAAATAATAAAGACCGGGAAGGGGAAAAATAAAATGAAAAAGCATGTATTGCCATTGACTATGATCGGCCTCCTAATCCTTGCGTGGATCATTGTGTTTCCAAAGCTGCCTGAACAAATGCCAATCCACTGGGATGTGAATGGGGAAGCAAATGGGTTTGCATCCAAGCTTAATGCAATGTTCTCTACACTTGGTATCATGGTGATCCTGTATATCTCCATGGCTTTTTTGCCAAAAGTGGATCCGAGGAAAACGAATTATAAGTACTTTACGAAAAGCTATCACATCATATTAAATGCGATTTTAGGAGTCCTTTTTGTCATCAACATCCTGATGCTGGCAAATGCAATTGGTTATGATGTCCCAATTGGCAGCATTGGACCATTGGTTGTAGGGATTATCTTTATGATCCTTGGAAACTATATGCCACAGGTCCGGTCTAATTTTTTCATCGGAATTCGGACTCCATGGACACTCAGCAATGATGAAGTATGGAAAAAGACACATCGGGCTGCTTCAAAAATCTTCTTTTTTGGCGGTCTTGCGATGATCCTGGCTACCTTCGCACCTGGCAATTGGAAGGAAGCGATCTTGTTTATCGTCATTGCCTTGACCGTCGTTGCGCCATATGTTTATTCTTATGTTCTATTCAAAAGAAACTTATAGTCAGCTCTATGCTATGTGCAAAATATATAGAACCTGTATGCGCAGCATGGTCAAAAACTGACTGATAGCCTGGACGGTCCTGAAAATGGGCCGTTTCTTATATCTTTTAATTCAAAAAATTCGTTAAAAGGAGTATGATAGAAGATATAAAATTCGGAAGACGAAATAACGGCATTGGTCAACTGGGGGTACCATCTTCATGAGTATATTTTCATTTGTAAAACCATATCGCATTCCAATCGCGGCTGCGCTTAGCTTAATGCTCATCGAATTGGCTGTAGAGCTTTTCCAGCCGCTTTTAATTGCGAAAATCATCGATGAAGGAATTGTTGCGAGGGACCTGGACACGGTCATCAAATGGGGCGGAGTGATGCTCGGAATCTCCATCCTTGCCTTTGTATCGGGTATTGCAAACTCGTTTATAGCTGCTCATGCAGGCCAAAGTTTTGGCTTTGACATCCGTGAAAAGCTGTTTTCTAAGGTCCAGGCTTTTTCCTTCACTAACTTCAGCCATTTCCCATCCTCATCATTGATCACAAGGATCACCAATGATGTGACACAGCTGCAGAATACGTTCTTCATGAGCCTGCGGATTGCAATGCGCGCTCCGTTGTTGGTGATCGGGGGAATCACCATGGCCATGATGGTTCATGTGAAATTGGCGCTGCCATTTGTCATCATCATTCCGCCACTTTTGATTTTCCTTATTTGGATTATGACCAAGGCAGCAGGTCTATTCAAAAGTGTCCAAAAGCGCCTTGACAGAGTGAATGGCGTGATGAGAGAAAACCTTGTTGGCATGAGACTGATCAAAGCTTTTGCCAGGGGGAATTATGAAGGCACAAGATTTGAAAAAGCAAATAATAAACTGAGAGAACGCACCGTATTTGCTTTAAGGGTAACTGAGGCAACAATACCGGTTCTGCTGCTTTTCATGAATCTGAGCGTCATTGCTGTTCTCTGGTTTGGAAAAATAGATGTCCAGTCTGGCAGAGTGTCAGTAGGTGAAGTGGTCGCGATCGTGAACTACGCAGCCAGGATTACTGCGGCTTTTTCAATGTTTTCATGGATCATCATGGTATTTTCACGTTCCAGGGCATCGGCTGAGCGTGTAACGGAAGTGCTGAATGAAGGAATCGATCTAGAAGATACCGCTGGAAGCCGGGATGCATACGAAATTTCTGCAGGTAAAATTGAGTTCAATAAGGTCTCTTTCAAGTTCCCGGACACCAATATTCCGATTCTTGATGATTTATCGTTTAAGATCGATCAGGGAGAAACCGTGGCGGTCCTTGGAGCGACCGGTGCGGGAAAAACGGCTATGTTCCAGCTCATCCCGCGGTTATATGACGTAACCAGCGGAGAAATTCGAATCGATGACCGGAATATCAAGGATCTGAAGCTTAAAAGTCTCAGGGAGGGTATCGGCTACGTTCCTCAAGAGGCATTGTTGTTCACCGGATCAATCAAAGAGAATCTCGCCTGGGGCAAACAGGATGCCACCGAAGAGGAGTTAGTCAAGGCAGCATCAGATGCCCAAATCCACGAAACGATCCAGAAACTGCCGAACAAATACGATACGCTTCTCGGGCAGAAAGGTGTCAACCTTTCAGGCGGACAGAAACAACGATTGTCCATTGCCCGTGCATTGATTAAAAAACCGAAAATCCTTCTGCTCGATGACAGCACTAGTGCGCTGGATTTAAAAACAGAAGCAAAGCTGCTGCATGCCATAAGCAAATATGAGTGTACAACTGTCATCATTACACAAAAGATCAGCACCGCCAAAGAAGCTGATAAAATCCTCCTGCTGGAAGACGGATCTTTGATTGGCTATGGTGACCATCAATACTTGCTTAAGCATTCTTCGCTTTATCAGGCAATCTACAACTCCCAGTTCGGGGAGGTGAAGGCAGGATGTTAAAAAGGCAAAGAGAAAGCAAGACAGGCAGCAAAAAAAGTACCGTTAAGGGAATTGGGCCGACAATCAGGAGGATTTGGGCCTATCTTGCAGACCAACGGAGCCTGCTGATCCTGGTCCTTTTAATGGTGGTGGCGAGTTCCGCACTTGGATTGCTGGGCCCATTCCTGATCGGATGGGGCATCGATGAATATTTTGCGACAGATTCAACTGATGGTTTCACCTGGCTTCTAATCGGCCTTGCTGCGGTATACGTGATGCATTCCTTATCATTGTGGTTCCAAAGCTACTGGATGATTGGCATTGCTCAGAAGACTGTCTATATAATGAGGAAGCAGCTCTTCAGCCATTTTCACAAGCTCTCGATTGATTTCTTCAACAAGCGCCAGCATGGGGAACTGATGAGCCGGGTCACCAATGATATCGAAAATGTCAGCGCGACTCTGAATTCCTCCGTCATCCAGATTTTTTCGAGTGTACTCACGCTAGTGGGAACATTGGCGGTCATGATCTGGCTGAGTCCTTTGCTTACCCTGGTGACGATGATTATCGTTCCATTGATGTTCATGGGGATGAAATGGATTACGAGCCGTACCGGTAAGTTATACAAGGAACAGCAACGCCGGCTTGGAGAGATGAATGGGTATATTGAGGAAACGATTTCTGGGCAAAAAATCATCAAATCCTTCTCCCAGGAACCAAAAGTCATTGAAGAGTTCCGCATAAAAAATCAGCAGCTGAAGGAATCAGGTTACTGGGCACAGACATTTACAGGCTTCATCCCGAAATTGATGAATATGCTCAATAACCTCAGCTTTACCATCGTTGCAGGAGTGGGCGGCTTCTTCGCCTTAAAAGGATATGTAACGATCGGTACAATCGTCATTTTTAGCGAATACTCCCGGCAGTTCACTAGGCCATTGAATGATCTGTCGAATCAATTCAATACCCTGCTGTCAGCTGTTGCTGGGGCTGATCGTGTTTTTGACATCATTGATACGGAGGAAGAGGCTGTAGATGAAAAAGGAGCCACACCCCTCCGCGACATTATCGGGAAGGTCGAGTTCAAGGATGTATCTTTTTCCTATGAAAAGGGAGGAGATACTGTTTCTGAATTGAATTTTCACGCAGATCCAGGCCAAACGATTGCATTAGTTGGTCCAACCGGTGCAGGCAAGTCGACAATCATTAACTTGATTTCGCGTTTTTATGAACCAGATCAGGGGATGATCTTGATTGATGGGCACGACAGTAAGAAAATCACACGCGACAGCCTGCGGAAACAAATGGGATTCGTCCTCCAGGATTCATTTCTGTTCCAGGGAAGCATCAGGGAGAATATTCGCTATGGAAGACTGGATGCTTCCGATGAAGAAGTAGAGAAAGCTGCCAAGGCTGCAAATGCCCATTCCTTCATTCAACGATTGCCGGAAGGATATGATACTGAGCTTAGCCAGGATGATGCCGGGATCAGCCAGGGGCAAAAGCAATTACTATCGATTGCCAGAGCCATCCTTGCTAATCCTGCGATTTTGATACTGGATGAAGCAACAAGCAGCATCGATACAATCACGGAATTGAAAATACAGGAAGCCCTCCAGCATCTGCTGAAGGGAAGAACAAGTTTCATCATTGCCCACCGCTTGAATACGATTAAAAATGCCGATCAGATTATCGTCATAGAGAGTGGACATATCATTGAAAAAGGCAGCCATGACGAATTGGTGACACAAAAAGGTTTTTACCATGAACTGTATACGAGCCAGCTTGAAAAGAAAATGTTAATGAATTCATAGCAGGGAGCCTCAGGGCTTCCTTTTTTATTTTTGTGATCACAGTGCTAATATGTGACAAATTTCCCGGGGAATAGAGGAATCATGAAAAATTTGTCGTATTTCTAAAAGTAGATACTACGCTTGGGTTATACTATTTAACTCTCTTCGATTGGAGAAGATAAAATGCTCGTCGAGAAACTCCTGTTGAATGTTTTGATCATTTTGCTGCCTATCTTTATTCATGGTGTTCTTTTTGATAACAAGAGTGTTGGGAAATCACCTTATTTATGCGGAATCCTGCAAAGCCTGGCTCTGTTTCTCTCGCTTGCGTTTTCATATGAACTGGGCGGATTATACTGGGATCTTCGGTATGTCCCTATGGTAGTAGCCTTCTTGTATGGGGGGCCGATTGCAGGGGGGATGGTCTTATTTACTTATCTGGCAACAAGGACATTCATGGGAGGGGATCTCCTTCTCGGATATGCGAGCGGTTTTTTGGCAGCGTTGATTCCATTCATGTTCATGAAGAGGTTTTGGAAATTCGATGCTAAGAAGAGGATCAGGACAGCGGTTATTGTTGGTTTCTGGCCATCATTGTCTATGCTCATCATTTTAATCACTAATATTTTTGTCAGTAATGCAACAGCAGCTGAAGATTCAAATAAAGTCTTGATGAACATAACTGTCTTTGGTGTGATCCAAATCTTCTCTGTATGGGTGGCAGCATTCCTTAATGAGGCATTGATTGAAAAGGAACTGATGAAAAAAGAAATCCTCAGGGCTGAAAAGCTTAATACCCTGGGGGAACTTGCAGCGTCCATTGCCCATGAAATCAGGAATCCCCTCACAGTGGTGAAAGGTTTTCTGCAAATGATGCACAAGCAGGAAAAGGGAGATAACTTTTACTATTTGAGTCTGGTGCTGACTGAGCTTGGAAGGGCAGAATCCATCATAAATGATTACCTGAATTTCGCCAAGCCGCAATTTGAAAAGCTGGAGGATGCAGAGCTGGCAGAAATCATTACAGAAGTCACCATCCTGCTGGAAGCCTTTGCCGCAAAAGAAGGGGTACAGGTGAACGTAAAGCTCGAGTGGGGTGTGTATGCAAAAACCGATCGGAACCAGCTGAAGCAAGCTTTAGTGAATATTATAAAGAATGCGATCGAAGCAACGGAAGAGGGCGGAGAGGTATTTGTCAGCCAGGCATCGGCAGGTCATGAATCTTATATCATCGTCTCAGACACAGGGAAAGGGATGGATGAAGAGCAGCTCGCACGTCTGGGGACTCTTTTTTATACAACTAAAGATAAAGGTACCGGACTTGGTACATCCGTTTCAATGAAAATCATTGAAGCAATGGGCGGGTCTGTCTCATTCAAGAGTGATTTAGGAGCGGGAACGGAAGTCACGATTATCCTGCCAACGTATAATAAGGAAGCAGCAGAAGATCCACTTCAGGGGAATGAAGCCATGTAATATAATCGGATAAATAGAAAAAGCGAACCGTCCCCGGTTCGCTTTCAAGTAACTTGCTACTCCACAAGATGTATAATAAAATCATCCATTTATAAACTTTGCCGCGGTACAAAATTCCACTTGACCATTTTAAACCTAAACGACGCAAGCCCTACCTCTCTTGCATCCTTACGGCTCCGAAGCCGATCCAGTGTGAATAAGTTGTTACCTAAAAATAAAAGCAGAACGCCATTAATTGTTTACATAGTATTGGTTGTGACTCAAGTTACTTCCTTTTGGCGAAGCTTACTTATTATATTACGTTTTCCAGCAGATGTCAAACGTTATTTACAAATGTTTGAAGTCTTTACTGTTTCCGTAAATTTTCCTGTGCCATTTTCACGAGTTCCCGGACCATGCTTCCACCCAATTTTCCTCCGACCTTTCCAGCTTCCCGGGTTGAAAGATTGCCGTTATACCCTTTTTTAAGAGGAACGCCGACCTCTTTTGCTGTCTCGAATTTTGCATCCTCCGCTTTCATCGTACCGGCTACCTGCGCTTTCAAATCATCAAGTGCTTTCCTGGCTTCCGGTACAAGGATCTTATTCCTTCTTGCCATTGGTGATCCCTCCATTGTGATGAATACATTCTTCTCGTTAGTATTGGCAAGGAAAAAGATTATTATTAATAATGAACCGTTCAGAATTCGGTATTTAGGTTTTGGTGCCTCAGTAGGAGGGTAAATATAATAGCTAATAAAATTATCCTCAAACTTATCAACAAACAAAAGCTGTTATTTATAAGTACTCCACAGATTTATCCACATTATCCACAGAAATATCGTAAAATCCAGTCAGCTAAATAAATCCTTATATTAAAAGCTTTTAGGAAATTTATTAACATTATTCACATGTATGTGGGTAACTTATTTTGTACAATTAGTGAAAATACTTGTTTATTGAAGTAGTTGGGAGTAAATTAGAAGTATCAAAAGTTAGTGAAAGTATTCACAATCCTATAGGATGTTCGTTATTTGCTAACCGGAGATATCCCCCTACCCTTAAAAGGAAAAAGCAGAATCAGAAAGATTCTGCTTTTTCCTTTATAAGAGGGTTATTTTCTTCTGCTTTTAGCACGCTGGTCCGCAGCTTTTGAGCGTGCCATTGCCTCAAGGTCATCGTGGTCAGCTAAATCGCGATCGAATTCTACATCAAGGCCGTCAGATTTCATGTTTTTTGGTACTTGTGGAAGTGATGCTTTATTACGATCGCGTGTTTTGTGTCCATGTGCTCTTCCCATTCGAAAAAACCCCTTTCAAAAATCAAAAGTACGGAAATGCATCGTTTCCGTACTTTTATGTTCCTCCAAAAGGAGCACGTTAATGCCTAATATCTCTTTCCATTTGCATAGCCGCCTGCTCTGTCTGCTTTTTTGAATTCGCGGCTGTATGTAACTTCCTGCATGCTTGATAAAGTACTCTTTGTCTTATCCCTTTTTTTCTTATCCAATCCAATCCACCCTTTCAATATGATGTACCTTACAAGTATTTCCTTGTTGAAAGGGATTTAACAGCCTTATTTACCTAAAATTTCTCTGAGGGCTTTTTCTAGATCGGTATACTTGAAGTTAAAACCTGATGTTAAAAGCTTTGCTGGAACGACTTTCTGGCCTTCAAGTACAAGCATGCTCATATCCCCCATAGCGATTTTAAGGGCAAAGGAGGGAACCGGTAGCCAATGGGGGCGTCCCAACACTTTGGATAAAATCTGCCCAAACTGGTCCATTGTTACTGGTGAAGGAGCAACAAAATTCACTGGGCCGTCTAACCGGTCATTCTCGATCGCAAACATAATTCCCCGGATGACATCATCTATATGGATCCATGAGAGCCATTGGTTGCCAGAACCTACTTTTCCGCCTGCAAACAATTTATAGGGAAGAATCATCTTGGGCAATGCGCCGCCTTTTTTATCAAGAATTACACCAAATCGGCAAAGCACTATCCGAGTGCCGGACTCATTTGCGTGGATTGCTTCAGCCTCCCAGCGCCGGACCGTGTCAGCCAGGAAGTCATTAGCTGGATTCGCTTGTTCAGTGAACTCTTCGGTCAGTGATGTCCCGTAATAACCCACTGCACTCGCATTGATTAAGACAGGTGGCTTATTTTCAAGTGCCTTGATGATCCTGTTCACTTCGGTGGTCGCCTTAATTCTGCTGTCAATGATCCTCTGTTTGTACTCATCTGTCCATCTGTCATTAATGGTCGCGCCAGCAAGATTCACAATCGCATCAGTGCCTTCAAGTTCATTCTCCGGCTGGTCAGCTGGATTGAGCCATTGGACATACCTTGGGTTATGGCTGTCTTGTTCATTACTTTTCCTGGTTAAAATGATTACCTCATGTCCATTGCGGACCAGTTCACTGCTTAAAGCACTGCCGACAAGCCCTGTTCCTCCGGTTATGGCTATTTTCATGGTCAACCTCCTAAGTTTCCTCTTATCTTTATAGTACTGCTTTTAAAATGATAAACCTCCTTTAAATGTGTTAAAGTTTCTTTAGAGAGGTGAAAATTAAATGCCAGTCATTACAAAAATCTCCGTCCAAAAACACAATAAAGACCGATACAGCATTTTTACCGACAGCGGAAGGGGAGAAGAGTACGCTTTTAGTGTCGATGAAGATGTATTAATAAAATACAATTTGAAAAAGGGAATGGAACTGGATGACTTTGCGGTCACGGAAATGCTTTTCCAGGACGATATCCGGAAAGCCTATAATACGGCAATCAATTATCTTTCACACCGCATGCGCTCAGAGTCTGAGGTCCGTGAACATCTGAAGAAAAAAGAAATCTCAGAATCCGTCATAAAAGAAGCCATCCATAAATTATATGAATTTAAATTCTTGAATGATGAGGAATTTGCCAACGCTTTTGTCCGGACACAACTAAATACGACGGATAAAGGCGCGGAAGTCATTAAGCTGGAGCTGAAGGAAAAAGGGATTGCTCCCGATTTGATCACGAAAGTGGTCGATGAAGTTTCCTTCGATGAACAGCTGGAAAAAGCAATCAAACTCAGTGAAAAATATGCTTTGAAGAACAAGAAAGATTCATCCAGGATCCTGAAGCAAAAAATTGAACAGATGCTTAGACGCAAAGGGTATTCTTTTTCGATCATCCGTGCTGCTTTGGATGAGACGGAAATTGAAAAAGAAGACGAAGCTGAAATGGATGCGTTGCGGATACAAGGTGAAAAACTGCACAGCAAATACAGTAAGCTTCCGGATCGTGAATACAGGCAGAAGCTAAAGATGGCACTATACCGCAAAGGATTTCCCATGGATATGATCGATGAGTTCATTTCGGAAAAAGAGAATGAGGAATAAAAAAATCATGACACTTGTCATGATTTTTTGGATTCTATAACAATTTCGGCCTTTTCAAGGTTGTCGATAATGATTCCGGCCACTTCAGCAGCAGAACGAAGCCTCGTCGGATCTGTAACATGTTCGCTTTCATCCCAGAAAGGAGTATTCATCCCGCCCATATAGGCAGCGACGAAACGGATGTCTGTTCCTTCGTACTCCTTCTGCAGGCTTTCGGTAAAGCCCCTGACGGCGAATTTGCTCGAACAATAGACAGCTTCATTCTTTTTTCCCCGAAGGCCGGCCGTAGAAACGATGTTCAGGACCAGGCCCTCCTGATTCTGTTCAAGGTAAGGAAGGATGGCCTTCGTCATATGGATGGTTCCAAAAACATTCGTCTGGAACATTTCTTCAATTTCTGTATCTGAAATGTCGGAGAACGGCCCGAAATATCCGAGGCCAGCGTTATTCACGAGCCCGTATAATTCATGCTTTTTGCTGATTAACAATGCCTTTTCCTTGATATCCTCCACATTGCGAAGGTCAAGCGGGAGTGCGGTGGCACTTCCCCCAGATTGTTCTATCTGTTCTTTGACGGCGTTTAGTTTATCTTCTGTTCTTCCTGTTAAAATCAAATGGTAATCCTGTTTGGCCAGCAGCAGTGAGAGCTCTTTCCCAAGGCCGGTACCCGCGCCAGTGACAATGATTGCTTTCATGATAGCCTCCTTAAAATAACATGCTATAATTTAGTTATATCTTAAATGCTTGAATGTTAAAAGCGAGAACAATCCAGGAGTGAATGTAGATGGGCAGAGAAAAACGTTACAGCGAAATGACCGAATACGAATTGAACCAGGAAATCGCCGGTCTCCGCGACAAAGCAAGAAAAGCAGAACAAATGGGAATGGCGAGTGAACTGGCCGTTTATGAGCGGAAGACTGCCATGGCTAAATCCTACATGCTGAACCCGGATGACTTCAAGCCAGGAGAAATCTATGGCATTGAAGGCGACCCGGGAGCCTACTTTAAAATCGATTATATGAATGGTGTTTTTGCCTGGGGTGCACGTCTTAACGGAGATGGTAAAGAAGAAGCACTGCCTATTTCCCTTTTAATAAAAACAGAGCAAAACCAGAATAATTAAGCATCTGGTCTTGCTCTTGTGTTAAAGGATGGAACAGATCAAGCTGGCCAAAGGGTGATGCTTAGTGGTCCTTAATGACGGCTGAAGTGTCATCTTCACGGTGAGAGGAAGCATACATGCGCTCCTGAGGATGGGTATTGATCGTGCCATCGGCTCTTCTTGAAGCGTATTCCGCTTTTGCCCGGGGCTCGCCCTCGAGCTTGTTGTTGTTCTGGTTCGGGAAATTGGTTACTTTATTTCGCATAATGCCCTCCGTGACGGGTGAAATTACGTGTATGCCAGAAATGGATGCACGCAATCATAGTATTCGAGTAATGACACATAATCATAACTATATTAAAAATTGGCAAAGGGTGATCAGGATGCAGGAAACACACGAAGCGCTGGCCAGCCTGCTTCAGGAAAAAAACAACGGCATCACTTATGAACAGGCATTGAGATGGGTCGAGCTTTTATGGAGCGATTTTGAAGCCACCTATGCAAAAGCAGGACATAAATATATGGGCAGCGAAATGACAGAAAAAGTCGTCCGCCAGTGGATCGAGAATTACGGCAGCCAACTGCATGAATTCGTCGCCAGGAATCCTAAATATAAGCATTTATTGGAAGAGCAATAAACGAACCAAAGAGAATCCCCGTTATAACGGGGTTTTTCGTTTTCTTAGGTATCTCGCTTTATATACAAGCGCATAAATCCACGCAAAAAACCGGGTGATATCACCCGGTTTTATCCTTCTCCTGGAATGAACTCCAGCTTTTTTCTTAGTTTTTCCTCGCTGTAAATCCAGCCTGTGTACGAGCTGAGGATTTCCAGCTCCTTGTTCAGGTTCACGACGGCGACAAATGGATAGTGTCCGTTGCTGCGGTAGCGCAAATCAATGAACCTGACTTCGTAATAATCGTCATATTCATCACATTCCCAGCGATAGACAGGTGAGAATGAAAGGAATGCGGAAAGATTCTTATCTTTTTTTGCTGCTTCAAGCACCGGAGTTTCGGGGACCGGTACACGGTTGAACTGGTCAAGGATCCGTACATGGCGTTTGTGTCCGCGGCCGACGAAGAATTGATGCTTGTTCATGACAGCTACACGCCAATGGTTGAAGCGCATTGTCGGAGCGATGATGATATCTGTTGCATCTGGAACGATTTTCTCAACAGCACACTTGATTCGATGCTTCACCACGAATCGATAAATATAGTAGAGCACAAGGATTCCATAAATCGTTAAGAATGTGTAACCGGGGTGTGCTCCAAAAGCCCAGAGGAACAAGCCGACGACATGAAGTGCAAAAATAATCGGATCAAATGTATTGATGACCCCCAATGCGACCCATTTCGACGAAAATGGCCTTAGTGCCTGTGTTCCATAAGCGTTGAAAATGTCGACAAAAACATGAAGGAATACAGCAATGAATGTCCAAATCCATAAGTGCAGCAAATTTGCTTCCGGATGAAAAAAGTATATTGTCCCGGTAATGAGCAGCGGCCACAGGAGGACAGCTGGAATAGAGTGAGTGACTCCGCGATGGTTCCGTATATAAACTGCATTATTTCTCAGTTTCAGTACGGTATCTATATCAGGGATTTGTGATCCGACGAGTGTAGCGATCAGTACGCTGCTGGCTGTGATGCTGCTTTCACTGACAGCTGGATCAAGCGTCGCCAGCCCGCCTAGAGCGAACCCCATGACAACATGGGTACCAGTATCCATGGAAACCGCCTCCTATTATTGGATAGTTGAAAAATGCCATATAAATGAACTGGCAGGTAAAAAGTCTTGTCACAATGCGAATAATCGTTTACTTTTAAAGGGCTGAACCAATAAGTCCCTTTACTAGTCATAAAGGAGCTGACGTAATGATTCAGATGATCATTCAATATGAAGTGAAACAAAATCTGCTTGGCCAATATCGTGAGGCCATAAATCGAATTTCCGAGATGCTTCCTGATTTCGAAGCGGATATGTTTTCATGCAGCCAGTCGGACCAGCGGAATATATTCATTGAATCATTCTTTGTACCGACTGAAGCCCATTACCATGCAATGAAAAAAATGCGACTTTCCCGGGACCATTCTGTATTTGGAATGCTGGAGGATTATGTTCCGGGAGGATTAGAACGCATCGGTTTCATGGCGATTAAGCAGAAGCGTTAATATTATATTCCCAAATTTCCGGAAAGTTTAACACCTGGAGGAACAAAAGTGGCAACTGACATCAAGAAATGTGTAGATAAAATGGATAAAAAATCCTTTCAGGATGACTTGATAGGATGGTTTGTTAATGAGCAGCGAGAACTGCCATGGAGAAAGGATCAGGATCCTTATAAAGTGTGGGTATCTGAAATCATGCTCCAACAAACTAGAGTAGATACTGTCATCCCATATTTTAATCGATTTCTGGAAAAATTTCCAACCATAGAGGCGCTTGCTTCCGCTGATGAAGAAAAGGTCCTAAAAGCCTGGGAAGGTCTCGGATATTATTCCCGTGTCCGCAACTTACAATCCGCAGTGAAGGAAGTCCACCAACATTACGGAGGCAAAGTGCCGGATTCACCGGAAGAGATAGCTTCTTTAAAAGGGGTTGGTCCATACACTGCAGGGGCCATCCTGAGCATAGCCTACGGGAAACCGGAACCAGCAGTTGACGGAAATGTGATGAGGGTTTTATCGAGAATATTGCTGATCTGGGATGACATTGCCAGACCTGCATCCCGTAAAATTTTCGAAACAGCTGTTAGGGAGATTATCTCCCATGAAAACCCATCGTATTTCAACCAGGCCTTGATGGAGCTGGGAGCCCTTATTTGTACGCCGACATCTCCTTCATGCCTTCTCTGCCCTGTCAGGGAACATTGTGAGGCATTCCATGAAGGAGTACAAACTGAGCTTCCAATAAAAACAAAAAAGAAGAAGCAGAAAAACATCCAGCTGGCAGCAGGGATCTTTAGTGATGAACGCGGAAGAATCCTTATACGGAAAAGACCGGAAACCGGCTTGCTGGCAAACCTGTGGGAGTTCCCGACCGTAGAATTAGACCTCGGTTTCCAAAGGCAGCGAGAGCAGCTGGCAGAACATTTCGAAGAGCTTTATGGTTTTTCTCCGAACATAAATGATTCCATAGGCGAAATCGACCATGTTTTCTCCCATCTGATTTGGAATCTCCATGTATTCAGCGGCAGCTTTGCTGCTGATATCCCGGAAACACCGCAGTTAAAACTGGTAACCGAACAGGAGATCCAGGAATATGCCTTCCCGGTTCCCTACCAAAAAATGCTGAAGCAGTATCTTGAAGTGAAAAAGGCTGACTAACCACTGATGTGGTTAGCAGCCTTTTTTAATGTTTATCGGGAATTATTGATCATGTAATGTGTGGATGACTACATGTGGTATTCGTAATCCAGCTTCAGCGCCTAGCCCCTCGAGACGCTTGGCTAGTGTGGCCTCCTAGAAACTCCGAAACTTCAACTCCGCCGGCAGAAGCAAAAAGCGCTTCTTTGTCGGAGTCTCCAGTTTCTACGTTTCTGGGCAGTCGGCTATACATTTCAATTTCAGTCCTGCCAATGAAGTCAAAGAACGACTTCACTGTCAGGCCCTCCAGCGCTTGTCGGGGCTGAACGAGGCGCTTACGCTTTTTGTTCCTAGTCGTAACTTAATTTTGTTCCATGGGTGTAATCTGCTTCACCCCGGCTAAGACCGCCCCTGCGCTCGATTTCTTCGACGATTTCCCTGTGGATGGTCTGCCCCTCGGCATTTAAATAAGGCACCATCTGTTGCAGGGAGTGATGGAAAAAGGCGAGTTCGCTGTCTTTCCAGTCAGTCTTTGACATCATTGAGAGTTCAGTCATATCACGGCCAACGTACATAAGGAATCATCCTTTCATTTAGGTTCAAACTTAATGTTAGTCTTTTCTGTGGTACCGTTTTTTATCAGGGCTCTTTTCCGGAGACTTATTGTCATATATACCTGAAAAAGCTAAAATGAAACAAAATCACGATTCCGCTTTTAACAGAAAGAGGATAGGAAAGGAATTTGCACATGACTCAAAAAGTAGCTCTCATTACAGGAAGCAGCCGTGGAATCGGCAAAGCAGCAGCCATCAGGCTTGCGAAAGAAGGATATGACATTGTGATCAATTATGCCCGCAGCAAATCGGCAGCATTGGAAACAGCAGGGCAAATCGAAGCTCTTGGAAGGAAAGCGCTGGTCGTTAAAGCGAATGTTGGAGACGTCAGTAAAATTAAAGCGATGTTTGAACAAATCGGAGCGGAGTTTGGAAGGCTGGATGTGTTCGTAAACAATGCAGCATCAGGTGTGCTGCGGCCAGCGATGGAACTGGAAGAATCTCATTGGGACTGGACAATGAACATCAATAGCAAGGCATTGTTATTCTGTGCCCAGGAAGCCGCGAAGCTGATGGAGAGAAATGGCGGCGGGAAGATTGTCAGCATCAGCTCACTTGGTTCGATCCGCTATTTGGAAAACTACACGACAGTCGGTGTCTCGAAGGCAGCCCTTGAAGCCCTGACACGTTATCTGGCTGTTGAACTGGCGCGCAAAAACATCGTCGTCAATGCAGTCTCAGGGGGAGCAGTCGATACGGAAGCATTGACCCATTTTCCAAACAGGGAAGAACTCCTTGCAGAGGCGAGAGAAAAGACTCCTGCCGGAAGAATGGTCGAGATCGATGACATGATCAATGCGGTCATGTTCCTTTTAAAGGATGAATCGAGCATGATTCGCGGCCAGACCATCATTGTTGACGGTGGAATTTCGCTGTTAGTTTAAAAAGAATATTTTGGTAAAATTTAGTCGGATAGTAACCCCCACGGATGGTTAATCTATATTTCGTGGAGGTGATAAACGATGGCAAAACAACCTAACCAATCTCAAGCTGGAACTAACATTCAGCAGGTGAGACAACAAAACGCTCAATCTGCTCAAGGTGCACAAGGTCAATACGGTACTGAATTCGCGAGCGAAACAAACGCTCAAGAAGTACGCCAGCAAAACCAGCAGGCTGAAGCACGCAAAGGTCAAAACTCTGGCCAACAGAGTTAATATCACCTAAATGAAAGGCACTCTCACTCGCAGAGTGCCTTTTCCATGCCTGATTGTTGCAAAGAATCCAAATATGACACCGTGTGAAAGCTCCCTAACAGGGATTCAAACTGTCTCCTCAATATCGGATGGACTTTATTTTTCCTTGAAAGGGAATCATCGTAATTCGACAAAGGTTCCAAATCCTCTACATAACTAGTCAAAGGATTTCCTCCACTGCCCGAGAATACAATTAGGAGATAAATTTTACAGGCGGTGGATAAGCATGGATAAATTTAACGAATTGGTATCTACTCAAATGCAAACAATGGAAAAGCTTCTGTATTTGCAGTCTGAACTGGAAAGGTGCCAGGAGATTGAAAAGCAACTGGATGCCCTGAAGCAAAGTGCAGAGTTAGAGGAGCTTCGCTTGGAAATTGATCGGAAAAAGCAGGATTTGCAGGAAATCCACAGGATGTTTGAAAAGCAGACGGAGGATGTCATTCATACGTATCAGCAGCTGGCTGTTACATTACGTTAAAGTTTTTATAAAGGCTGTTTTAGCATTAACGAGCTCCTGCCGTACCGGGTTTGTGAAGCAATGGAGAAACCGGGCAGCGGGATTTTAGATTTGATGGTGAAGCAGAAAGAGCCTATGAAAAGAGCAATCCATCCGAAAAAAATGAATTTTTATAAAAATTTAAGCAATTTTAAAGGGTCATCGGTGGAAATCGATGGCTCTTTTGTTTTAAATTCTCTCGTTAACCGTTATAATAATAAAAAATAGGAATCGTTCTTTGTTGCCTTTTGTCGTTTTAAAGAAACCGAGATAAATATACATTGATAGGTTGCAAAGTTTCCGGGAAAGGAAAGTAGGGGAGAAGAACATGGGCGTACCCACAGAAGGTGAACCAATTCAAATCCATAGTTATAAGCATAATGGGCACATCCATCGAGTCTGGGAAGAAACTACCGTTTTAAAGGGCACACAGAACCTTGTAATCGGCGGAAATGACCGGACTGTCGTCACGGAGTCAGACGGCAGGACCTGGATTACGAGAGAGCCTGCAATCTGTTACTTCCACTCTCAGCTGTGGTTCAACGTTATAGGCATGATCCGGGAAGATGGCGTATATTATTACTGCAATATTAGTTCTCCATTTATTTTTGACGGAGAAGCGCTGAAATATATTGACTATGATCTCGATATTAAAGTTTTTCCAGATATGACGTTTAATCTACTCGATGAAGATGAATATGAGCGCCACCGCAAGGAAATGCAGTACCCTGATGTGATTGACAAAATTCTGAAATACAATGTTGAAAAGCTCAAACGCTGGATCAGGCAAAGGAAGGGACCTTTTGCACCTGATTTCATCGACATTTATTATGAGCGGTATTTAACTTATCGCCGCTGACCATACAGGGTAGACAAGCTTCAGCCTGTTGATTTGATTCAACAGGTTTTTGTTTCGTGCACTAGCAAGGCTCCATAAGGGGGAACTAAAAATTGGGCAGCATCCGCAGATACTTGAAATTCGTCAAACCATACAGGCTGCAAATCATCGGAACCATCATCATCGGAATCCTGAAATTTGCGATTCCATTATTGATTCCGCTTTTGATCAAATTTGTGCTCGATGATGTCATCGGCAACGATAACTTGACCAAGAGTGAAAAAACGGACAAATTACTCTGGGTCATGGGCATCATGATTGTTGTTTTTGTGGTGCTCAGGCCGCCGATTGAATACTATCGACAATATTTCGCGCAATGGACAGCGAGCAAAATCCTCTATGATATAAGGGACAGGCTGTTTTCCCATATGCAGAGGCTCAGTTATAAATATTATTCTAATACGAGAGCCGGAGAGGTCATCTCGAGAATGATTAATGATGTCGAGCAGACAAAGACCTTCGTTGTGACGGGACTGATGAATCTGTGGCTGGATGTTGCTACGATCATGATAGCGGCTGCTATCATGTTTACGATGGACGTGCAGTTAACATTCGTTTCCCTGGTTCTGTTCCCGTTTTACGCTTTTTCGGTAAGATATTTCTTTGGAAATCTTCGGAAGCTTACGAGGGAACGGTCGCAGGCACTTGCAGGGGTGCAAAGCTATCTGCATGAAAGGGTGGCCGGAATTTCGGTCATCAAAAGCTTTGCGATTGAGGATTATGAGCAGACACAGTTTGACCGGCAGAATAAAAACTTTTTAACCAAAGCTCTTGAGCATACAAGCTGGAACGCAAAAGCATTTGCTGTAGTCAATACGATTACGGACATAGCGCCGCTGCTTGTCATCGGCTTTTCCGGTTATCAGGTACTCCAGGGAAGCCTCTCAATCGGGGAAATGGCTGCGTTTATTGCCTACATTGACAGATTGTACAATCCGTTGCGCCGACTGGTGAATTCATCGACAACGCTGACACAGTCGATTGCATCAATGGACCGAGTATTCGAGTTCATGGATGAGAAATATGATATTAAGGATTCTCCTGATGCAGTGGAATTGAAAAAAGTCCATGGTGATATTTCTTTTAAAAATGTAAGCTTCTCGTATGAAGAAGACGGGGAGACGGTACTGAAGAGTTTGAACATAGAGGTTGAAAAGGGTGAAACGATCGCGCTTGTTGGAATGAGCGGCGGCGGGAAGTCATCGTTTGTCAGCCTGATTCCGAGATTCTTCGATGTAACCGATGGAGAGATCCTGCTTGACGGAAAGGACATCCGTTCATTCAAAGTCCGTTCATTGCGCGATAAAATCGGGATGGTTGCACAGGATAACATTTTATTCAGTGAATCGGTGAAATCCAATATACTTTTGGGCAAGCCAGGAGCAAGCGATAAAGAAGTGATCCAGGCTGCAAAGGCCGCGAATGCCCATGAATTTATTATGAATCTTCCAGAAGGCTATGATACCAAAGTAGGGGAAAGAGGAGTCAAGCTTTCTGGCGGGCAAAAACAACGTGTCGCCATAGCGCGTGTCTTCCTTAAGAATCCGCCTATCCTGATTCTTGACGAAGCCACCTCAGCCCTTGACCTTGAGAGTGAGCATCTTATTCAGGAAGCGATTGATAAGCTGGCAAGGGACAGGACAACGTTTGTAGTTGCCCATCGCTTATCCACAATCACCCATGCCGACAGGATTGTCCTGATTGAGCATGGCGAAATCGTTGAAGTTGGCAGCCATGATGAATTAATGGCAAAACAAGGCGGCTACCATAGGCTGTTCCAGGTACAGCAGCTGGAAAATTAAATGGATGAAAATGAGAACCGGAGCCGAATTGGCTTCGGTTTTTTTGCATTCTGTGGATGATTTATCAAATTCCGAAGGTTAATTTCGCAGATTTTTTTGCTCGCTGGTTACACGATTAGCAATATTCAAGCTTTTTGAAAGAATGACCAATCTGGCATAAACAATCCATTATGAGCAGTCTATTTGTGACATTATTTATCAGCTTTCGACATACAAATAGTACCAATTACCTAATACTATTCCAAATTATTATTATATTTAAATAATTAAGAAAAATCAGTGGACTATTTGTAGGCATTTAATATAAAATGTTTTACACAGACAGAATTAATTTTATTCAGCAATAATATTTCGGTAATAGAAAGGAGTAGGCAAGTGGTACATGCTCCGGTTTTAGAAGTGAAAAATTTAAGAACATCATTTATCACCAAGGAAGGTGAGGTTCCTGCGGTAGATGATGTCAGCTTTTCGGTCAATAAAGGAGAAATCCTCGGAATAGTCGGAGAATCGGGCAGTGGAAAGAGTGTTACATCCTTGTCCATCATGAAGCTGATACCCCAGCCGCCCGGGAAAATTGCAGGAGGGGAAATCCTTCTCAATGGCGAAGACCTGGTGCACGCTTCGGAGTCGAGGATGAGGGAGATCCGGGGAAATGAAGTGGCGATGATTTTCCAGGAACCGATGACTTCGTTGAATCCATTATTCACAATTGGTGAACAGCTGGTCGAAGCATTGAAAATACATAAGAAGCTGGGCAAAAAGGCTGCATATCAGCAGGCTGTGGAGATGCTGAAGCTTGTCGGCCTTCCCAGGGCAGAGCAAATTGTCAAGGAGTACCCTCACCAGCTTTCAGGCGGGATGAGACAAAGGGTCATGATTGCAATGGCACTCAGCTGCCACCCACGGGTGCTGATTGCAGATGAACCGACAACTGCACTTGATGTAACGATACAGGCTCAGATTTTGGCATTGATGAAGGATTTGAATGAAAAGCTTGATACGGCGATTATCATGATCACTCATGACCTTGGTGTCGTCGCAGAAGTATGCCAGCGTGTCGCTGTCATGTATGCCGGAAAGATTGTCGAGGAAGGGCTTGTCGGGGATATCTTCAAAAATCCGAAGCACCCTTATACTCTTGGTCTGCTTAAATCGATACCTGACATCCGGGATAAAAAAGAACGGTTATATTCGATACCTGGCAATGTGCCGAAGCCTGGTTCAATCAAGACAGGCTGCCGATTTGCGGCCAGATGTGAATTTGTCATGGACAGATGCCTGAGCGTGAACCCGGAACTCTATGAAACTGACAGGCCAGGTCATACTGTTCGCTGCCTGTTGCATGAGAAGGAGGGAGTAGCCGATGGCAGAAGTTCTGTTAAAAGTTGATGGTCTTAAAAAATACTTTCCTATTACAGGCGGAATCCTTGGGAAACAGACCGGGGCAGTCAAAGCAGTTGATGATATCAGCTTCTGGGTGAACAAAGGGGAAACCCTCGGTCTGGTCGGAGAGTCTGGCTGCGGGAAATCGACAACAGGCAGGATGCTGATGCGCCTGATCGATCCGACAGAAGGGCAGGTCGTGTTTGAAGGGAAAGACCTTGTGACCCTTTCTGATAACGATATGCGCAAGGCAAGAAAGGATATGCAGATGGTGTTCCAGGACCCCTTTGCGTCCTTGAATCCGAGGCATACTGTTGAAAAGATTCTCGAGGAACCTCTCATCGTCCATGGAATCGGGACGAAGAAGGAACGGAAGCAAATGGTCAGGGAAATGCTTGAGGTAGTCGGGCTCAGCAGTTACCATGCCAAACGGTATCCCCACCAGTTCAGCGGCGGCCAGCGCCAGAGAATCGGGATTGCCCGGGCACTGATGACGAGGCCAAAGCTGATCATAGCAGATGAACCCGTTTCAGCACTGGACGTATCCATTCAATCACAAGTATTGAATTTGCTGGAGGACCTGCAAAAGGAATTCCAGCTGACCTATATTTTCATCGCCCACGATCTTGGTGTGGTCAAACATATCAGCGATAGAGTGGGAGTAATGTATTTAGGCAGACTAGTAGAAATCACGGATGCGGATAAGCTGTACGAAAAACCGCTGCATCCATATACCAGGGCATTGCTTTCGGCAGTGCCGATTCCTGATCCGGATATCAAAAGGGATGGGGAGCTGCTGACCGGCGATCTCCCAAGTCCATCGAATCCGCCGCTGGGATGCGCCTTCCATACAAGGTGCAAGGAGTGTATGGAAATCTGCAAGACAGACAGGCCCGAACTGCGGGAGATTGAACCAGGTCATTTTGCTGCCTGCCATCTGTATTCCTGATCAAAAAGGAATGCTGGCAGGAAAAACAGCATAGATGATATATAACATGGACTGGATAAATAAAATCGGTCCGAAAAAACAAGGGGGAAGAATATGAAAAGGCGTTTTGGATTGATGTTTTTTGCGTTTATCCTCATCATTAGCATGGGGCTTGCCGGCTGTAATAATGATTCCGGCGGCAAGAAAACAGGCGGGGAATCTGGTTCTGAAGGCGGATCATCGTCTGGCGGAACTCTAGTATTTGGCCGTGGCGGCGATTCAACATCGCTTGATCCAGCTGTAACCACAGAAGGTGAAGCTTTTAAAGTAACAAAAAACATCTATGAAACTCTTATCGAATTCGGTGAGCAGGATACAGAAATTCACCCAGGTCTTGCAGAAGAATGGTCAGAGTCAGAAGATGGTTTGAAGCATACACTTAAACTCCGTAAAGGTGTTAAGTTCCATGACGGCACCGATTTCAACGCCGAAGCAGTCGTATTCAACTTCGAGCGCTGGAAGGCCGGAAATAAAGAACAATTCTATTACTATAATTCACAATTTGGCGATGTAATCAAGGAAGTAAAAGCAGTGGATGAGTATACAGTTGAATTCACATTAAACCGTATCCTTGCTCCATTCTACAAAAACCTTGCAATGTCTCCATTCGGAATTGCAAGCCCAGCTGCAATTGAGAAGTATGGTGATAAGTTCATTGAAAATCCAGTAGGTACTGGTCCATTTAAGTTCAAGGAATGGAAACGCAATGACAAAGTAACATTGGTGAAAAACGAAGATTACTGGGAGAAGGGACTTCCAAAGCTTGATGAAGTCATTTTCCGTGTCATCCCTGAAAACTCTGCTCGTCTGAATGCACTGAATACAGGCGAAGTTGACATTATTGACGGTGTAAACTTCAGTGATGTTGAATCAATCGAAAACAACAAGGATTTACAGACGTTCTATCGTCCTTCTTTGAACGTTGCTTACCTTGGTTTGAACAACGAACGCGGACCGCTTAAGGACAAGAAAGTTCGCCAGGCATTAAACCATGCGGTTAATAAGCAAGCGTTGATTGATGCTTTCTTCGCTGGAGCAGCAGAAGCTGCAAAGAATCCAATGCCGAAATCGGTAGCTGGCTATAACGATGACGTGGAACCATATGAATATGATCCTGCAAAAGCTAAGGAGCTTTTAAAGGAAGCTGGATATGAAGATGGCTTTGAAATTGAACTATGGGCAATGCCAGTTCCAAGACCGTATATGCCTGACGGAAAGAAAGTTGCTGAAGCGATTCAGAAAGACTTTGCTGAGGTTGGTGTAAAGGCGAAGATTGTCTCTTATGAGTGGGCAACATACCTTGAAAAGACACGTGTTGGTGAAGCGGATACGTTCCTGCTTGGCTGGACTGGTGACAATGGTGACGCTGACAACTTCATGTATGTTCTTCTAGACAAGGATAATATCGACAGCAATAACTATGCACGCTACGCCAGCGACGAGGTACATGACTTGTTCATCAAGGCTCAGTCTACAAATGACCAGGCTGAACGTGAAAAACTGTATAAAGAAGCTCAATTGTTAATTAAGGAAGATGCTCCTTGGATTCCGCTTGTCCACTCTGAGCCTGCACTTGCAGGAAGAGCTGACGTTACAGGTTTCAAGGCCCATCCAACAGGATCTGACCTGCTTGCAACGGTTGAATTCAAAAAATAATGCATCGGGGAAAGGGAGAACATATGCATTCTCCCTTTTCTTTTGGTAAAGGAAATTATTCAAATTAAGTAATGTCTAGCTCCAGCGCCTAGCCAGTTTTCATCCCTGACAGTGCATCCTCGAGTATCTTGCGAAAAGCGTTAGCTTTGAGCAGCTCGAGTCACTTCGGTCCGCCCATTGAAGTCAAAGAACGACTTCACGGGTCGGCCCTCCAGTGCTTGTCGGGGCTGACCAAGGCGCTTACGCTTTTCATCAAGAAATGAGGTGGGAAGGTGTTTGCCTATTCTGTCAGAAGGATTTTTTCACTAATTCCTGTACTGTTGGGACTATCACTTATTGTATTTTTCATGATCCGAGCAATCCCTGGCGATCCCGCCCAGGTCATTCTCGGACAGTTGGCGACTAAAGATGCAATTGCGGATTTAACGAGAGAGCTTGGACTCGACCAGCCGTGGTACGTGCAATATTTTAATTATCTTGGAGGGCTGCTGACCGGGGACTTAGGACAATCACTAAGGACGAAGTCGGAAATAAGCAATGAAGTCTGGCCATATCTAGCCGCAACAATGGAACTTTCATTTGTCGCGATGATGATTGCGATTTTTATAGGTGTCAATGCGGGAATCATCAGTGCGTGGTTCCAGAATTCCTGGTTTGATTACGGTGCAATGGTATTAGCTCTTGTCGGTGTATCGATGCCGATTTTTTGGCTGGGTTTGATGGAACAATGGATGTTTGCCATCAATCTTGATATCCTGCCGACCTCCGGGCGAGAAGAAGTAAGGAACCCGGTCGATGCAATCACGAATTTTTATATTATTGATACATTGATCCAGGGGAGAACCGATCAGTTCGTCGAGGTACTTAAGCATCTTGTCCTGCCTGCCATGGCGCTGGCAACGATCCCGATGGCCATCATTGCAAGGATCACCCGCTCGACCATGCTTGAGGTTATGAGGTCTGATTTTATCAGAACGGCAAGAGCGAAAGGGTTGAGCATGTTCTGGGTCGTTTACAAACACTCCCTGAAAAATGCAATCATCCCTGTATTGACGGTTATCGGTTTGCAGACAGGCCTTCTGCTTGGCGGTGCGATCCTGACCGAGACCATCTTCAGCTGGCCGGGGATTGGCCGATATATTTACGAAGCGATCAATTATCGTGATTATCCGGTAATCCAATCCGGAATCCTGATCATTGCGCTCATCTTTGTACTGATCAATCTAGTAGTGGACTTATTGTATGCAGCAATTGATCCTCGGATCAAATACCGTTGATGGAAGGGGAGAAATAGATGGAGATATCAACTCAAAAACAAATGCAGCCGCCGGCCGTGCAGGCAGAGGAAAAAGTGGCGTCTCCCTGGGCAGAAGCATGGTATAGTTTCAAGAAGAATAAACTGGCCGTTGTCGGAACGGTCATTGTCTTGTTCTTTATTCTGCTGGCAATCTTTGCACCATTGATTACGCCAGAGGGCATCAATGACCAGAAAATGGAGGTCCGTCTCCAGGCTCCTTCAGCAGATCACTGGTTCGGCACTGACGATTTTGGCCGAGATATTTTTTCCAGGGTTGTTTTTGGAGCAAGGATTTCTTTATGGGTAGGAACCTTTGCGGTAATGGGTTCAATCATCGTAGGCTGCCTGCTCGGTATCCTTGCCGGTTATTATGGCCGATGGGTTGATACCGTTATATCAAGAGCTTTTGATATTATGCTGGCATTCCCAAGCATCCTATTGGCAATTGCCATTGTTGCTGTTCTTGGACCTTCACTTAGGAATGCGCTCATAGCGATAGCAATCATTAATATTCCAAACTTTGGAAGATTGATTCGGTCGAGGGTACTAAGTGTTAAGGAAGAGGAGTACATCATGGCAGCGAAGGCTGTCGGAATGAGGGATAGCCGGATCCTTTTCCAGCATATACTCCCAAATAGTATGGCACCGATCATCGTCCAGGGAACATTGGCCATTGCGACAGCGATTATTGAAGCGGCCGCACTTGGCTTTCTTGGCCTTGGTGCAGACGCTCCAAATCCTGAATGGGGTAAGATGCTGGCAGATGCAAAAGATTTTATGATCCAGGCACCATGGACCATGATTTTCCCGGGGCTTGCCATCATGCTGACCGTACTTGGTTTCAACCTGATGGGAGATGGCCTGAGGGATGCACTGGATCCAAGAATGAAGAGCTAATCCAATATGTAAAACGAAAAGCAGCTGATAACCCAGCTGCTTTTAAATTTCCGTATTTTGTTCGATTGTGATATTGCCGTCGTCTTTATGATAGGACTGGAAGCTTGTCACAAGTTTATCGAGGTGTTCAACTTGCTCACCATATTCCATGATGATCGAGACTAATTGCATGACGTGGTACAGCATCTGGCTGTTTGTTTGATCCAGCTCATTTCTTTGCGCCAAAAACAATTCAAAAAGCTGTTTTTTGTCCAGGCACACCTCACCCACGATATAGGATGTTTCAGGGCGGACTTTTCCGACATACTTAAGCATTACTTGTTCATGATGATTGATCAGGCAATCCAGCTGCTGCTGTATGACATCCTGGAATTCAACGGGAAGCTGGTTGAATTCATTCTCATATCGATGAAGCCTCTTCAGTGTTTCCAATGATTTTTTTACCGTGCTGATCATCTGCCTATAGATGACGAGCTTACGTGATTTAGCGAGTGTATTATTTTTAAAATAATCACGTTCTTCTTTGTACATCATGTATAACTGATCGAGCTTGATAATGCCCTCGCGAAGCTTCTCAATGTCTGCCTTAAGGAGCTGGTGCTCGGAGGCGTGGCGAGTGCTCAGCCTGATCCATTTCGTGATTTCCTCTGATAAAATAGAACTCTTGTAATAGAGTTTGTTTTCATACTTGGGAGGCAGGAAAACAAGATTGACAATGAATGCAGATATAACCCCAAGCATGATGGTCGAGAAACGGATCAAAGCAAATTGAATAAAATCATCGCCCGGCGTCTCCATGATTGCGATTAAAGTCACCATCGAAAGCGAAATCGTTTTCTCCAGATTAAGCTTAAGGTTGAGTGTAATGACGAGTACAGCCGCAAGTCCGATGATGAAAATACTGTTGCCAAAAGCCATAACGAACAAGACAGCGGTCGCGGCGCCAATCAGATTGCCCTGGATATGTTCTATAATCGATTGATAAGAGCGGTATACTGTGGGCTGCAGGGCAAAGATTGCTGCAATCCCGGCAAAAACCGGTGATGGCAGATTGAAAATATTCGATAAAAATAAAGCAAGAGTGATGGCAATTCCCGTTTTCAGAATGCGGGCACCAAGTTTCATGGAGAGTGAATTCCTTTCATTAGAGACAAAAAATCTCATTCGTTAACTACAAAGACAGTGAAATTATTTATACTTTAAACCATTTCATTCAAAACTAAACAATTATGTACTATACAATGGAAATGGAAGAAGTTCAAGCGTCAATTTACCAAAAAACAAGCCTATTTTAAATGAAAGTGGTTACATTTATATTGGAGATTGTTTTCTTTTAGCTAACTTTTCTAAAATTATTTGAGATGTTCCTTAAATAATGAGAGATATTCCTTAAATAATGAGAGATATTCCTGAATAAGCGGATATATTCCTTAAAAACGGATTATATTCCTTAAAATCAAAATATATTCCTGAAAATCGATCCTTTATTCCTGAGTTAGAATAATTCTGGATTCTGACCAAAACAAATGGCCCCGTTTTAGTAACGGGGCCATTATCACTTTCTTAAATCATTCTGTTGATACCGCCGGGTCTGCCTGCTCTTTGACAGGAACGACCTGAACAAAGTGATCTTCTGGATGCTCCAATAATAATGCAAGCTCTTTGGCCTCATTTGCCTGGCCGTGGCGTGCCAGCATCTCGGTATAGGTTGTAAGCATTTCTTTTACATCCTGTATGCCTTTTGCGGATAGTGTCTCGATGGAAACCTTCGCGCCTTTGGCAATACGGCGGGTGAGGGCTTCACTTGTCAGGCCCATCTCCGGCTGATGTCTCAGGTAGACGACCCCGCCTGTCATGCCTGCGCAAATCCATGGTCCCGGATCACCGAGGACAAGTCCGCGGCCATTCGTCATATATTCAAACGCAAAGCCTTTGATATTGGCGTTTGTTCCAATGTTGCCGAATTCTTTTTCAGGGATTGGCTTTTTCACAAGTCCGCCGATGATCATATCAGCTCCTGATAAACGGATTCCGGCACGGGCGTCGGCATTGCCCTGTGCGACGAGTAATCCTTTCTGTGCTCCGTAGCCAAATCCTTTACCAACCGAACCATTGTAGAAACCGCCATCCTTGCCAGGGGATTTCGCGATTAAAATCGTACCGCCAAATGAAGTCTTGCCGACTCCGTCCTGGCCGCCGCCGTCAATCTCGATGTTGATGCCATCCGTGTTGTAGGCGCCAAGTCCGTTTCCGAGTATGGAACCTTTGTAACGGAGTGAGACTGGCTGCAGATTGCGATAGGAGCCATCAAGACGTCCTCGGACGCGATGGCAGGAAACCCTGCTTGCCAGCACACGCTGTTCGGCAGTGACCGCCTGGAATTCGCGTGACTGATGTAGCTCTTCGTCGATCGCATCAAGATACTCAGCGCCTGCAGCGACCTGGAGCTGTGCTGATGCCATTGTGGCAGCAGCTTCTTTTTGATGCATGATCTGCCCAATTTCAAGCGGCTTCAGCAGGTAGGTCAAATCAAGCAAGTCTTTTCCTTTAATCTGTTCCAGTAAATCTGATCGGCCGACTGCTTCCTGCAGATTCTTGATTCCGGCAGATGCAGCCAGAGCCTTCAGTTCGTTCCCGAAAGCAGTGAACAGGTTCATGATGCCCTGGACGGCAAGATCGAACTGGCGAGGGACGAAACGGCGCAATCCGTGCTCCTTTGCCTGTGCTTCCGAGTCGATTTGCGTTGCAATACCGACATGGCAAGTATCAAGATGGCAGCCGCGGCAAGTTGTACAGCCGATGGCAAGCATTGACAGCGTTCCGAAACCTACACGGTTTGCTCCAAGAAGCATATATTTAATTACATCCTGGGCACTCTTCACACCGCCGTCAGCCCAAAGCTCGACATTGTCGCGGAGTCCTGCTTCAAGCAAGGCATTGTGTGCCGCCTTAATGCCTATTTCGGCAGGCAAGCCGACAAACTGGAGTGCGTGGATACGGGCAGCACCTGTACCGCCGTCAAATCCGCTCAAGGTGATGATATCAGCCCCTGCTTTGGCGATCCCGACAGCAATCGTACCGATATTCGGAACGACAGGGACCTTTACAGCAACACGCGCTTGATCATTTGCTGTCTTCAGCTCATGGATCATTTGCGCAAGGTCTTCGATTGAATAAATATCATGGTTGTTCGATGGTGAAATCAAATCGGAACCAATGGTTGCATTCCTTGCTTCCGCTATTTTAGCCGTAACCTTAGAACCAGGAAGGTGTCCGCCTTCCCCAGGCTTCGCACCTTGACCAATCTTGATTTCAAGAAGATTGGAAGAGTTCAGCAGCTCGGCATTCACTCCAAAACGACCGGAAGCAACCTGCTGGCCGCGTGTGCGCGGATACTTGCCAAGCATATCCTTGATTTCGCCGCCTTCACCGTTCATGCTGACCATGTTCAAGCGGTCGGCGCCTTCAGCGTATGCACGGAATGCGATTTCGTTTTGCGAACCGAATGACATTGACGCGATGACAAATGGAAGGCTGTGGTCACCTACGCCAATTTCAACTTCTTCCGGTGAAACTTTTGCGCCAGTCTTTTTCAATCCAGTCAAATGGCGGATCGTAGTCGGGTTGCTGTCTTCCTGTTCGGAAATTTTCTCACGGTAGACACTGTAGTCCCCGGTAGAAGCAACCTCACCAATTGCCTTCCAAATACGAGGGAAGAGGTGGAACGTCTTGCCGATCCGTTCTTTTTCGTTCTGGAAATCTTCCGCTCTTTTCAAAGCATCTTCTTTCATTGCATCAAAATTGTATGCAAGTTCATTGGAACCAAAGAAGTTCACGATCACTAAGTAATCTGCTACTTCATCATTCAGACCGATTGCCGAGAACAGACGACCGTATCCGCGCAATTCATGGATCCCGATCGTGGAAATAACCTTTTCAAGGCCTTTCGTCAGGGCGCTGTACAGATTCACAAGTGGCGTGATGGACTCATCAAGTACGGTCATGAACATATAATATGGGCTGACTGCGTCTGCGCCCAGGCCAAGTGCAACAATGATATCATGCAGCGATCTTAATGAAGCAGAACGAAGCAGGAGTGAGCAGTCGCGTCGCAATCCTTCTTTTACAAGAGCCTGGTCAACCGCCGAGATGACCAGATGCGGATCGAGCCACAGCGCATTTTCCTGGTGGGCCATTGCGTCGTCAAGAATAAGCAATGTTTTGCCATCCTTCACAGCAGCAATTGCCTCTGCAGCAAGTCTCTCAAGTGCATCCTTGACTGTTTCCTCATTGTGGAAAACTGTTTCCAGGTAGGCAGCAAGTTTGTCATCCTGATAGCAATGGATGACCTGGTCCATGCTTGGCTGGCCAGTTTTCAGCGAAGCCTCATAGCCTGCTTTGCCTTCGATAAGAAGAGGGGTGAGCAGTTCGAAGACTTTCCCTGTTTCTGTTTTTCCGAAAAGCGAAGGGCGCTTGCCGAGAACTGTCCTTGTTGAAAAATGTTCCGCTTCGCGGTCACGGTCTATTGCAGGATTCGTTACGACAGCGACACTCTCTTTAATAAAATCAGCGATATTTTTGCGTTCTGGATTCATCGCTGCAAGTGGAGCGTCATGCCCAAGAGAGCGGATTGGCTCTGCCCCTTTTTCAGCCATCTGTTCGACGAGCTGGACGTGGTCACGCTCCCAGCCGAATGCTTTATATTGTCCGTTATGGATTTTATCCGGGTATGTCATCGTTACCGTTTTGGCAAGCTTTGCACCTTCAAGGCGATGACGGGCTTCCTGGAAAGAAATGCGCCCGGAAAAACGCTGATAAACCGCACTCTGGAACTGTTCCATTTCATAAACTTCGATTGTATCACCGTTCCATTTCAGGCCGACCTTCTCGCCAGGTGCAAGTGGCTTGGGATCATTTGTGTACTCCGTTGAGGAAATGATTCCCGGTTCTGATGAGAACAGGTATGAGCTTTCTGTTTCAACCATCCAGAGAGGGCGAAGTCCAAGTGCGTCCACACTGAATACTGCTTCGTCGGCAAATCGTGAAATAATGCCGGCTGGCCCCTGTGCGAAATGTCCCCAGGCTTCGCGGATATAAGTATATAAATCTTGTAAATGCTCCGGATAAGCTTTGATTTCATTGATGATCGGCGGGAACATCATGTCCATCGCCTCAAACAATGAATAGCCATCACGGCAGATGAATGTTTCCAGTGTACGGCTTAAATCCTGTGAATCACTGCCGTCTTTGACGAGCGGGACATTGACCATGCGCGCTTCGTCGCGGAGTCTTGCAATCGTATTGATTTCTCCATTGTGGCCAAGGACGCTGAATGGCTGTACACGGAAAAAGCTTGATAGAGTATTAGTTGAATAGCGGTTGTGTCCGAGTGTCATAGTGGATGCTACAAGCGGGCTTGCCAGGTCTTGATAGTATTTCGGCAGGATGTCTCCTGCGCCCATTACCTTGTAAACAACATGATATTGGCTAAGAGAAGCGACATGTACCTGCTCGTTTTTCTCGAAATCTACGATCATATTAAACAATTTGCCTGAAAGCTTCTGTCCGACTTCATCTGCAAGGCATGCGAACTGCCAGAATACAGGGTTTTCCTGTATGGCAATCGGGCCAAGTGCTTCCGGATTTGTGACTTCAACAGATGAAAAGATCGGCTTCATGTTTTGTTCTTCAAGCTTTGCTTTAAGTTCATCCTGGATTGCTTCTGCCTGTTCGGTCCTCGTGATGAAAACATGTCCGACGACGAAGTTTTCTTTGTCCACAGCGCTGGCATCAACACCAGCGTCAGTGAGCTTTTCCTTCCATAGCGCCCGTGGAATATCGATGTGCACACCAACTCCATCACCTTCGCCATTGATAAAACCAGCACGGTGGTTCATGGTGACGAGACCATCAATACAGTGGAAAATATTCTCGCGTGTAGGGATTTTCTTTTTTTCGATGCTTGCTACGATCCCGCATGCATCATGTTCGAATCTTGAGAAATCTTTGAATCGGGAAGGGCTCCATTGTGTTGTCATAAAATCGGCTTATAAAGTGTTCCTTTAAGCCGGTTCACCTCCTGAAAAATAATCTATGTTTTGACGTTTGATATCTTGGTACATGAGGGTAAAACGCTTAGACGGGATTTTAAAGCAGGGATTTAAAGCGGCCACTTGAATGGCGAATTTTAAGAATATTAATAGCAACTATATCATAAGAATTTTCAGAAATCAATTATTTATACATATTTTTGGATGACAGAAAAGCCGAGAGAAAGTATCAGGAATGAAAAACACCTAATAATGTAAACGTTTTCATTCAAAGGATAAAAAATAACAGGCACCAGATTGATGCCTGTTGTGTATAAAAAATGTATATTTATTCATTTACCATTGAATAAAATGCCTGGTCGACTGCATGCAGGGTAGCTTCGATATCTTCCTGTGTATGAGCAATCGTCACGAACCATGCCTCATATTTGGAAGGAGCGAGGTTGATTCCCTGCTGAAGCATCAGGTTGAAGAAGCGTGCAAACATTTCGCCATCTGTGTTCTCCGCCTGTTCATAATTCTCAATTTTTTCAGTTGTAAAATAGATGGTCAGCGCGCCCTTCAAACGATTAATTGTGATAGGAATGTCATGCTTCTTTGCTGAAGCAGTAATTCCTTCTTCGAGCATCGCACCGAGCTGATCAAGATATTCATACACGCCATCCTGTTTCAGAACCTCCAGGCAGGCGATACCGGAAAGGATGGAAGCAGGGTTACCAGCCATCGTGCCCGCCTGATATGCAGGGCCGAGCGGAGCGACTTTTTCCATGATTTCAGCACGGCCCCCATAAGCGCCGATTGGCAATCCGCCCCCAATGATTTTTCCCATCGCTGTCAGGTCAGGTGTGATTCCCAGCAAGTCCTGTGCACCGCCGTACATAAAACGGAAGGCTGTGATGACTTCATCGAAAACGATCAGCGCTCCTGCCTGGTGGGTAAGCTCCTTCACTTCTTCAAGGAAGCCTGGTTTAGGCTCGACGATTCCGAAGTTGCCGACAATCGGCTCCACTAGAACTGCCGCGATTTGGTCACCCCACTTTTCAAGTGCTTCCTTGAAAGGTTCAATATCATTGAATGGTACTGTAATGACTTCCTGGGCAATGCTCTTAGGCACACCAGCCGAGTCAGGGGTCCCAAGAGTGGATGGACCTGATCCTGCCGCAACAAGTACAAGGTCAGAGTGGCCGTGGTAGCAGCCGGCAAACTTGATGATTTTATCGCGCCCTGTATAAGCCCGGGCCACGCGGATTGTCGTCATGACTGCTTCAGTACCTGAATTCACGAAACGTACTTTATCAAGAGCAGGCATTGCTTCCTTCAGCATTTTCGCGAATTTTACTTCATGAGGGGTTGGCGTGCCATATAATACACCCGTTTCGGCCGCTCTTTTGATTGCCTCGGTTATATGCGGATGGGCATGCCCCGTTATGATCGGGCCATATGCTGCCAGATAATCGATATATTGATTGCCGTCCACATCCCAGAAGTATGCTCCCTGGGCACGTTCCATCACAACAGGGGCGCCGCCGCCGACGGCCTTGTAGGATCGGGACGGGCTATTTACGCCTCCGACGATATGTTCAAGTGCTTCATTATGTATTCGCTCAGAATTCGTTCTTTGCATCATTAAACCTCCTAAATATGACTGCCTAATTATTTTATCATTAATTTTACTTTTTACCGATTGTTTCACTTTTCGTTCATTTTTCATGAAAAAAAGAAGCTCAAAAAGATCACTGCGGCTTTTCGGGCTTCGGCGGCCAGAAGAAGGCCTTTTTGTATTGGTTGTAATGAAGGAGCGGTGGTTCTTTCAGCCCATCTTGATTGATAAAAGGGATGAGCATGTCCTGGATGATCACTGCTTCGGCCCGCTGAAGTTCCCATTTTGTGTGGTGGATGTCACCGCGGATTAGTTAGCTGCCCCGCTTTGTCCACAAACAATATCTCTCGGTGAACCAATGCTCCAACGTACCTTGCTCAGCGAAGAAAACTTCGGTTACTGGTTTATACCTGAGCTTCAGCATTGCATTCACATCTGCAGCAGGGATACGGCTGGAGTTTAACTCAAAATAATCTTTCACCCGGAAGTCCATGTTCGCTTGTTTATAGTTCAGGCCAAAAACGGCCTTTGCTCCCAGTACTGCAAGCAAGTGATTGGCATCAAGCGAAAAGAAATACACACCAGACCTTGGGCCGTATTTTACATATGTCCGAACGTTTACCTCAATATAAGAACTTAAGAATGGGATGGCGGGCGTGAATCTTCCGCGAGTGTTCTTCACCTGGAACGGCACAATCCCAACCCAGGCGCTGCCATCGAAAGTATCGATTTCCAATTCGCGCGGAATATGTTCCCTTAATAAGGCAACAGGGACTGGCCAGTGAGCGAATAAAGTGTGATGCCATTCCTGGGTCATCATCCAATTCATATCTGTCAGAGGATAGGGACGATGGCTCTGGATGAGCAATTCCTTGTGCAATCAACATTCCTCCTTTTTTATGGATAAACTACCCTTGAAGAAACAAGGGTAATCAGGCATAGCATTTGTTTTAGCAAGGAGGATTGGCTAAACTGTTTGAGTGACCAAAGGAGGAAATCATCATGAATGCAATGGAAGTGAATGGACTGCGGAAGGAATTCAAGGCGTATTCGAGCCGTTCCGGATTATCGGGAGCCTTCCGGGATCTTTTTACACGTAATTATAAAATCGTTCCTGCAGTGAACGATATCAATTTTACCGTCAAACAGGGAGAGATGGTCGGTTACATTGGCGAAAATGGCGCCGGGAAATCGACGACCATTAAAATGCTGACCGGAATCCTGACACCGACTTCAGGGAGTGTCATCGTGAATGGCATGAATCCGCATAAGGAAAGGGAAAGGTTCGTCCAGACGATTGGAGTCGTGTTTGGCCAGCGTTCCCAGCTCTGGTGGGATATCGCTGTCCAGGAATCGTTCCGCCTGCTGAAAAAAGTATATAAAGTTTCGGATGCCCAGTATAACGAGCATATGGACCATGTCATCAAAACGCTTGACCTGGAACCGCTGCTCGATAAGCCGGTAAGGAAGCTTTCGCTCGGGCAGCGGATGCGCTGCGAGCTTGCCGCCGCATTGATCCATAATCCGCCGCTGCTGTTCCTTGATGAGCCGACGATTGGCCTGGATGTGCTTGTTAAGCTGAAGATCAGGGAGTTTTTAAAAGAAATCAATGAGAAGTACAATACGACGATCCTGCTTACGACGCATGACCTGACAGATATCGAAGCACTATGCGAGCGGGTCATCATGCTTGATGAAGGGAACATCATCTATGATGGCGCCCTGAAAAGTCTGAAGGAGAAATGGGGAGAAGGGAAGGAAATCAGTTTTGAGTTCCTTGAACCTGCTGAGATTAGCAATCTTGAGTCGCTGACGGCCGATCTGGATATCAAATGGGAGCTGGACGAGAAGAGTCAGGTCTTCACCGCTTTGACAGGGGACGATGAGGAAACGGTGTCCCAGGTGATTGCCCGGACGGTCGCTGCCTATAAGGTCAGGGATGTAAAAATCAATGAGCCATCAACAGAAGAAATCATCCGCAATATCTATGACAAAGGGATGGCGCTCAATGGATAAATATCTTGAAATGATCCGCATCCGTTTTTTGATGATGCTGGCGTACAGGACGAATTATTATACGGGAATCTTGATTTACAGCATCAATATCGGAGCTTACTACTTTCTTTGGAATGCAATTTACGGCGGGAAAAGTGAAATAGAAGGCTTGAGTGCGGTCCAGATGACGACGTATGTGGCGGTTGCCTGGATGGCGAGGGCGTTTTATTTTAACAATATCGACAGGGAAATGGCGACGGAAATCAAGGAAGGCAAGGTAGCCGTTGAATTGATCAGACCATACAGTTATCTCGGCATGAAAACGATGCAGGGACTGGGAGAAGGGATTTTCAGATTGTTTTTCTTTTCTGTTCCCGGAATGGTGATTGTCGCGTTGATTTTCCCTTTGGAATTTTCAGCGGATGCCGCGACCTGGGGATTATTCGGGATTTCAATTGTGCTCAGTTTTTTCATCAACACACAATTGAACCTGCTGACCGGAATCACGACTTTCTTCTTATATAATAATACAGGCCTGATCCGGGCCAAGCGTGTCCTGATCGACCTGTTCTCCGGATTGCTGCTGCCGATCAGCTTCTTTCCTGGCTGGTCTCAGGAAATCATGAGGTTCCTACCGTTCCAGGGAATCAGCTATATCCCAAGTATGATTTTCACGAATGGCTTCACAGGGAGCGAGGCAGTCGAAGGTCTTATGCTCCAGGCCGCATGGGTGTTGATATTGGTGATCCCGACCCAGATCCTTTGGGTCATCGCAAAAAAACAATTGATCATACAGGGAGGGTGACGAGTGTTTTACGTTAGCATGTTTTTTCAGTATGTCGCCCAGTATATGAAAACGAGGCTCGAATACCGGGCAGATCTGGTCGTTGAAATATTTTCGGATTTATTGTTCCAGGCGGTCAATCTGATTTTTATCCTGGTGGTATTCGACCATACCGAATTCCTGAACGGCTGGAGCCGGGATGAAATCATCTTTATATACGGATTCTTCCTTGTGCCGTACGCACTTTTTTCATCCTTCTTCAATATTTGGGATTTCAATGAACGCTATATTGTAAAAGGGGAACTTGACCGGATTCTGACAAGGCCGATCCACAGCCTGTTCCAGATCATCCTTGAACGGATGGAGCTGGAATCCTTGTTCGGAGCCATCACTGGCTTGGCTGTCATGTTTTATGCCGGAAGCCGGCTTGGCCTTGAGGTGAGCTGGTATGATCCTTTCTTGTTTGTTTTATTTGTTCTGGGCGGTGTTCTTGTTTATGCCGGCATTTTCGTGATGATCGCCTGCATCAGCTTCTGGGCAGATGCCCGCACATCAATCATGCCGATGATGTACAATATCGGGAACTACGGCCGCTATCCAGTTGATATCTATAACAAGGCAATCCGGTTTGTACTGACATGGATTTTGCCGTTCGCCTTCGTCGGAGTCTATCCCGCTGCCTATTTCCTCGGACGGGATGAGTGGTATGGCTATTCATTTTTAACACCAGTAATCGGGCTCGCCTTTTTCAGTTTGTCCGTGTTCATTTGGAATGAAGGCGTTAAAAGATACCGGGGTGCGGGGAACTGACTCAGCTCCTTAAGGGGAAAGATGCCCTTATTAGGTCCGAACCAGCTCTATAAGGGTATCATTGCAGGAGAAAGATGCCCTTATGAAGTCCGAACCGCTTCAAAAGGGTATCATTCCTTAAGACAGTGCCACAGCAATAAACTTGCTGTGGTCTTTTTTATGCTTTCATACAGATCTTGTGTTGTAATGAGGAAAACAGTCAGAAGCATGAAACTCAAGCAGAGTGTACTTGCTGTCATACTCCTATTTTCACCAGCGTATAGTGAAGGGAGAGAGGCAGGAAATGAGGCTTGAAAATGCAATTTTACATTTCAATTTTTTTGATTGTTTTAGCGGTATTTTTGAGTTTGCGGACATTATTCATTCCTCATAAGATTAAAGGCAAGCAGGTCTCGTTCGAAAATTTTGTCACACTTGCGCTGATTTATGCGACGGTGATGGCTGGTTTTGGCTTATTGTATTATTTGCTTGATTTGAAGGGAATCTGGGTACTATCCGATGAGAGCATGCGGCCAAGCACTTCGTCCTATGAAAGGATGTCAACGAGCATGTACTTCAGTGCCATCACCCTGTTTTCTGTGGGATATGGTGATATTGCACCAGTCGGGATCGGGCGGGCGATTGCTGTTTTGGAGGCGTTGATTGGTTACACGATTCCTGCAGCGTTTGTAACGAGAGCCATGTTTGATCAAAAACGTTCCTGAAGTGTTCCTTTGATTTGTATTCCAATCCGAAATTAGATAGGCTAATGATAATAGATCACATTTTGGAGGGATACATAATGGCACTGGCTATAGGTGAAAAAGCACCGGCGTTTGAGCTGCCGGCAAGCAATGGAGAATCTGTAAAACTTTCCGATTTTGCAGGAAAGAATGTGGTGCTCTATTTTTACCCGAAAGATATGACACCGGGCTGCACAACGGAAGCATGTGATTTCCGCGATCACCATGAAAGCTTTGAGGGATTGAATGCTGTCATTCTTGGAGTGAGCCCGGATCCGATTAACCGGCACGAAAAATTTATTGAAAAGCATGGATTGCCTTTCCTTCTTCTTGCGGATGAAGACCATAAAACAGCTGAGGATTATGGGGTCTGGCAGCTGAAGAAAAACTTTGGCAAAGAATACATGGGCATCGAAAGGTCTACCTTTATAATTGATAAGGAAGGCAATCTTGCCAAAGAGTGGAGAAAAGTTAAAGTAAAGGGCCATGTGGAAGAGGCGCTGAAATTCATTAAAGAAAACCTGTAAACATTGAGGCAGCCAGATATGGCTGTCTTTATTGCTGTTTTGATGCCGGTTATAAGTTATAATAGGGTATAATTATTACTATGACCAGTCAGTCAATCGATGTTAAGTTGGGGAGGCAATGAAGGTGAAGGAAAAAGAAAAAGCAATCATCGAAGCAGCGATTAAGCTTTATGCAACGAAAGGGTTCGCTTCTACCTCAATCCAGGAAATTGTCACGGAAAGCGGAATCTCTAAGGGTGCTTTTTATCTTTATTTCAAATCTAAAGAGGCTTTGTTGATCGCAATTCTTGAATATTATTTTGATTATATCCAAAAGAAACTTGCAGTATTTGAAAATGATAATCTGCCTCCCAGGGAAAAGTTTACTTTGCAGTTGACGGCATTATTCAATACCATGATTGAGCATAAGGAATTCATCATCATGCAATCAAGAGAACAGGCCATTCCCTTGAATGAAGAGGTAAAGGAATTGATGATCCGCAAGTATTACGAAGCACAAATGTTTTATCAAGGCAGCCTGCGGGCAATCTACGGTAAAAGGGCCGAACCGCATCTATGGGATATGGCGCTTATGCTTGAAGGATTCTTTAATTCATATATAAAGCTGCTTCTATTCAATCCAGAAGGCTTCAAGATAGATGAATTAGTGGGGTACATTCTTAGAAGAGTGGATTCATTGGTTGATGGACTGCAAGGAGAGAAGCCGCTGGCAACAGAAGAAAAAGTCGATGAATTGATAAAAAAGACAAAGGCATTCTTCCTGACAAATGGACAGGACATAAAAAACATCCTCAACAAAATGAAACATGTTATTTCTGATCTTCCTAATCGCGATGACTTGTACATTACACTGGATGTACTGGAGAGTGAGATTGAAAGGGAAACACCCCGTATCCCGGTTATCCAGGGAATGCTATCGAACCTGAAAGATGAGCCAATGCTTGATTTGTATCGTGAAGCGATTGCGAAAAAATATGACCTAAAGGGGTAATTTCTCCGCCTATTTTTATCAATACAGGCTACTGTCCATTCATTTCGACTGTAAGTGAATATCATTGTATTAGGGCATACCTCCTCAAACATTTTAGCGGGCTTAACTGGCCCGCCTTTTTTATGGGAAAAAGAGGGTTGAAATTACCACTGTTCCATATGAGCACCGGCTTTTCATTTTTCAGGCGTGGAAGTTGTTTAATTAAGTGAAAATTAATACAATTAGTAGTACGACACTAGAACGAAGGGTTGGGTAATAATGAATATTTACTCCTCGATTCATCCGGCTGAAGCATTGCAGGAAGAGGTGAAAAAGGAATTTCCTCAGGTGAGTTTTGAATTCCATAAAGGGATCAAAGAAGATTTATTTTTCGATGCAGAGATTTTCCTTACCTATGGTGAAGATTTGACGGAAGAACTAATCGGCAAAGCAGACAAGCTCAAATGGATTATGGTCATGTCTGCAGGTCTGGATAAAATGCCATTTGAAGCGTGTAAAAAACGCGGAATCCTTGTTACGAATGTGCGTGGGATTCACAAAATCCCTATGGCTGAATTTACCATCGGCATGATGCTGCAGCATGTTAAACAAATGAAATCGTTATGGTCAAATGAACAAAGCACAACTTGGGAACGGAAATTGCCAATGGGGGAATTGTACGGCAAGACATTGCTCATTCTAGGTATAGGGGCTATTGGGGGAGAAGTGGCCCGTCTGGCAAAAGCATTTAATATGCAAACGATTGGTGTGAACCGGAGTGGCCGTGAAGCCGACTGGGCAGACGAAATTTATACGATGGAAAACTTCAGGGAAGCCTTGCCGAAGGCGGATTTCATTGTTTCGGTATTGCCAAGCACGCAAGAAACAAAGCATTTCCTTGATTTGAACGATTTTACCTTAATGAAAGACACAGCCGTATTTATCAATATTGGCCGTGGCGATTTGGTCCAAGATGAGGTGTTATTGGCCGCACTTCAGGAAAAAAAGATCGCTCATGCATATCTGGATGTTTTTTATGAAGAACCATTAAAAGAAAGTCATCCATTCTGGACGATGGACAATGTAACCGTAACGCCGCATATTTCAAGCCTGACCAAAAATTATTTGCCAAGGTCCTTTGAAATTTTCAAACAAAACCTTTATACATATCTAAATAAAGCCACTGATTACATCAATGTAATCGACATGGACAGGGGGTACTAGGAAATGAAAATCTACACAAAGACAGGGGACAAAGGAACAACCTCGCTTATTTATGGAACAAGAGTAGCAAAAAATGATAAACGTGTTGAAGCTTACGGAACATGTGATGAGACAAATTCAATGATTGGACTCGCGCTCAGTTATCTGAATGGAGAGTATTTCAACGGGAAAGAAGAAATGCAGCAAATCTTCCATAAGATCCAGACAGTATTGTTCCATGTCGGTGCCGAATTGGCCACGCCCCCTGGGAAAGAAGTAAAATGGGCCCTTGAAGCAAAGGATATAGAAGAACTGGAGAAGAAAATCGATGATTGGGATGCTGTACTCCCACAGTTGACGAACTTCATTCTTCCTGGGGGACACCAGGCAGGGGCTACGCTTCATGTTGCAAGGACGGTTGCTAGAAGAGCAGAACGCCAGGCTGTTGAACTGGGAGAAGAGGTTAACCCGCTTGTTCTGTCCTATTTGAACCGACTATCGGACTTCCTGTTTATCGCCGCAAGATATGTGAATATGCATCTGGGAGCAAAAGAACAAACTTTGCATCAAGGTTGAAGGTTGTAAATGTTTGTGGTGAAGCAATATTGACAAAAGTGGAATAAAATTAGTACACTAATTATAAACATTATAAAATAAGAATTATAATCTAAAAAGAAGTGAGGTGCATGGCGGTGGTACAGAGTCAGTTAAAAGAAGCCCTTGATACCTTGAAGGATACAGGCGTCCGTATTACTCCGCAACGTCATGCGATACTCGAATATTTAATAAACTCAATGTCGCACCCTACCGCTGATGAAATCTATAAGGCGCTTGAAGGTAAATTTCCAAATATGAGTGTAGCGACGGTTTATAACAATTTGAGAGTATTCCGTGAAGTTGGATTGGTCAAAGAACTGACATATGGGGATGCCTCCAGTCGTTTTGACTTTGTGACTTCCCATCATTATCACGTCATCTGTGATCAGTGCGGGAAAATCGTTGACTTCCATTACCCTGGCCTTGACGAAGTTGAGCATTTAGCTTCCCATGTAACAGGTTTTAATGTTGGACACCATAGAATGGAAATATACGGTACTTGTCCGGAATGTTCGGCAAAGGATGTCCATTAATACTTACGGCTGATGGCACTTGCTATCAGTTTTCTTTTTTGTCTGCTTAGTTGCTTTTCTGTCCTAATCAATGATGAAAAACAGCATTTGTAAGCATTGTTTTTGGATAAAAAAAGAACTCGGCAAAATCCGAGTTCTTTTTTTATTTCTTTCGATTGTATTGTTCATCGAACTCCTTGCCTTCCAGAGAAGCATCGAGAGTTAAAGGTTCATTGCAATACATGCAAATATCCACCCTGCCAAGCATTTTCGTTTGTTTCCCGCAATTAGGGCAAACTACCTGAATGGTCTTCGTTGATAATAATCCTATCCAAAAATAGACAACCGTGCTGGCAATAATGAATAGCAATCCCAAGATCATAAAAATAGTCATGACCAAAAAATGACTGCGGAAGAAAATGCCCGCATACATGACGATGAAGCCGATGAAAATCAGGCTCAACGCAAAGGTGCGGATTTTATTTATTTTACTTGAATACTTACCCATTGAAATTTCCCTCCCTAAAATCTAACTATATCATACTATTTCCGGCAAGATAATCATAAAAAGTGAACACCGATGTCGAAAATTGTCTAGATGAAATGCAGGAGATTTTATATAATTGTCGAACATATATGCTAACAAACAAATGGAGGAGTTTATTATGGAGGATATCCTTCGTTCGATTTATCAAGAACGTGCAAGCCACCCTAACACAGTAGGAGTGGTTGCGGTGGAGAAGAGGCACAAAGCGCTCGCCGCCACCGATACATTTGATGTCATATTGCTTATTATAGTGAAAGAAAATAATGAACCTGTATTTGTTAAACATTATTCCTATCAAGATAAAAAAGCCGCAATGCATATTGTTACTGAAAAGCAGATCAATGATTGGCTCCTGACTGGCAGCAATAAAAAGATTTTTGATTGGCTCTACAACGGGAAGATCATGTTTGATCGGAATGAAAAAATCGCTGAGTTGAAACACGAACTTAGAGAATTCCCGTTTTTCGGCCGTAAAATAAAAATGGGAATCGAGTTTGCCAAATTGATCAGAAGGTATTCAGATGGCAAGATGCTATTTGATAACTTTAATTATTTGGATGCCTACAATCATGTTGTTCATTCATTGCATCATCTTGCAAGGCTTTCGGTCATAGAGAATGGCTTCCATCCCGAAGTGACCGTCTGGCATCAAGTGAAGCAGATCGAGCCGGAAATCTATAAATTATATGAAGAGTTGATTTGCAGTGAAGAGACAATAGAAAAGAGGCTGGAGCTCTTGTTCCTGGCAAGTGAATTCCTGATCCACAAAAGGACAAAAGTAGGCAGCCAGCATTTGGTGGAAGTGCTGGAAGGGGAAGAGTATTGGGCATTCAGTGACCTGATGGCACATCCGGAACTTTTGCCGTATTCTGTTGACCTGGGAATCCTTGTAGAGTATTTGATTGATAAAAAAATTCTTGAAGTGGTCAACATTGAAACAAAAGGCCAGGGCATTTATCACAGATATTATAAGGTTGCTGAAAAGTTATCCTGAAAAAACGAAAAAACCTATTGACTATTTAAAAATTACTTGGTATATTAATAACCGTCGCTGCGGAACACGGCAAAAACATTTTCGCGGCAGACGGTTTACAACTTAAAAAGTATTTTTCAATGAAAAACATTTTTAGAAAAAAGTGTTGACAGGAAAAATGCTCGATGGTATATTAGTAAAGTCGCTTCTGGGCGACATGCTAACTAACTTGCTCTTTGAAAACTAAACAAACAAGCGTCAACAAACAATAAATTTTCATGCTTCTATTATAGAAGACATGAGCCAACGTTTTAACTTATGAGCTAACTCATAACTCTTTTTTGGAGAGTTTGATCCTGGCT
>NZ_JAGGQK010000020.1:0-196526 GCF_018613355.1 Bacillus sp. ISL-35 | reverse complement strand
CACAATTATATGGGCTTAATCCTGCTTCCTCTAAACCTGTCCGAACTTGGGGCTACTTCGGACAACTTTTCTCCTTCTTCCTCTAAACCTGTCCGAACTTGGGGCTACTTCGGACAGCTTTTCTCCTTCTTCCCCTAAACCTGTCCGAACTTGGGAGTACTTCGGACAACTTTTCGCTTTTCCTTCCAAAAGCTGTCCGAACTCAGGTCTACTTCGGACAACTTTTCGCCTTCTTCCCCTAAACCTGTCCGAACTCGGGGCTACTTCGGACAACTTTTCGCCTTCTTCCTCTAAACCTGTCCGAACTTGGGGCTACTTCGGACAGCTTTTCTCCTTCTTCCTCTAAACCTGTCCGAACTTGGGAGTACTTCGGACAACTTTTCGCTTTTCCTTCCAAAAGCTGTCCGAACTCAGGGCTACTTCAGACAGCTTTTCTCCTTCTTCCTCTAAACCTGTCCGAACTCGGGGCTACTTCAGACAGCTTTTCTCGTTCTCCCTCTAAACCTGTCCGAACCCGGGGCTACCTCGGACAGCTTTTCTCCTTCTCCCACTAAACCTGTCCGAACTCGGGGCTGCTTTTTATTTTCCTCAGATAAAAGAAAGCCATCCAGGATGGTCGAGGATGGCTTGATGCTACTCTAATATATACGGGTGGTCCATGACATTATAGTCAACGTCTTTATGCTTGATTTCATTGCCGTCTTTAAAAACGGATTCAAAGAAGCGGGATGCTGGTTCGGCTAGTTCCTTGTAGTATTCACTGAACAAAGCTGCTGCATGGCTTCCGAGCCATTTTTCCGGCAGGAGTTCTTCAGGAAGGCCCGGGTCGAAGAAGAGGAATTTCCTGTATTCATGGACTAGCTTCGTCCGTTCAACGAAGCATTCAGCGTCGGTCATGCTGCCTTTTTGAATCTTGTTTTTATCGATGATGTATTTTTGGCTGTATTCACTGATAAATTGTTGGTACTTTGCGTTTATTTCAACAAGGTCCCAGCTTTTTTCCACCAGGCGCTGGTTTTCATGCGGGCCTTTATATTCGGCAACGAAGAAATCGACATATTGTTCAATTTCGTATTTCTCAATCAAATCCTTGACCTGTCTTTCAAGATTATTGGCCGAGATCCAGAAGCTGTTCGACATCGAACCGAAGCCGCTCCAGATCAGTTCCTTGCGCAGCTCGTCACGGACGTTGCGGATTTCCTCGGGAATCGTATACATGAGGATTCTCCATTTGCCATCCCATTCTTCTGGCTTCAATTTGAAAATACGCTTACCTGCTTCGGCAATCCTTTTCTGGCCGCGGGGTGTCAGCGAGTAATAGCTTTTGTTCCCGATTTTCTCAGCCTGCACCCATCCCTGCTTATTCATGCGTGAAATTGCAGCCCTCACCGACTGGTCATTATGTCCAAATTCATTCAGCAGCCTGATCAGACTGCCAATCCAAATCTTGCTGCCATAGTGGGTAATATAGTCACCGTAAAGGGTGAAAATCATTGATCGTGTATTCAATCCTCTGTCATCCTCATTCGTTTTTGATATTCGTTATAAAACCGTTATAAAACATTTTACAGTATAATCATTATTTTGCAAAAATAATGTGCTTAAATGCGAAAAAACCATAGGGATTTCTCCCTATGGATTATTGCGCAGTGAAAACAGGTTTGCGTTTTTCACTGAATGCGTTCAATGCTTCAACACGGTCTTTTGTTGGAATTGTTACCTCGTATGCTTTCGATTCGATGGCGAGACCAGTTTGCAGGTCCGTGCTGCTTCCATGCTGGATCGCATACTTCGCCTGCCTCACCGCAATCGGTGCATTCTGGAGGATTTCCTCCGCCAGCTCCTTGCAGGCAGTCATGACTTCCTCTTTAGAAGTTACAGCGGTAAGAATCCCCAGCTCATAAGCGTTCTCAGCGGAGATTTTCCTGGCTGTTAAAATCAATTCCTTCGCCTTCATCTCTCCAATCAGCCTTGACAGACGCTGTGTACCGCCTGCGCCTGGAATGATCCCCCAGCTCACCTCTGTCATTCCCATTAAGGCGCTATCTGCTGAAATTTTAAAATCACAGGCCAGCATCAATTCAAATCCTCCGCCAAAAGCGAATCCGTTAACAGCAGCAATGGTCGGCTGCGGCAGCTCGGCAACCGCGCTGAACACATCACGGATTTTTTTCACGTTACGGCGCACTTCCGCCTCGGTCAGATGCTTTCTCTCCTTTAAATCTGCCCCGGCACTAAATGCTTTCTCCCCAGCGCCTGTAAAAATGACCACTCTTACATCCGAATCTGTATGCAGTCTGTCTACCAGGTCGCCAAGCTCCACCAGTGTTTCATAATTGAAGCAATTCAATGATTCCGGACGGTCAATCGTGACATATGCGATATGCTGTTCTTTTTGGAATTTGATGTTGTTCATTTATTTCTCTCCTATATTCTCGATAATTGTCGCGATTCCCTGGCCAACGCCGACACACATCGTCGCTAGTCCGTACCTGGAATCCCGTTTTTTCATTTCATATAACAGGGTCGTCAAAATTCGTGCACCGCTTGCCCCTAGCGGATGGCCAAATGCGATTGCCCCGCCATTGACGTTGACCTTAGACTGGTCAAGTCCCAGCTCCTGGATGCAGCCGAGGGATTGGGCAGCGAATGCTTCGTTCAGTTCGATCAGATCAATTTCATCAACAGACAATTTCGCTCGCTTCAATGCTTTCTGGACTGCGTAAACCGGTCCCATCCCCATGATGGACGGTTCAAGGCCTGCAGTTGCTGACACAACATATTTGGCCAGCGGCTTCAGCCCCAGCTCTTCTGCCTTTTCGTGGCTCATAAGCAGCAGTGCAGACGCACCGTCATTCACACCGGAAGCATTCCCGGCTGTTACAGTACCATCCTTGAACAATGGCTTTAGCTTTGACAATTTCTCGATTGTCGTCCCTGGCCGCGGATGTTCATCTGTGTCAATTACTGTTTTATTGCCTTTTTTATCTTCATACACAACAGGGACAATTTCATTTTCAAACTTCCCTGCTTCCATTGCCTTTTGGGCGCGAAGCTGGCTTTCTGCTGCAAATTCGTCCTGGGCTTCCCGTGTGATGCTATATTTTTTTGCAACATTTTCCGCAGTCTCCGGCATGCTGTCCGTTCCGTACATCTCCTTTAGCTTGCTGTTGACGAAACGCCAGCCAATGGTGGTATCAAACATCTCCATATTGCCGCGCGGAAACTCTTTTTCAGGCTTTGCCATCACAAACGGGGCCCTTGTCATGCTTTCCGTTCCCCCGGCAATGAAGATATCGCCTTCCCCAGCAAGGATCGCCCTTGCCGCATAGTTGACTGCATCCAGTCCGGAACCGCATAAACGGTTGATCGTTGTTCCGGCAACCTCCACAGGCAGACCGGCCAATAGACCTGACATCCTCGCAACGTTCCGGTTATCCTCACCAGCCTGGTTGGCATTGCCCAGTACAACTTCTTCAATTCCAGCGGCAGGCACGTCTGGATTGCGCTCGACCAATGCCTTAATGACAATTGCACCTAAATCATCCGGACGGATATAACGGAGGCTTCCGTTGTATCTACCAATCGGTGTCCTGACGGCATCTACAATCACAACTTCTCTCATTCTCATCCTCCTCTATTTCGTCGTCACTGATTCTCGGTAATCATACACACCGCGCCCAGTTTTCCTGCCGAGGCGGCCGGCTTTTACATATTGCTCAAGCAATGGTGCCGGACGGTATTTTTCCCCGAGTTTCTCATGAAGGTATTTTAAATTATTCAGGCGTGTATCCAGACCTACAAGATCCCCCAGTTCAAATGGTCCCATTGGATAATTCAGTCCCAGCTTGATCGCCTTATCGATATCCTCAGGAGTGCCCAATCCTTCCTGCAGCATATAAAATGCTTCGTTCCCGACAAGCGCACTGATCCGGCTGGTCACGAAACCGGGGAATTCATTGACAATAACCGTTTCCTTGCCCATTTGGATAGCGGCCTGCTGGATTGCTTGTGCCGTTTCATCACTCGTTTCCAGACCGCGGATGATTTCAACGAGCGGCATTTTATGGACCGGGTTGAAGAAATGCATGGCGATGACCTTTTCAGGACGCTTTGTAAAAGAGGCAATTTCCGTAGGGCTCATTGTCGATGTATTGGATGCAAACAGGCAGTTTGCCGGTGCGTGCTGGTCAATCACTTCAAAAATCGTCTTTTTGATATCGATTTTTTCCGGGACAGCTTCAATTATTAGATCTGCATCCTTCACGTTCTCAGCGAGAAAGTTGGAATACGATAATCTGGATTTTGCAGATTCTGCATCGTCTGCGCTAACTTTACCGCGGGAAATCCCTTTTTCAAAAATGCTGTTGATTTCCTGTTCCGCCTTGTAAAGTTGTTTTTCATCAACATCTATAAGTACGGTATCGAATCCGCCCAGGCAGCTGACGTAGGCAATGCCTCTGCCCATTACACCTGAACCGATTATGACTAGTTTTTTCATGGATATCCTCCTTTTTATAAAAAACTGAAAGGCGAGCACCCGGTTCGAGGAGTGCTCGCCTCATTTTTTATACGTTGAACGGGTTTAGCGGGCGGCTGCCGTAGTAAGAGACGATACTCTTTGTTTCTGTATATAAATCAAGTGTTTCAATGCAAAGTTCGCGTCCGAAACCAGATTGCTTGTAGCCTCCGAACGGTGTGCCAGGGAATGCCGAGAATGGACAGTTGACCATCACGATTCCAGCCTGGATCTGTTTGGAAACCCTAGTCGCTCTGCCGTAATCCTTCGTCCAGATTGCAGAACCAAGACCATATTCACTATCATTGGCCAGTTTGACTGCTTCTTTTTCGTCCTTGAACTTCATGACGACTACAACCGGTCCGAAGATTTCTTCTTTAACAGCTTTCATGCTGTGGTTTGTTTCTGCAATGATGGTAGGCTCATACCAGTAGCCATTTTCATAGCCTTCCAGATTGGCAGCCTTTCCTCCAGTCAAAACTTCTGCACCATCTTCAACAGCTGATTTCACATACCCATCGATTACATTCAGCTGGTCTTCACTGATCACAGCTCCGACATGTGTTTCTTTATCGAAAGGATTGCCAAGCTTTAGCTGCTTTGTTTTAGCGACGAATTTCTCGATGAATTCATCGTATACGTCTTCATGGACATATAAACGTGAACGGGCTTCACATGATTGGCCAGTATTATAGAAGATTCCGAACAGTGAACCGTCTACTGCAGCATCAATATCAGCATCATTGAAAACAATGCTTGGTGATTTTCCGCCAAGCTCAAGTGTTACGCGCTTAAGAGTCTGGGAAGCTCTTGCCATGATATCCTTCCCGATTGGCGTTGAGCCTGTGAATGCAACCTTGTCAACTTTATCGTGTTCGACGAGATAGTTTCCGACGACAGAGCCAGAACCTGGAATGACGTTCACTACACCTTCTGGAACACCAGCTTCGATGCAGATTTCACCAAGAACGATTGCTGTCAAAGGTGTCAGGGAAGCTGGCTTAATAATTACCGAGCAGCCGACAGCAATAGCCGGAGCAACCTTCCATGCCGCCATCATCAATGGATAATTCCAAGGAATGATCTGGGCACAAACACCAACCGGTTCTTTTTCCGTAATATTCTGGAATGCACCAGGCATGCTGTTGACAGCGCCGCGGTGGCTGACGATCGCACCTGCGTAAAACTCGAAGTCTTCAATAGCCTGCATTACCTGTCCCTGTGCGGCAGCAAGAGATTTACCAGTATCAAGAATCTCCAATTCTACTAATTCATTAAAACGGGAGCGCATGATTGATGCAATTTTATTAAGTGTCCGTGAACGCTTGTTGACAGGAAAATGGCGCCATTTTCCGAAATCGAATGCATTTCTTGCTGCCTGGACGGCAAGCTCTGCATCTTCTTTGGAAGCTTTGGCAACGGTTGCGATTTCTTCACCAGTAGCAGGATTATATACTTTATATGTTTCTCCATTCGCGCTGTCCTGGCGACCCCCATTGATAATCAGCTGATATGTCTCGCGTTTTACCGCCATTGGTTCGAATTTTTGTTCTTTTACTGTTGTCACGCGTAACATCTCCTTTTAGTAGATTGATGGTTTATTCACCTTTGAAAACGGGTTTTCTTTTTTCCATGAACGCCTGTACGCCTTCCTTATGGTCAGCTGTCTGTCCTGCAATCCGCTGGCTCTGGGCATCTCTTTCAAGATATTCTTCAAAGCTTGAATGCCAGCTGGCTTTCAGATTCCTTTTGATCAGACCAATTGCCTTCGTTGGCATTTTGGCGAGTCTTTCTGCAAAAGCGGCAACATTTTCATTCCAGTTATCCAATGGATAAACTTCAGTTACCAGACCTAGTTCCTTTGCCTTTTCAGCAGGAACCTTCTCACCAAAAACAGCCAGTTCCATTGCTTTTGCATGACCTATCAGACGCGGCAGGTAATAAAGGTTGCCTGCATCAGGCACGAGGCCGACATGGATAAATGCCTCTACAAAACTAGTTTTTTCTGAAGCAATGCGGAAATCACAGGCGAGCGCAAGGCTCATTCCAGCACCTGCTGCGACACCATTGACTGCTGCAATCACCGGTTTTTCACAACGGTCAAGTTCCATCAGCATTGGATTATAGCGTTTGCGAAGCACTTCTCCATGATCCATTTCATCGGATACACCTGCCAGGTCCTCCCCGGAGCAAAATGCCCGGCCTGCACCCGTAATGACCAGTGCCCTTACCTCTTTATCGCGGGAGGCAGTCTTGATTGCTGTCTGGATTTCCTTATTCAGCTGCTTGGTGAAGGCATTCAATTTATCAGGTCGGTTCAGGGTGATGTAGGCTACCTTGTTCCGCACTTCATACAAAACGGTTTCAAACACAGCTATGTACCCCCTTATCTTCCCTTGAATTCCGGCTTCCGCTTTTCTTTAAAAGCCCTCATGCCTTCCTTCTGGTCTTCAGTGGCAAAAAGCATATAGAAATTTTTGCGCTCATATTGCATGCCTTCGTAAAGAGAATAATCCACTGCCTTTAAGACTGATTCCTTGATCAGCCTGACGGCGATAGGTGCCTGCTTTGCAATGGTCTGCGCGAATTTTAGCGTTTCCTCCATCAATACTTCCTCGGCAAAGGTTGAATTGATGATTCCGTAATGCAAAGCTTCTTTTGCACTAATCCGCTTGCCGCTGAGGATCCATTCCATTGCTTTCGTTTTGCCGACAAGCTTGGTCAGACGCTGTGTTCCCCCGGCTCCGGGCATGACACCCAGGTTCACTTCCGGGAATCCGAATTCTGCATTCCCTGCAGCAAACAGCATATCGCAGCAGAGCGCCAGTTCGAATGCCCCGCCAAGCGCAAATCCGTGGACAGCCCCGATGACTGGCTTCTTGATCCAGGCTAATCGATCCCAGTCCGTGAACTGATTCAATGTTTCCATGCTGATGGCATCGGCATCCATCATTTCGTCGATATCTGCACCAGCTGCAAACGCCCTTCCTTTTCCTGCGAGGACAATGACTTTTATTTTTGGATCATTGTCGTAAGCTTCCATCGCGGAAAGAACCTCTGAAACCATTTGCCTGTTCAGGGCATTAAGAACGTTGGGGCGGTTAAGCTCAATCAGGCCAACTTCCCCTTTGACAGACGTTTCAATCAGTTCATAGTTTTTATTCATTCACTTCTTCACCGATCATCATCGTGACCAGATCACCTGCAAAGCTCATGACATCCTTTCCGGACGCCTTTCCTTCTGCTGATTTCATGCCAGCCTTCAACGCTTCATGATCGTCATAGTACATTTCGCACATTAGATAATATTTGCCTTCCCCACCCATTGGGCTGCCGACGATGCGGGTTACGTCCATTTTGCGAAGGCCCGGGATTTTGGCAGTCAGCGGTGCATGCGTTTCAAAATAATGCTTATCAAATGCCTCTTTGTCCTGTGGATGCTTGTAGATTGCGATTAGTTTTACCATTAATAATCTCTCCCTTTTGAAAAAATAAATGTTTTAACACCAAAGTGAATATATGCGCAGATTCTTGAAGCTATTAATCAATTGATCTGACATTTTAGGTCACATCAATGTTGATACCGGTTTCATTGCCTCAAATGGATTTTTGCAAGACTTGCAGTAGAGTATACTGCGGCATGCTGTCGGTCCAAAGAGGTTATCCATGGTTGTATAAGTCGAACCGCAATATGGGCAGTCCGCCTGCCACTCGCCAGTGTCCGCAATATGCCTCGGCGGCGGGGCGATGCCGAATTCCTTAAGCTTTTCCCTGCCAGCTTCGCTAACCCGATCAGAGGTCCATGGCGGATGGAAAATGAATTCCACTTCTACCTTATCGACTCCGTCGATCGCCGAAACTGCTTTGACAACATTGTTTTTGATGATATCAAGCGCCGGGCACCCCATGAATGTCGGCAAAAGCTTGATCAGAATGGCATCCGGCAGGACTTGGAGCTCTTCTACCATACCAAGCTCGATAATCGAAACACTATCGATTTCAGGATCCTTAACAGTTTGCAGTGCCTCGTAAACTTTATCTCTCAGCATCCGTCATCACCAGCTTGCTGCCGGATCAAAGTTATAAACCTCACCCAATGTATCAAGAGCTGTCTGCAAATCTGCTGTATGTTCGCCATTCCGCCCATTTCCGCTCTTCATCCCGAATTTCTCCGGCATACCAAGGTTCAATGACTCAAACAATGGTGTCAACACTTGGACCCATCTGGTCTTCAGTGCTGCCTCAGAATCTATCAAGCTATGTTTCGAAAACTCTTCACCTTTTGCTCCGAACGAAAACAAGCCATCAAGCTCTTCAAACACCTTTTCCATTGCAGCTTCCATCCTTGACCTTGCTTCGCCTCCTGCACTGACAAGCTGCGAAAACCAGGTCTTCCAGTGCAATAAATGATAGTATAGCTCCATATTGATCTTGACAGCTGCCTCGGCCAGTGGCTGGTACGAAGAGTTCTTCAATGATTCAATCTTCACTTTCTTGGCCTGTGCGTAAAAAAAGTTCCTGACGACCGCGAATGCCCAGTCATAGTGTGGCTCTGTCAAATAGGTTCCAGGACCATTCACCTTTTCCAGCAAGACCGCATTCTTTCGTTCAGCTGCCGGTCTCGCATGGGCAAGCCTGTCAGGGTCACCTGCTCCCAAATCACTTAGAAGCTGGTAGAACATCGCGGCGTGCCCCATCGTATCCTGGCTGATGGATGAAAACGCGACATCTTCCTCGATGTGGGGGGCGAGGCCCAGCCACTCCGAGCCACGATAGGCAAGGATGAAATCGTCATCGGCCAGCTGGAACAGGAGCTCATGAACAGCGCCACAGTAAGCATTATCTTTTTGAACATCTTCAAGTTCATATCTCATGTCCCCTTCCCTCCCCAAGACAGTATTTCTTTTTCATCAAGCATCTCCTGCTCGTAATGACGCCATTTCTTTTTCAAATAGCCATAGCCTTTTGTATTGCGGTAGTCTTTATTATCAAGCCTTTGCAATGTTTGCCGTTCCTCTAGCGACATCTTCCTTACATCATCCCGTTTTACCACCCAAATATCGGCAACCGGTTCTCGGCGCATAAAGTTTTCCTGTGCCATCACCAGCGCTAGCTCATGGTTCGGAGCGAGCAATGAGAACTGATATTGCATCGGCGATGTATCCGTCCGCTTGCTGAATACTTCAAACTCCTGGTAAAATCCTTTCCCAGACATGAATTCATCCCCTTTCCCTTGAAGTCAGAGGGCAGATGCATCTGCCCCATTTGTTTTATGCTTGAGCGCTTAACGCGTCGATTACCCATTTATTGTTGCTGTAGGAAATCTCCCTTAATCTGAGACGTTCTTTTGATTTTGGCCCGTTGTTCTTGATGATTTGCTTGAACTTGCTCCAATCCGGCTGCTTGTATTGCCACATGCCCGACTCCTGGTCAAAATGCATGGTTTCATCAGGCAGCTTCAGGCCAAGCGAAAGGACCCTCGGGATATATTTTGTGAAAAAATCCTGGCGCAGGTCTTCGTTTGTTTTGGTCCTGATCCTGTATTTGATTGTCGTATCCTGTTTTGAAGTTCCAGTTGTCGTTGCATCCCCGGGTCCAAAGAACATTAACAGCGCTTCCCACCAGCGGTCAATCGAATCCTGGATCATCGCTTTTTGCTCTTCTGTTCCTTCAGCAAGGGCCATGATGATCGCCTCTCCATGCTGGGCGTGGAAAACTTCCTCAGCACATATGCGTTTCAATGCTCTAGCATATGGGCCATAAGAAGCATCAAGCATATTCGTCTGTGTGATGATCGCCGCTCCGTCAACAAGCCATCCGATCAAACCGGCATCTCCCCAGGTCTTCGCTTCCATATGAAAGACATTGTGAAATTTTAAATCACCGGAAAGCAAGTCTTCGATGATATTCTCTCTCGATTTTCCAAGAGGCTTCATCAAATCTTCCGCCACCCTTAACAGCAGCTGGCCGTGTCCCATTTCATCCTGGACCTTTGCCATGATTCCAAGCTTTCTTTTTAACGAAGGAGCTTTGGGCACCCATTCCTTTTCCGGCAGCGCCCCCATAATTTCACTGATGCCATGCATTGAAATCAGCTTGATCAGCGTCATTCGATAGTCCTGCGGCATCCAGTCATCCGCCTCGATTTTTTCTCCAGCTTCGATCCGCTTCATAAAATGCTGATATTTCTCTTCTTCCGTCAACTGGTCGAAGGAAAGTGTATTTTCCATGCTGTTTTACCTCCTTATGATTCCGTTCCAATTGGTTCCTTTGTTTTATCGATGATCCGGACTGCTTTCCCTTCAGAACGAGGGATTGTTTTTGGACGATGGACACGCACCTCCATCGAAATCAGGCACTGGCTTTTAAGCAGCGATTGAATCCTTTGCTCGAGCTGATAAACCATATCGGAAATCGGATCCTCACCAATCAGGGAGAAGTATTCCTCATTCATCTCAACATGCAGTTCCAGAACCTTTAACGTCCGCTTCTGTAAAATTTGAATCTGGTAATGAGGAGCAAGTTCCGGGACTGTCAGCATGCAGTGTTCTATTTGTGAAGGGAAGACATTGACACCATTGATGATGAGCATGTCGTCGATTCTGCCCTTGACGCGCGACATTCTTACTGTTGTCCTGCCACAGCTGCATTTTTCCCTTGTCACCGACGCGATATCTCCTGTACGGTAACGGATCACTGGAAATGCTTCCTTTGTCAGGCTTGTGAAGACCAGTTCCCCTTCTTCCCCATCAGGTACAGGTTTTAATGTTTGCGGGTCTATGACTTCTACATAAAAATGATCTTCTGCGACATGGAGTCCTGCCTGTGCTTCATGGCACTCATTTGCAACACCCGGCCCGATTACTTCACTAAGCCCATAAATATCACATGCTTTGATTCCCAACTTCTCTTCCAGTGTTTTCCTCATTTCTTCCGACCAGGGCTCAGCACCAAAGATTCCATATTTCAGCGAAGTATTGCGTGGATCCTTGCCCATTTCTTCCATCGTCTCAGCAATGTTTAGAATGTATGAAGGAGTTCCGCATATGACTTCCGGTTTAAAATCTTCAATCAGCATGATTTGTCTCTGGGTATTGCCTCCAGATACGGGCACAGTCACCATTCCCAGCTTTTCACTTCCATAATGTAGCCCGAGGCCCCCGGTAAAAAGGCCGTATCCATAGGCGTTATGGAGGAACTTCCCTGGTTCACCGCCTGCCAGAGCGATTGCCCTTGCGACAATTTCTCCCCACATGTCAATATCATTTTGGGTATAGCCTACAACTGTCGGCTTTCCGCTTGTTCCAGAAGAGGCGTGAACCCTTACCAGTTCACTCTGGGAAACAGCGAATAATCCGAATGGATAATGGTCACGCAGATCTTGCTTATCGGTGAAAGGAAGCGCTTCCAAATCTTGCAGACTGTTCAACATTTCAGGAGAAAAATTGGCTTTTTCAAATTTCTTCTGGTAAAAGGGTACTCTCTGAGCTACTTTTTCGACTACTGACTTAAGCCTTTGCAACTGAATTTCTTCGATAAACTCACGGCTTTTCGTTTCGATTTCATGTAAGATCAAGATTCCGCCCCCTGTATTACATAAAATTTTATTTATATAACGTTATATTACCGTAACGCAATAAATGTGTTATATATTTTAAAACAAAGATAACGTGTAAATAGGAAAAAGTCAATTATTTTTCTGAAAATTTTAATTTTTGGCGAGTGATTTTATCCAACTGGTTGAAAAAGGAGTGATTTGCGGGGATTTAGTGATTAATGTGAAAAAAATGATAAAAGCTAGTGATCATTTATTGTTAGCTTATGGCATTTGACGATCATTTGGATTTACATGCAAATACTTCTATTTAATCTGAATCTGCTATCACAGGAATTGTTGCTCATATACTGCTCGTGTTCCCAAAGATGAACCTGTGTACGGATTCTACTGCTATAGTTGGTTTCAAAACGAATCCTAAATGTATGGAATGACGATTTACGAAAAGAAATAATTGCACCTGTCGCCTTCTTTTCTCTCATTTACTGGGGCAGTTGTAGGACAGTGCTCAGATTACCTAGATTAACCAGATAAAAAGGAGCTAAGTTAGCTCCTTTTGTTTACTATAGATTTTCTTGAACTCTCTTTATCATTAAACTTTTTAATCGTTGGAATTTTTCTTGTTTAAGAATCTCATCAAAAAAGTTTATATCAACATCTGACATGCGTTCATTATATATCTTTTTCTGTCTGATTTTTTCTGACCAATTATCTACTTTTTTCATTAAGCCAATACCTGGTACTCCAGTTACATTCCCTAAAACAGCCAATCCTAAAGTCTCTATTGCTTTCTCTTCAAAGGTTTTAGGTTGTTCAATTGTTTCTTTTGGTTCAATTATTAACATTGATTCTGATGTTTTAAAGTCACAAAAAGCTTTAACATATGTGTAAATCAAAAATTCTTTAACTTCTTTATCCCAGCTTCTAAATTCATCACTTAATTTTATTGCTCCCTCATCTTTATTTATTGTTAATTCCATACTTTTTACAAATGCAAGTGCGCCTTTCCCTTTAAAATTAGGATCAGGTTCAACTTTCTTGTCCTCTAAATAATAATTAACTGTATCAATTACTGAATCTACATCAAATAAAGGTCCAATTAAAAAATGATCAAATTTACCGAACCAGTTTTTAATTATAAAACGGCACACATCCATATCTTTCAAAAGATTTAAAGCGTGGACTTCCAGTTTACCCATGTCTTCCTCTAATTCTTTTCTTTGTGCAGGCGACTTTACAATTCTGTTAATAAATTCAGTGTACAACATCTTTCCTCCACCTTTATTCACTTTTTTTACCATAATATCATTAGAAAAGCTGGGAGAATACATATTCTATAAACTAAATAAAAAGTCCTTTACGGCATCTGTTTGAAGTAATCTATTTGAAATACTCTCCCTTTCTTATCCGGTTAAGGATGTACCTAAATCATTGCCAGCGTATTCTTCAGCAGTAAACGGAATATAGCTATTCACATCGAACAGGTTTCTCTTTTCATCTTGTACATAGAAGTGTACCTCGACGCTCTCCAATTGGCCCTCTGCATAAGTGATATTTAATATTAGAAACTAGAAAATTCAGCATTATTCTTCAGCTCCCTTTTACTTTTTTCAAACACTTCACAGAGGTAATCACAAACGATGGCAGTTCTCCCACTTACTACTTGAACAGTAATTAGGGAGAATGGTTTTACCGTGAAGGTAGTGAACACAACTCGACTATGACGCAAACTTTATTCTGGATCCTTGGTTAATTTTCCTATAAGAATCATTCGGTTCGTCATAATTATTTGTCCTCCTCAAATTTCCTTCACGCTGTCCTGTTTACCCGATTAACAGTGGGTCAACCGATAGTATTTATCATCAAATTACTTTTATTGTAAGTGCCTGCATAAATAGTTTTCTAAAAAGATGGAGCAGTTTTACATTGCTTGCTGTCTGCTCCGTAACCGAATGTTTTAATCATGTAATTAGTATCCAATTTTCATCAAAAGATACTACAAGGTCCATACAAATTGACCCACCTTAGCTCATCCTATTTATATTCTTGATTATAAGTTTGATATTGATAAGTCGTACATACTATTCAATAGTAGAATTTAATTCGAAACCTTAGTCCCCTAGTGATTTCTATAATAAGTTGTAGTATTATACAATCTAAGAATATAAAAGTAGGTGCGAATCATTGAGCAAGGAAATAATTAGTAGTTTTTATAACTCAATTAACAACGATGCAAAAGAAACCTCTCTTTATTGGAAAGACCATAAAAAACAGTTAGATTTTCTTTGCGATAAATCTTTATCTTTATTACCTGACCAAAGAAATGCTATTATTCTAGGTATCGGTACAGGACAAGATTTACCACTTACAAAGATTACTGACAGGTTTCAATCAACTATTCTTTTAGATATTGATAAAGATTCATTACAAGAAACAAAAAAATCACTGCCTATGGAAACACAATTAAAAGTAAAAAATGTTGTTAAAGACCTTACCAATGCGGATAGAAGTTATACGAAACAATATATCCTAGCTATAATTAAAGATAACGACCAATATAAAGCAAATTCAATATTAGAAAAGTTATTAAAAGATGATGCTATTCTTCCAAAAAGTCCTTTGCAAGAGAAATTCCAATTTGTTATATCATCTACAGTATCATCCCAACTCGCCACACCTCTCCTTCTTATCACAGAGACACGTTCTAGAGGGATATTGACAAAAAAGCTTATGAAGCAATGTACAGAATTTGCTAATAAGGCAACCGAAAACCATGTAATGCAAATTTATAATTTGCTAGATGAAAATACTGATTCGCTTGCATTGATTACATCGGAGCAATACGTATGGTCAGTAGGTGAATCATATGAAAGCAGTAAAATAGGTACCCTCATTAAAGAACCAAAAGATATGCTAACTCCAACGAATCAGCAAGAATTCGAGAACTCCGGACTCGTAATAGCAGGAAGAATTACAGAAGATATGCTAAAAAATTTTGATATTGTGCACAGTGATACATGGATTTGGCAATTCAATGCTTCCAGGCATTACTTAGTTAAGGGTTGGATTGTAAAAAAGAGCATTAAATGATTTCTACCAGGCTTTATTAGCCTGGTTTTTTTTCTCCTTTAGCTCACTTCTTTAATTAAGGCATTAAGGACATAATATTTTCGTCCCTTTTCAAACTTACTTTATTCCCCTAGATTATTCTATTTAATATCAATAAAAACTTCAAAGCCGACGTTATCTCCATGTCTGGAGACAGGCATAGCATGAAGAAACTGCAGGAATAACCGGCGAAGGAAGTGAACTAATAACCTAAGATGTATACGCTCATGTATCGAAGAAGAGGAAGCAGGAAGCAATTGAAAAGTATGAAAGTGGACGAAAGATCTTTTTTAATTCTGTGGCAAATTTGGGCCATTTTATCCTCCAATAGGAATTCTCCCTAAAAAGAAAAACCCTCAATACCATTGGTATCAAGGGCTAATTCTTTTAATACATGCTCATATACTGCTCGCGTTCCCAAGGGTGAACCTGGGTGCGGAACATATCCCATTCGATTTCTTTCGCTTCAATGAAATGTTCAAGGATGTGTTCGCCAAGTGCAGCGCTGATTACTTCATCCTTCTTCAGCTGGTCAAGTGCAGCTGCAAGTGTTGGCGGCAGATCGTCGATCCCTTCTTCTACACGCTCTTCTTTGTTCATCACGTAGATGTTGCGGTCAACTGATGCAGGAGGAGCCATCTTTTTCTTGATTCCATCAAGTCCTGCAGCCAGCAATACTGCCATAGCAAGATACGGGTTAGCAGCCGGGTCAACACTGCGGACCTCGACACGTGTACTCAGACCGCGTGATGCCGGAATACGGATCAATGGTGAGCGGTTCTTAGCAGACCAAGCTACATAGCAAGGTGCTTCATAGCCAGGAACAAGGCGCTTATATGAGTTTACTGTCGGGTTAGTTACAGCTGTGAAGCCAGATGCGTGCTTCAATGTACCTGCGATGAACTGGTAAGCCGTTTCGCTTAGTTCAAGTTTTTCATCGGATGGATCATAGAATGAGTTTTCGCCGTTGTTGAACAATGACATATTGCAGTGCATTCCTGATCCGTTCACCCCGAACAATGGTTTTGGCATGAATGTCGCATGCAATCCATGTTTACGTGCGATTGTTTTTACAACAAGCTTGAAAGTTTGGATTTGGTCACAAGCAGTTAGTGCATCTGCATATTTAAAGTCGATTTCATGCTGTCCAGGAGCAACCTCATGGTGTGATGCTTCGATTTCAAAGCCCATTTCCTCTAGCTCGAGCACGATATCGCGGCGGCAGTTTTCACCAAGGTCAGTCGGTGCAAGGTCAAAGTATCCGCCATTATCATTCAATTCAAGTGTTGGCTCGCCATTTGCATCAAGCTTGAACAGGAAGAATTCCGGTTCTGGTCCAAGGTTGAAGTTGGTGAAGCCCAGCTCTTCCATTTCTTTCAAGATTCGCTTTAGGTTTCCGCGAGGGTCACCAGCGAATGGTGTGCCATCGGAATTTTTGATATCACAGATCAAGCGGGCAACTTTACCCTTTTCTGCTGTCCAAGGGAAAATAACCCATGTGTCCAGATCAGGAATCAGATACATATCAGACTCTTCGATTCGAACGAAACCTTCAATTGAAGATCCGTCAAACATCATTTTATTATCAAGTGCTTTTTCAAGCTGGCTGATTGGAATTTCAACGTTCTTGATTGTTCCTAAAATGTCGGTGAACTGCAAACGAATGAATTTTACATTTTCTTCTTTTGATAAACGGATAATATCTTCTCTTGAATACGTCTTAGCCATACTGGATTTCCTCCTAAAATTTAAACTTTATCAATAGTGCATTAGTGAAAGAATCTTGACATGTCGCCTCGGTCTGTTGAGCGGTTGAAGCGACCTGCCTGGAGCAGTTCTTTGCGAAGCAATTTTCTTAAATCTGCATCGGAAAGATCCCGTCTCGTTTTTTCTGCTTGTTTCTTTTCAGCAGCACTCATGTCTGCCTCTTGTTTTACATTAAATATCTTCTTGATGCCTGCCATGTTGACACCCTGGTCAATCAAATCTTTGATTTCTAAGAGTTTGTCTATATCGTTCAAGGAAAAGAGGCGTTTGTTTCCTTCGGTTCTAGCCGGAGAAATCAATTCATGCTCTTCATAGTAACGGATTTGCCTGGCAGTCAAATCTGTCAACTGCATGACAATCCCGATGCTGAAAAGCGGCATATTCCGGCGAATTTCACTTCCGCCCATTATGATTTCTCCTCCTTCCCTCTTAAGATAATCTCATTATATTCAATGTAAGGTATGTTGTCAAACATATGTTAGATTATCTGACATGAAAAATCATAAAAAAACAACAGGACCAATTTAGCAAGCGTCCTGTTGTATATTTACCTATTTTAATGAGATTAAACCTTTTTCAATTAAAGAATCGACCGCGATGAGAACAGCCATCTTCACATGGGAATAAGTCAAGCCCCCCTGTACATACGCTACATACGGCGGCCTGATTGGTCCATCCGCAGTCAGTTCAATGCTTGCGCCCTGGATGAATGTACCAGCAGCCATAATGACATCATCTTCATAACCAGGCATGTAGGCCGGATGGGCAGTTACATATGAATTGATTGGGGATGCATACTGAATAGCCTGGCAAAAGGCAACCATTTTGTCGCGGTCATCGAATTGGACAGACTGAATCAAATCTGTACGCTCCGTGTCCCATTTCGGGGAAGAATTCATTCCTAAGCGGTCAAGCATCGCTGCCGTGAAAACTGCTCCCTTCAGTGCCTGGGCGACAATATGGGGTGCCATGAAAAAACCCTGGTACATTTCCTGTAAAGAATACAGGGAAGCTCCTGCTTCAGCACCGATTCCCGGAGAAGTCATCCGGTAGGAGCAGGACTCTACGTATTGTGTTTTGCCAACGATGTATCCTCCAGTCTTGGCAATTCCACCTCCAGGATTCTTGATTAATGAACCTGCCATCAAGTCAGCTCCGACATGGCAGGGCTCCAGCTCTTCCACGAATTCCCCATAGCAATTATCAACGAAAACGATGACATCCGATTTGATTTCCTTCACAAACCTGATCATTTCGCCAATTTGTTCAACAGTGAACGAGGGCCTCGTTGCATAACCTTTCGAGCGCTGAATGCCAATCATTTTCGTTTCAGGCTTGATTGCCTTTTTTATCGCATCCCAGTCTACCTCTCCTTTTTCGGTAAGGTTGACCGTATTATAGGAGATACCGAATTCTTTTAACGAACCATTTCCTGTTCCGCGTATACCTACAATTTCTTCTAGGGTATCATAAGGCTTTCCAGTGATGTACAAAAGCTCGTCTCCAGGACGCAGGATCCCAAACAACGCAATAGAGATTGCGTGGGTTCCTGATATGATTTGCGGGCGGACAAGTCCCGCTTCAGCACCCAACACCTCTGCATAAATCTTTTCGAGTGTTTCGCGCCCTGCATCATCATAGCCGTATCCAGTTGTCGGAATGAAATGTGAATCACTTACTCGATGTTTCTGAAAGCTTTGCAGCACCCTGAATTGATTGGTGTCGATTTGTTCTTCTATTTTCTTGTGCACACCGGCAATTTGCTGCTCTACCTCACTAACCAGCGGCTGCAGCAATTGCCCGTTCTTCAATTGTGTAAACATGTTGCTCTCCTATCTCATAACTCATTTTAAAGTGAAAATCGCTTTAGCTGACCGGTTATTTGATGGTCAGTCAAAGAGAAGCCTCTGCAAACATATCCTTGTTTTTCTTCGTCAAAAGCAAGTTCACGGAGAATGGTCTCATTTTTCAGCTGAGCCAGCAGTTTCCCCTCATCAGATGGTACCAGTACATGGAAAGGCTCCATCATGCCTATGATTGTCTGTTCAATCTTCAGAAGCAAGTTTCTTCGGTCTTCCTCACTGAACGCACTTATAAATGCCGTCTCGTTCTGGGCGTTTGGCACGAAATCCTGATGGGCGATATCCCGTTTATTGTACACGGTAATCTGGGGAATCTGATGGACTTCCAGATCCTCCAGCAGTTTGTTGACAGTCTGTTCATGGGAAAAATAATCCTCATTCGACATGTCGACAACATGAAGGAGCAAATCCGCTTCACGGACCTCCTCAAGAGTGGAACGGAACGCGGCAATCAGGGTTGTCGGCAAGTCCTGGATAAATCCGACCGTGTCTGTCAGCAGCGCTGTAAAACCGCTTGGCAAAATCGCCTTCCTTGTCATTGGATCCAGCGTTGCAAATAGTTGGTTTTCCTCGAATGAATCAGCTTCAGTCAATCGATTGAACAATGTTGATTTCCCGGCGTTCGTGTAGCCGACAAGTGCAATCTGGAATGCTTTGTTCTTTTTCCTTCTTTCCCTGTAACGGTCCCGATGCTGGACGATGACTGACAGCTGACTTTTGATATCATCAATCCGTCTGCGGATATGGCGGCGGTCAGATTCCAGTTTGGTTTCACCAGGCCCTCTAGTACCGATACCGGCACCGAGCCGTGACATTTCAATACCCTGTCCGCCAAGGCGCGGGAGCAGGTACTGTAGCTGGGCAAGCTCAACCTGGAGCTTCCCTTCCTTCGACCTCGCCCTTTGCGCGAATATGTCGAGAATCAGCTGCGTCCGGTCGATGATCCTGGCATTCAAGCCAGCTGACAAGTTCCGGTTCTGGCTGGGCGAAAGCTCATCATTGAATATGATCAGGTCTGGCTCGAGTTCGTCTACGAGCGCCTGTAGTTCTTCTACCTTGCCTTTTCCTATGTATGTAGCAGGATGGATCTTGGGACGCTTTTGGACAACCTGCATCAGGACATTTCCCTTCGCGGTTTCGGTAAGCGATTCAAGCTCCTCCATGGAGTATTGAAAACGAAGATCATCTTCCTCCGTCGTCTGGCAGCCTACAAGAATGACTTTTTCGAATACATTATCCTGTTCCACATAGCACCCTTCTCTCCTTATATAGCTAAAGACATCATACCAAAATAAATCATCAAATAAAAATTTTGAAAACAGCGGAGAAATACATTGTAAATTGGAACAGACATGATAAAATCAATATGTTTGCATTTTCATATTTTAGTATTAAGACACCATTTGAACAAGAGGAGAAAAACAGGATGACATGGGAAGTTCTTAGCATGATCGGAACAGTAGCATTCGCAATCAGCGGAGCTATCATTGCGATGGAAGAGGAATACGACATCTTCGGAGTTTATATATTAGGGATCGTGACAGCATTTGGAGGCGGAGCAATCCGCAATCTCCTCATCGGGGTTCCGGTTTCGGCGATTTGGGATCAGGGAATATTCTTTAATTTGGCGTTGCTTTCAATCACCATTGTATTCCTGTTTCCCCGCAATCTTTTAAAACACTGGCAGCGATGGGGCAATTTCTTCGATGCGATAGGGCTTGCGGCCTTCGCGATCCAGGGAGCGATCTATGCCTCCAATATGGGCCACCCATTGAGTGCAGTAATTGTAGCAGCTGTATTGACCGGAAGCGGCGGTGGAATGCTCCGCGATCTCCTGGCAGGCAGAAAACCGCTGGTTCTGAAAGCTGAAATCTACGCGGTATGGGCCGTACTTGCCGGCCTTGTCATTGGACTGGGCATGGCGGATAAAGCAGTCGAACTTTATGGCCTATTTGTTGTCATCACTGCCCTTCGCGTCCTTTCCTACACATATAAGTGGCATTTGCCCGTCCGGAAACTGGGGGTCAACTAAAAGAAGCAGAGCCGAAATAACGGCTCTGCTTTTTAATTTCCTGTTCCAACAACTATATGATTTTGCGTCCCATCTGTCCAATAGCATAGTGAATTCCATGCTGCAGGGTCTGGAAGCAATCGAATTTTGCGAGATTGATGTTGGACTGTGTAATTTCGATTCCCAGCGCGGACGAAATGCCGACGAGAATTGTCTTTGTACCGATGAGCCTGGCAGCTGATCCGATTTTCTCAATGAGACTGACGGCATGCGGTCCGATTTCCTGATCCAATCCTGTTAAATCAAGGACAAGATAACTTGCTTTATAGGACGGAAGATGATTCAATGTCTTCACAATCAGCTGGTCTGCCCTTTCTTCATCATATTTCCCAATCAACGGGACAACAACGATTCCTTCGAGGACAGGGATGATCGGGGAAGAGAGCTGATGGACCAAATCTTTTAATTCAGCTGTTTTCTCCTCGACCAGGGTTTCAAGCTTCTTGATTTGTTCAGATTCTTTATTGCGGGCCAGTTGATGGATATTATCAGCAATGGTCACATCAGACGGAAAATATTCAATTATACTATATTCATGCCCTTCAAGTTGATGCTGTTTGATTTCATACCAGATATTCGTTCCAAATAAACCGGAAAACACACCTGCATAATGTGCGGGCAGGAAGCTGCCTCCCTTTTTCTTTCCCTGGGCGACATTGACTTTATGTTCCCAGCTGTCCTTCATAAAAGCGGTAAATGTTCTTGTCTCAAAATCCAGGTCTTTGATGATTGTGAGGCCCCAGCCTGCTGAAGCATATGTATTGGTAATCATCTCTGCCGCTTCTGCCACACTGACTTCTTTCATCTTTTCAAAATATTGGCCAACCACAAGACCCTGGCGGAATCCTGTGGATTCGAACACAAGATTGGAAGCTTCCTCACCTGAAATTTCTTCAATTGTATCGAAAAAGGTTTTCATAGCGGAAGAGATCCAGAAAAGGACTGCATCATCACCTTCAAAAATGAATCTACCTGATTCTATATCCCATCCAAAATCAATACCTTTGATTTCATACTTATACTCATACCCCATCAGTTTTTAACTCCTTTATCTCTGTATAATTGGCTTAGGACCAATTTTATTCTAAATCAGTTAGGGAAACCCCATTGTATTTACCCAATTTAACACTTATTAAACCTATCGATTTTTAGTTTATCCAATTCATCTGTAAATCGATCAGCATATTTGAGGATTAAAAAAAGGGATTCCAGATCATTGGAATCCCTTTTACTTTTTTTATTTCAGGAGTGACATGATTGAATTTGGATCAAATCCCAGTACCCAGTTTCCGTTGACATTGGACTGTGGCACTCCCATTTGTCCAGTTGCATTTACCAACCTTTGCGCTGCGATCGGATCTTGCTGGACATTCACTTCTTTGTACGAAATCCCTTTATCATCAAGGAAATTCTTCAGCATTGTGCAATAAGGACATGTGTTAGTAGTGTAGACAGTAATTTCGTTCATTTTAAAATACCCCCGTTAAATTCAGTATACCCATATGGGTATATTATCAAGAATAAAAAATAATGTCAACAAGACTGCTGACATTATTTCCCCTTCTGATCATCAGAAAAAACGAGATCATTGCTCCTTAAGGTCATCAGTTCATGGCGGTCATATTGATTTTGCATAAGTAAACGCATCGCCTGGGCCCTGATGGATTTTTCGATGACGTTCCTGACATATCGTCCATTCGAGAAAGCTGCAGCTCCAAGGGTTGATTTCACTGTTATCAGATGTTCCCTCAGTTTCCGTTCGGCCTCATGGCTCAAGCTATATTCTCTTTCCTTCAGCATTCGCTGGCCGATCTCCATCAGCTGGTCGATGGAGTAGTCGGGAAAGTCTATAACTAGCGGAAATCTTGAATGAAGGCCGGGATTCAGGGTCAGGAAAAAATCCATTTCCCGTGAATAGCCTGCCAGGATTAAGATGAATTCATGCTGCTTATCCTCCATATGCTTTACCAATGTATCAATCGCTTCCTTGCCGAAGTCTTTCTCTCCTCCACGGCCTAGTGAATAGGCCTCGTCAATGAACAGGATTCCACCCATCGCTTTCTTTATCAGATCCCGCGTTTTTTGCGCCGTGTGTCCAATGTATTCCCCAACAAGGTCCGCTCTCTCCGCCTCGATCAAGTGCCCTTTTGAAAGGACATTCATCTTGAGGAAAAGCTTACCGATTATCCTGGCCACCGTCGTCTTGCCGGTTCCAGGATTTCCCTTGAACATCATATGGAGAGCCTGTTTTCCGGCTTTTAGTCCCATCTCTTCCCGCTTTTTGTTCACATAGATCCAAGCATAGATTTCTTTGATCATCCTTTTCATTTCTTCCATGCCAACCAGGGCGCCGAGCTCTTCCTCTATTTCCTTTAAAGCTGTATGCTCCTGCGGGATGGACTTTGGAACCAGCTGCGGCTCAGGCAATTCTTTTGTCAACGCCTTCCTTTTCTGAGCGTTCAATACAATGCTGATTTGACCGTTGTTTTTCTTGCGTTGCGGTTGGTCCAAAGATATCACCTCTCATTCTGGAAACAATATACGCATCAACGCTGTATATGTGATATTCACCTATCATTCTTACATTATATATTCATAGTTATTGATTTTTTGGGAAAGTGTCGGCGACAAAATTCCAGCAGGACTTTTAAATTTGTCGTATTATGCGGTTTCCCAAGAAATAAAACTTCTATATTTATATGTATTCAAGGACGATGGAATTCATTTTAAAATAAACATTTAATCTTCTTATTGACTCACTCGCTAAGCCCGCACAAAAAAACCCGCAATCAGCGGGTTTTCTTCGTTCATTATGGAATTAAGCCTGAGCTTCGAAATCAATCTGGACATTTTTTTGCGGCGCAAAGGTTGAAATGGCATGCTTATACACAAGCTGCTGTTTCCCTTCTGACTCGAATAAGACAGTAAAGTTGTCAAATCCTTTTATTTGACCTCTCAGCTGAAATCCGTTCAATAAAAATACGGTCACATTGATGTTGTCCTTGCGTAGCTGGTTTAAATACTGGTCCTGAATGTTCACTTGTTTCATGGGCGGGATCCTCCTCTTTTATCTCTATTATTATGTATTCGCTTTTATCTTGAGCTTTCCTTCAATGAACTTGGAAATTTCAGCGAATTTTTTTTCAGCGTCATTAGACTCTGACATATCAAACCATTCCACATTCATCTTGTTTCGAAACCAGGTTAGCTGCCTTTTTGCATAGCGGCGGGAATTTTGTTTTAAATTTTCAATCGCTTCACTCAGGGTAACCTTCCCGTCAAAGTATTCGTAAAGCTCTTTGTAGCCAATCGCCTGGATCGATTGGCATTCTTTCAAACCTTTGTCATAAAAATACTTGACCTCATCTAGAAGCCCTTGCTCCATCATAAGGTCGACACGGCGGTTAATCCGGTTGTAAAGCAATTCTCTCTCCATTGTCAGGCCAATGATCGCATTATTATACATCAATTCCGGTGACTGGTTGGCCTGCAGCTCACCCGCAGTTTTTCCGGTACAGTGGTTGATTTCGAGCGCCCTGATCACACGGCGGATATTATTGGGATGAACTCTGGATGCGCTTTCCGGGTCCACAATTTCCAGCTTTCCATGTAGAGCTTCAGGGCCTTTTTCTTCGGCTTCTTTTTCTAACCTGTGGCGAAAATCCGGGTCGGAAGGTGTCTCGGTGAAATGGTAATCATAAATAGCGGATTGAATATATAAACCGGTACCGCCAACAATCATCGGCATCTTCCCGCGTCCGCTGATTTCATGTATTTTCTCGCGGACCATGTCCTGAAACTCCGCAGTTGAGAAACTTTCATCCGGGTCTTTGACGTCAATTAAATGATGGCGGATTCCTTCCATCTCTTCCGGACTGATTTTAGCAGTGCCGATATCCATCCCTTTATAAATCTGCATGGAGTCCCCACTGATGATTTCACCATTGTACTTTTTCGCTAGTTCGATACTTAACTTTGTTTTGCCAACAGCAGTTGGCCCAATTAATACAATCAGTTTCTGTTTTTCTTCCAAAAAATTTCACACTGCCTTTTCATTGAGGGTGTCAGGTCGTTAAACTCCGACATCTTACATTTATTTTACCATTAAGTAGAAAGCAGTTGAACATCTATGCATTATACCCCTATTTTACAAGTATTATTCCCATATATCATTTCTTGATAAAATTTTCCTTAACCTTTACATTTAGATAACGATTCGGTAACAAAAGCCCTTTCACCCCCAAAACCATGATAGTTTAATAGAAGTTTATGATGGTTTAATAATTTTTAGGGAACTGGGTGAACAAACATGTTATCAACTACAGAAATCGGAATTGATTTAGGTACTGCAAATACTCTAGTATATAGTAAAAATAAAGGAGTCGCCTTGAACGAGCCTTCAGTTGTGGCGATTGATACTGAAACGAAAAATGTCCTTGCGGTCGGCAAGGAAGCGAAGGAAATGATCGGGAAGACACCTGGCAAAATCGTTGCCATCCGTCCATTGAAAGACGGTGTGATTGCGGATTTTGACGTGACGACCGAAATGCTGAAGCAAATAATGAAGAAAGCCGCCAAAAAAGGCGGATTTTCACTTCGCAAGCCTGATGTAGTCGTCTGCACACCTTCTGGTTCAACAAGCGTTGAGCGTCGTGCCATTCAGGATGCTGTCAGAAATGCTGGCGCAAAAAAGGTCCATTTGATTGAGGAGCCGGTAGCCGCAGCGATTGGGGCTGGACTTCCTGTTGATGAACCAGTGGCAAATGTTGTCGTTGATATTGGCGGAGGTACGACTGAAGTAGCGATTATCTCTTATGGAGGCGTCGTAGCCTGCCACTCCATCCGGATCGCCGGTGACAGACTGGACGAGGATATCATTCAATATGTTCGCAAGGAATACAACGTGCTGATTGGGGAAAGAACAGCTGAGAAAATCAAGATGGAAATTGGTTACGCGCTTGTAGACCATGAAAAATTGGAAATGGACATTCGCGGACGTGATCTCGTAACAGGACTTCCAAAGACTGTTACTCTTAATTCATATGAAATCAGAGACGCTATCAAGGAATCTCTTCTTCATATCATGGAAGCGATCCGCGCGACTTTGGAAGATTGCCCTGCTGAATTGAGCGGAGATATTGTTGACCGCGGCGTGATCTTATCTGGCGGCGGTGCCCTGCTTAACGGTATGCAGGATTGGCTCGGAAGCGAAATGGTGGTACCAGTCCATATCGCTCCAAACCCGTTGGAATCTGTAGCAATCGGCACAGGCAAGGCCTTGCAGTATATCCATAAACTTCAGCCCGCTGTAAGATAAATTTCAGCTTTCAGAGAAAAAGATCGCTATTTAGTTAGCGATCTTTTTATATTCAATCTATAAAAGGGAGTTATTTGTATTGACCCGCAATTAATTTTTTTCTTTGATCCTCAGCATACCGGAAATCTTTTTTCATATAGTCTATATGTCTCTTTGTACGTCCTGCTCAAAACTTTGCAACTCCAGGATTTCTTTTTGAAGCCATAGTATCTCTATAAACTTGGATGATTTAATATCTTAAATACTTTTGTTGAATGATTTTTAGATGATGGAGTTCATGCCCTGCAATCATATAAGCGATTGTTTCCACCGATACCTCAAATCCATTGGCATTGCCCTTATTCAGTAAAGATTTTTGCGGCAGCCCTTTTAACAAACTGATCGTTGATCTTCTAACATTTTGATAGTCTTCCAGAAGTTCAGCTATCGCTCTTTCGTAAAAAGATGCTTCTTGTACATATTCATTTTCGTCGAATCCCATCAATGGACTCTTGTCTCCACGGGCAATACGTAGGATTCTGTAGCTCATGATCCTTTCAGTATCAGTTAAATGTCCCAATACTTCTGATAAAGTCCATTTTCCTTCCGCATACCTGTAATCAGCTTGCTCTTCTGTAACCACGGAAAATAATTTGTGCGTTGATGCAAGTTGTCCGTTGAGGATCTGGATTATGTCTCCTTCTGGAATCAATTGAACATAACTCCTCATATATACTGGAAACTCTTCTAGATCTGGCCGTTTTAACATATGATCGCCACCTTTCTACTTTCGATTTCTAAATTCGTTATAATGCGGTTTATTCCTCTAACAAAATAAAAAAGGCACCAAATGCAGTGCCTTCTGGAAGTTCACTCTGATTGCTGCTTCCTAAGCCTGTTGAAATAAAGGAAAACCGGAAGCGGAATGACAATAAAACCAAGACTCTTGATAATTTGATTGACTGCCCTGTTTTTTTCCCGCTTTTGTTCCTCTTTTACATAAACTTCATAATTACTCCGCATTTCTTCTTCGCTTATTTCCGTTTTCGAACCTTCTATTTTACCAGCTATCGTCATTTGCTTATATTCTGTAAAACTTTGATAATAGCCTGTCGGGCTAGCAAGATCTGCTGCTGCCATGAAAATTGACACCCCTCCGCCTATGACCATCATTAATGTGGCAAATAAAACTAGATAAGTGTATAAATGTCTAACCACTTTTTCTCCCCCCTGCTCCTTATTTTTCACTGCAAAAGCTACAATAAAAACCAGTACCACGATCGGCATGATTGTAATTAATAACGAAAACACCACCAATGAATCTCCCCCTTTCTTTTATCATATAAAAATCAACTGGGTTGGATGATAATTTCGAAATATATTTCTATTAGTGTAAATTTACACTATTACATGCGTTTCTTAAAGCATTTTTATCCTAAAGGTGAAAAATCTTCTATCCCTGAGATGTAAAAAACAGTGTCTCCTTTTAGGAAACACTGTTTCACATCTTACATCACTCTTTTGAACATTTTCTCCATTTCATAGGTTGAATAATGGACGATGATGGGTCTGCCATGCGGGCATGTGAATGGATCAGACGAGCGGCGGAGTTCATCCAGCAAAGCCTGAATTTCGTCCATCCGCAAGTGATGATTCGCTTTGATCGATGCTTTGCAGCTCATCATGATCGCTGCTTCTTCCCTCAGCTTTTTAATATCCACCTTTTTCATCAGCAAAAGCTGTTCAATCATGTCTTCAATCAGCTCTTTTTCCTCGCCGCGAGGAAGCCACTGAGGGTGCGAGCGGACGATGAAACTGTTGTAGCCAAATGGCTCCAGGAATACACCGACCTTCTCAAGCTCATGCTGATATTCGCTGATCTTGATGCATTCATCGGCAGAATATTCAAGGGTGATTGGCACAAGCATTTCCTGCAGCTCAGTCGCCACCTGGCCAACTTTGTCCCTGAAATATTCATATTTGATCCGTTCCTGGGCAGCATGCTGGTCAATGATATATAAGCCGCGGTCATTCTGGGCAAGTATATAAGTTCCGTGCATCTGTCCGATTGGATATAAAGGAGGAACCCGGGGTGCAGATACCTGTAATGGAGATTCTTCCTCTTCCATAGAGTCCTCATTTTCAACCACGTTTGTGATTTGAACATCTTGATGTTCTTCCTGGGAATTAAACTTCGTGTCCATGAACGGCTCCTGGGCTGCGAAGGCTTTTTGCCAGTTTGGCAGCTCGGTTTTAGGAAATTCCTGCTGTCCTGCTGCTTGGTAGCGCTCGCTCAGTTCGGCTGCTTTTTCCTCGACGAAAGGTTTGCTGGCCACAGGAGTTTGCCCATTAGCCGGCCGGTTAGCAGGATGGTCCATGTGGTCAAGTTCCATAAAGGTTTGTTCCGATTGGGGCTTTTCCTTTTTCTGTGCAACAAACCCTGCTGGAATCAGCTCTTTCGTCTTGAATGCATCCTTGATGACACTGGACACTAGATGATTAAGTTCCTGTTCCTTGCTCAATCGTACTTCCATTTTTGAAGGATGGACGTTCACGTCAATGAGCAGCGGGTCCATTTCGATGTTCAGCAGGACAACCGGATAGCGGCCAATCGGGAGCAGGGTATGATACCCTTCCTGGATTGCCTTCACCAGCGCATAGTTCTTGATAAAACGTCCATTGATCATCGTCGATATATAGTTTCTTGAAGCCCTGGTAATCTCAGGCATCGAAATATAGCCGCTTATCTTATAATCCAATGATTCCCCGGAAATGGGGATCATGGATTTGACCATATTGATGCCATAAATAGCAGCGAGTACCTGCCGGACGTCTCCATTCCCGGTCGTCTTCAATAGCTGGCGTCCATTATGGACAAGCCTGAATGAAATATTCGGATTCGCGAGTGCCAGGCGATTCACGACATCTGTGATATTGCCGAGCTCAGTATGGATGGTCTTCATATATTTAAGGCGTGCAGGTGTGTTGAAAAACAGGTCAGAGATACTGATATCCGTTCCTTTTCGGCTGTCTGCTTTCTCTATCGATTGTACTTTGCCGCCTTCAATCAACACTTTATTGCCTTCCAATCCGGTCGATGTCTTCATTTCAAGCCTTGAAACAGAGGCGATACTTGGCAATGCCTCTCCCCTGAACCCAAGCGTCCTGATCCGGAACAAGTCGTTTTCATTCTTGATTTTACTGGTAGCATGTCTTTGAAAGGCGATAAGAACATCCTCTTCATCGATGCCATCGCCATTATCTGTTATACGGATCCTCGCAAGTCCTGCTTCTTCCAAATCGATTTCAATTACAGTACTGTTGGCGTCGATTGCGTTCTCGAGCAACTCTTTTACAACGGAAGCGGGACGTTCAACTACTTCACCGGCAGCGATTTTATTCGATAGTGCATCATCGAGCTGCATGATCTTTCCCATTTCTTCACCTCCAGCAATCATGAAATCAGGAGTAACCTGATCGTTCGGTTTTTAAAATCATTTATTGTTCATTACTTACGAAGCTTTTTTTGCAATTCATAGAGCGTATTCATCGCCTGTAATGGTGTCATATCGAGAATTTCAAGTCCACTCAATTGATCGAGGACTTGCTTTTCTTTCTTGCTTGTCTTATTGGTTTTTTGTTGTCCGGGATCTTCATCGAAAAATGACAGTTGTGCCGCAGCTGCTGTTTCCCTTGCCTGAAGCACACTCAGATCTTCTTCCGCAGATGCCCTAATGGTATCCAGGCTCTTCTTAAAGTCCATATCACCGGAAATCTGGTTATCCGTCTGCTCAAGGAACTGCAGGATTTCCGCAGCACGTTCAATTAGTTCCGGCGGCAACTCAGCTAGCTGAGCAACGTGGATACCATAACTTTTATCCGCAGCGCCTTCCCTGATTTTATGAAGGAAGACGACCTTGCCGTTTTGTTCCACTGCGCTGACATGGACATTTTTCAATTTATGCAATTCCTTTTCCAGGGTGGTCAATTCATGATAATGGGTAGAGAACAATGTTTTCGCGCCAATTTTGTCATGGATGTATTCAATCATTGCCTGGGCGAGAGCCATACCATCATAAGTCGAGGTCCCCCGTCCGATCTCATCGAATAGGATCAGGCTGTCGCCGGAGGCATTGATAATCGCGTTCCTCGCCTCGAGCATTTCAACCATGAATGTACTTTGACCTGAAACAAGATCGTCAGCCGCCCCGATTCTGGTGAACACCTGGTCGAAAATTGGCAGCTCAGCCTCTTCAGCAGGAACGAAACAGCCAATTTGAGCCATGATGGCGGTCAATGCAACCTGGCGCATATAAGTACTTTTACCAGACATATTCGGACCTGTAATCAACAGGACTTCGCGTTCATTGTCCATATAGCAGTCATTCGGTACATATTCCTGAGCGTCCATCACCTTTTCGACCACGGGATGGCGTCCATCCTTCAAGTGTATTCTACCGTCAGCCGAGAATACCGGTCTGGCATAATGTCTTTGTTCACTAAGCTCTGCGAAGCCTAGCAGGACATCCAGTTCACTGAGCGCCTTTGCAAGGCCCTGCAATCTCGGAATATATTCTTTGATTGTCTCGCGGATGCCGGTAAATAGCTGGTACTCAAGCTCGACGCTTTTTTCCTCGGCAGCAAGGATCAGTTCTTCCTTTTCCTTCAGCTCAGGAGTGATGAAACGCTCTGCATTGGAAAGAGTCTGCTTTCTTTCATACTGTCCTTCCTGCAGCAAATGCAAATTAGCTCTGGTCACTTCAATATAGTAGCCAAACACCCGGTTATAGCCAACCTTTAGCGATTTGATACCAGTCTTTTCCCGCTCCTCGCGCTCAAGCATCGCAATCCATGTCTTCCCATTGCGGCTGGCATCACGATATTGGTCCAGCTGCTGGTCATATCCGTCACGAATGATATTGCCCTCTTTTACAGAGATAGGAGGATTTTCCACAATTGCCTGTTCAAGTAAATCGGCAGCTTCCTCACAAGGATCGAGCCTCTCTGCCATCCTGGCTGCTTCATCATGGGAGAGATTCTCCAGTAGATCTTTGAGCACAGGCACCTGCAGCAATGATCTCTTCAGCTGCATCAAGTCTCTTGGATTCAAATTGCCAAAAGCAACGCGGCCTGCCAGACGTTCCAGGTCATATACATCCTTTAATTTTTCCCGTAATTCCTGTCGTTCGAAAAACTGGCCTACGAATAATTGGACCAGCTCCTGCCGGCGGCCGATTTCAGACTTGTCAATCAGCGGCCTGTTGATCCATTGCTTCAGCATCCTTCCGCCCATTGCTGTCATCGTCTCATCCAGCAGCCACAAAAGCGTCCCTTTTTTCGCTGTGGAGCGGATTGTTTCAGTCAGCTCTAAATTCCGCTTGGAAAAATAATCAATCTTCATATATTGCTGGACATGGTAAACCGAAACTTTTTGCAAATGGTCAAGGCTTCGCTTTTGCGTTCGGTACAGATAATTAAACAATCTTGAAGCAGTGGTGATCAGTTCCTCATTATCCAGTTCCGCGAACAAATCTGAAAAACTCTCATTTACTTCGCTGTTATCCTCTATTGAAAGGGCCAGAATGGAGCGTTCCTTGAGCTTTTTCTGGATCTCCGGCGAAAGTGTGCTTTCAATGACTACTTCCTTTGCTCCTGACATCGATAATTCGTTGACCAGCTCATCAATACTCCCTTTAATCAATGTAGCCCTGCTTTCTCCTGTTGAAAGGTCACTGCAGGCAAAACCGTACTGATTATTAGAAAATACAGATACAGTGGCAATGAAGTTATTCTCTTTTTCCAGAAGCCCTCGCCCTTCCATCACTGTTCCGGGTGTAATCAACTGGACCACTTCACGCTTTACAACGCCTTTGGCTGTCTTCGGGTCTTCCGTTTGTTCACAGATGGCCACTTTATAGCCTCTGTTTATCAACTGTTCGATATAGTTAGGAGCAGAATGGTAGGGAACTCCGCACATCGGGATCCGTTCCTCACCGCCGCCCTCTCTGCTGGTAAGTGTGATTTCAAGCTCCTGGGATGCCTTCAGCGCATCCTCAAAGAACATTTCATAAAAATCTCCGAGACGGAAAAATAAAAAGGCATCCTGGTAATCTGCCTTCACTTGCAGGTATTGCTTGATCATAGGGGTATATGCAGCCATATTATCCTCCAAAATTCACTTTGCGTTATTGTTAATTTATAGTGGTTTTCCACTTTTACCGTGTCATGTACATTTCTGATTTGAGGGCAGTGCAGCACCTCTTCTTTTAACGTTTCACGGCTCTTTCCTGTTTTCGGGCAAAGGAAAGGGCTCGCTGATTCGACTCTTACTCTAAATATCTATTATAACTCGACAAAATATAATTTTCGATAGAATCCACTTAAAAAGAATTACCAGCCCATAAATGGACTGGCAATCTTCAACTAAATTTCATTTTCCTTAAGCCTATAGTAAAAAAAATCGTACTGAAAGCGAGCAGTACTAGTGTAGAGTTGACGATTGCAGGGGTATAAAGGCTTCCACTGACAATTTCCCGAAATCCTGTAATCATCCAGCTCTGAGGCACTGCTTTAGCAATCTGCTGCATGAACTCTGGTACGATTTCGATCGGCCAATAGACTCCGCCAAGCATACACGTACTGACAATCAGCACCGCACTTAGTGCCCCAGACTGTTGTCTTGTTTTCACGATGCCAGCCATCATTAGGCCAAAGCCAACAATCGTTATGATTACCAGTGCCGCAAAAGGAGCGAAATAAACGAGATTTCCCCATGATGAACCATAAATCAGGTTCATCACCGCCATCAGGACGGATAATTGAATAGCTCCCATCAAGAAATAAGAAATTAAATATCCTGCCATCACCTGGGCTTTGGAAGCAGGAGAAGTGAGCAGCCGCTGCCAGGTCCCGCCGATTCTTTCATCAAGGATGGCCGATGCAGCTCCTGAAATGCCAAACATCATGAACATGATCGTAAAGCCAATCGCCAGCATGCCCACAGATTCTGATTCTGATTGTTCTTTTTTGGCTATTTGCCTGTTCACTCCGATCGGTTCCTTTGCTGCCACTTCGCCGATCATATCAAAAGCTTTTTCATTGCCTTGTGCCGCGTTGACTTCTAATGACTGTCCAACTGTCCTTCCGACTCCTTTGACATAATTGTTCAAAGAAAGATACTCTTGGGTTTTTCTTTGGACAATCATTTGAAAAAGCGGTTTTTCCTGTTCATAATTTCCTATCATTGATTCAGCCATGACCACTGCTGCGATTGCTTTCTGGTTTTCGACCGAATCTCTTGCTGCTTTTTCACTAGCCCGCTGCCATTTGTACTGGCTGTTAGAGGATAAGAGCTTCATGATGGAGCCATCTGAATCTTCTTTTGATTCTACGACCATGACTACTGGCTTATTATTTTCAGAGGATCCACCTGAGCCAATTCCGCCAAAAATCAAGCTGAACATTATTGGTATGACAAACATCAAAATGATGGCAGAAGGTGTTTTGAACATTGTTTTCAGATGTAAAACCGCAATGGAGAATACTTTAAGCATGTGAAGCCCTCCTTTTTACAGAAAGGGATGCAAACGCAAGTACAAGCGAACCAATCCCTATGGCGATTAAAATACCCGCTTCCACCAATACTTGCCACAAGTCTGCTCCGGTCATCAGATCAAGGAACGTCTGGAGTGCAAGGGCATTAGGAAGGATTTTCACGACTGAGTTCATCCACTCCGGAAAAACATATAACGGGACCATGCTTCCCCCAACAGCCGCCATGATCTGCGTGCCAAGCATACCAGCCGCATTGAACGTTTTCTCTGTTTTCACAAGCGTGCCCAGAAGGACTCCAAGACCGCATACGCTAAAAACGAAAGACAGGCCAACTACCATGACAGCCAACATTGAATTTCCCCAATCAACGCCGTACAGGTATCTTGTTCCGATGATGATGATGAAAAATTGGATTGAGGACAGGAACAGTAAACCGACGAATTTGCCTAAAAGGTAATCAGTATTGGTCAACTTGGTGATTAGCAGACGATTAAAAACATCTTGTTCCTTTTCTTCAATCATTGTGCTTACACCCGTAATAACAGTCATAAGCAGGAACATCACTCCCATTCCTGCTGCATAATACTGGAACGACCCTACAGGCTTCTGTTCCTGCTTCACTGCTACCTCTTCGACAAGGTCAAAGGCTGGAATGGCAGACGTGGCAAATGCAGAAACAGACTTACCAGGGTCTGGCGGACCCGCAACCTTTATCGCTGCCACATTTACGGCAGCACCCTGCGCAAATTGCAGCACCACGCTTTCAACGATCGATGACTGAATCGAAGCAGATGGAATGGAGATGATTCGAACTTTTGATTGTTCACCTAAAATAATATAATCCGAAAAATTTCGTGGAAGAATGACACCCACGGAGATGGCCTGCTGTTTTAATTGATCTTTTAGTTCGTCTTCGCCCATTTCCTCAGCAGAAATAAGATCTGGCAGTCCTTCCATAAAGACTTCTTCCTCTAATACCTTGCCAAGAGCACCTTCATCAAGATTGACAATTCCAATCTTGAATTTTTTAATGGGAGCTTCATCATCTTTTCCCATCATATTGCCGAAGGCTGCACCAAGAATACCAATTAATAAAATCGGCATGAAAATAAGTGTCAGCAACGCTTTTTTATCTCTTCCAATCAGGAGCGCATCCTTCAATGCCAGCCACCAAAATCCCATGATAATCCCCCCCTCAGTCCCTTAAGCTTCGTCCAGTCAAATGGAGGAAGACACTTTCAAGATTCGGTTCAACGATTTCAACAGATGTGATATCGAATCCAGCTCCAGTTACTGTCTGAATCAATTCACTCAAGACCTTTTGCGGTTCATTATGGAAGATGGCAAGTTCACCATCTTGGATAGCCAAATCCTCTTCAGGCACTAACGGACTCAGGGCCTTCTTTATGTTCCCTGGTTCGTGCGCTTCCGAAAAATTCATCACAATCCGAGACCGATCACCGATTGTCTCCCTTAATTCAGAAATGGTTCCTGAAGTGATGAATTCTCCATTGTCCATAATGCCAATCTTTTCACAAAGGTACTCGACTTCCTCCATATAATGACTTGTATAAATGACAGTCATCCCTGCTTGATTAAGCTTTTTTACTGTTTCAAGAATGTGGCTCCGGGATTGGGGATCGATCCCTACAGTAGGCTCATCCATGATCAATAATTCAGGATTATGTAAAATGGCAGCTCCAATATTGACTCTCCGCTTCATTCCTCCAGAAAAAGTCGCAACCTTTTCCTTTGCCCGATCAGCCAGTCCGATGATTTCCAGCACATCGTTGATCCTCTTTTGCAGGTTATGTCCCCTTAAACCGTACATCCTCCCCCAGAAAGCAAGGTTTTCCCTTGCACTCATTGTCTGATAAAGAGCAATTTCCTGCGGAACGATCCCTAAGAGTCCCTGTCCTCTTTTGGGCTGCCTGATCATATCAATCCCAGCAATCTCGATGCTTCCTGAACTTGGAGGAAACAGTCCGGATACCATTTGGATTGTCGTTGTCTTACCGGCGCCATTAGGGCCAAGCAGACCAAATGATTCTCCCTTATTAACAGAAAAAGAGACATTTTTTACAGCCTCAAAATCTTTGAATCTCTTGGTTACCTGATTAACTTGAAGTACTTGCAACAAAAACACCTGCTTTCGGACTATTATTCTTCCATTATCGCAAAAAAAATCCCGACATGAAATAATTACCAGTAAAAATATATTCATTCCAAAAAAAATCTCTAAGGTATTTGAGAATAAATAAAAAACAGGACAGTTATACGCCCTGTTGTTAAGAGTAGAATACATTGTATTTCCTGGCGGTTTCTACCCATTCATAACGCTTGTGGGTACCGAGCTTCTCACCGATTTTCTGCCGGTGGTTTTCTACGGTTTTCACTGAAATGTCAAGCCTTTCTGCAATATCTTTTTGTGAATATCCTTTAACAGTCAGGACGAAAACTTCTTTTTCGCGTTTGGTTATCGGGAGGTCGACCAGATTAAAATGATCTTCTACTGAACCTTCTTCCCAAACATGCGTATCGAATACCTTCTGGTTTGCCAAAATCTGATCAAGGGACTGGATGAGATCATCCCGTTTCAACTGTTTGATTAAAAAGCCGTCAGCTCCTGCCTCATACGCTTTCTTCTGGTAGCCGATATCATCGTGCATCGAGAAGATGACAATCTTGGCCGCCGGCAGCAATTTTCTTAATCTTACCAGAGTTGACATACCATCCAATCCGCCAGGCATCGAAAGGTCTAGCAGTACGAGGTCTGCGGGAAAATTTTCTGCAGCTTTTACAGCCTCATAACCATCACAGGCACAGATCCTTCCATCAATGCAAAATGATTGTTGGAGAAGCATGCTCAATCCATCCCTGACAATCTCATGGTCATCGATGATCATTAAATTCACTTTCCCTCTCTCCCTCCGCTTTGATCAAGGATACAAACCCTTCCACTCTTGTAGGTCCACCCTCTTTGCTAAGCCATTTAATATCTCCATCCAGCATTTTGCAGCGCTCATACATATGCTTTAAGCCAAGCCCTTTCTTTTTACAGCCTTCTGTTAAAAATCCGCTTCCGTTATCGAATAAATTGAAGAAGACATATTGGTAATAGGTTTTTAAATGAATGGAAACATAGGTTGCTTGACCGTGGCGAACCGCATTTGCGACACTTTCCTGTATGACTCTGAATAGATGGAGCTCTTTTTCCGGGTCAGGCTCCTGTTCTTTATCCAGTTCCAATTCAAGGAAAATCTCAATCTGATATAATTTCCGCCAGTCCTTTACTGCCTGGCGAAGTGATTTTTCGAGACCGATATCGTAGACAATTTCTGGCCGGAGGCTTTTGGTCAGCTGTTTGATATTTTCGAGCGTTTTTTCCATGACATTCATCATATTGAAAAGATGATGCTGATATTTCTCATCGCTGATTCCCTGTTTTATGACCTCCAGGCCAAGGAATATACTATAAACACTTTGGCCTATATGGTCATGCAATTCCCTGGCAATCCTCTTACGTTCTGCCTCCTGGGCAAGCAGCGTCTCCCGGACAAGCAGCTCATGGAACCTGGCGCGTTCGCTGTTTTCATTTTGCACAGGCTGGCGGATCCGCAAGACAAAATAGGTTTCTTCAGCAATGTTCAGTTTTTTCAAGGACATTTCAAACTCTTCAAGGCCTTCATATACAGCCAAATGGGAGTTAAAAGATGGAATTGGCTCATCCGCTGTAAGAATACAGCGGTTCTCATGCTCATTCACTTCACGTTCCTGGCAATAGGTACAGTAAGGCACCTTCTCTCCGAGTTTCCATCCTGTCATCTCGAGCGCCTTTTCATTGAGGTAATGAATCGTCCGAACTGTATCCATGACAATCATACCCTCAGGCAGATAATTCACAATGTCTGCCAAGTATTCTGTTTGCATCAACATAGCAATCCCTCACAACTGCGGTCTCTTTACAACTCCATTGTAACCTCAGTTTTTGTGGGTAAAGTGTTTTGTTTATTAACATTGAGTGACATCTTCGCACGAATGCACTAAAAAAAGACCCATTTAGAGTCCTCTGATTCAGTGCTATAATTTTTTTTGGTATTTACTATGATGATCAGTTTCGCCCATATATTCAAAGCCGTTGTCTATATAGAACTGGTTCAATTTCCTGTTATCCGCAACGCAATCTAATTTGAGGAAGGATTTGTCTGTGGATATGTTTTGATAAATCCAGGACAATAGTTCGCTTCCAACACCTTTTCCAATCCATTCCGGTGAAATGGCCAATCTATGCAAATAAAGTGAATCCCTAGCGACATCATCACCAAAGATATGTTGATCCCATTCACTCTGGCCTTCCGAAATAGTAAAGGTTGCAATCACTTCATCCTCATGCAAAACGATATAAGTTTCCTTCTTTTTTATGGCATGCAGGATTTCTTCATCATCCCCGCCACTAAGAAGGTATCTCCACTGATTGATCCCATTGTCCTTCATCCACTGTGCAATTCGCTTTAATAACTGGACCACCTTTTGACCCTCATTCACATTAGCTATTTTTATCAGAGATTCTTGGAGCAAAATACCACCCTGCTTTCCATCTTTTTTATAGGATTTCGGGATAAATGCAAATTCTCCTCTAAAAAAAAACAGGCTGATTTCAGCCTGTTCATAAAAAATGGACTATTTCAATGATTTAAGGACTTCCTCGATATCCTCCTGGACCATTTCTGTACCCTTCGCCATTGTCCTGACGTCCCTTGAGGCCCAGTAGTCATAAAGCCGTGCCAGATCATTCCGATTATATACCTGATTCCCATAGTGGCTGTAAAAATAGGCCACCAAAAGGTTCGCAACATTAGCCGGAAGCTTGTTCCGCGTCGAAATCGAACGAAGCGCAATCTTCTCAAGCCCGCGGATGGTATGGTCAGTAATTTTCTCAACTACTTCGATCGGTGTGGCAGTTTCACAGAAAGAAAGGAATTCTGGATCAGTTATTTGTCTACTCATAGTAAATCTCCTGCTTCATTTTTTCAGATCGCTTTAAGCGCATTTTCCAAAAGTTCAATGTCATTGGCAATTGATTTCTTTATTGTCACATCTTCACAACGCTGAAAATCTCTCTTCAGCTTTTTTAATTCTTGGTGGAAGATCTGAAATTCATAGTTGATATCCATAATCACCCTCATTATTCTTTGCTGTTCTACGAAATATTTTCCCACTAAATGCATCCATCAAACTATTTTTATGTAAGGTAAAGGTGATTAAGCTAACATTACCATTAAGCAGGTGTGAAAGAAAAGAGGTAATTTGGGGCATTTGATTAACCCAAATAGCATAGATTTATCTTCTATCACCTTATTTATCAAACTGACAGCTGGTTGTGACTCTACCCAGCGACAGGACTTTTCGAACAGCCCAGCGCTGGTGCTCGTGAAACAGTATTTCAATGGCTGTGTCCAATTCGGCCCATTCCAGGTGATGGTCTGGTTCAGCAGGCCCATCAGCTTGTCCGGCAATTTGAGCTAAATAGAAATCTCCTTCAGACAAATAATATTGTTGATCATTTTTCGAATAAAAATATTGCTTCGCTTTGCCAATCCATTCACCGACTGTAAGAATGTTGGCGGTTTCTTCAATACCTTCCCTAACGAGACATTCCTCATGTGTTTCTCCATCTTCCAGGCCGCCACCCGGAAGGAAATACTTCCCATCATCTGTCCGGATCAAGGCGATTTGATTCCTATCGTTTAAAATCAATCCATAAACACCTGGTCTCCATTTGTACCTGATGTCTGCTTCCTTTTTACCAAAGATTATCATATTCGTATCCTCTTAGTTTTTGAGGTGCATTTTAAGATATTATCGCTGGAAATACCTGTTAATGTCAACAAACTGAACCGGGATGCGGGTTCAGCTTAATTATTGGTTTTTTTTTTGGGATCCTTCTTCTGCAGCCGGCATTTTTGGGAGCACGACTATACGTCAGATATTTCCGGGTAGCGACGCTAGAGCTTTGTCTGAACATGACACTACTTCAGACATTTCCCGCTATTGATGCCAAAGTTTTGTACGAACACGATCCCACTTCGAACATTTCCGCCTGCTGTTGCTTAAGTTTTGTCCGAACTTATACCTACTTCATTCATTCCCCCCTGCTGATACCAAGGTAACAAAGCCAAATAAAAAATGCGTGAAGTCTTCTACCAAGACTTCACGCTGATTCGTATTCTTCTTATAAAAAGATTACCGGGACTGCTGCTGCGAGCAACAGATAACGAAGGATGAAACCTCCGGCAAGGACGGCGCTTTCGGTTATTAGGGTTGTGGCAATTCCATTTGTACCCCCTACTGCAACCTCAAGTCCTGCGCGGCTGCTATTCAGCTTTCTGAAGTTAAACAACTCCAGCCCTTCGATGATGATTGGCACAATCAGCCCTATCACAATCAATCCAATCCAGAAGATTGCGCTGTATGCGCCTGTCAACAGCATGGATACCGATTGGGCAGCCGATTCATTGGTTGAAGATGTGATTAAGAACATCGTGAAAATCAGGAATACTTCCGCAATCAGCAGCGATAAGTGGATTTTTTTGATGGACATCACATGATGGATGACTTTTTTATCCATGAGCGATGCCGTTAACATTGTGCCGGCAATCCCTGTTGAGAAAGCAGATACAACAAACAGGATTGGCAAAATGGCTGTGTTCCAAAGTGGTACCGCACCAATGACACCAATCAGGAAGCCGGTGTAAATCGCTGTTGCTACAGCAAAAATCATGCCGATATATTCGATTATTTTGTTAGTATCTTTTTTCAACAATTCCATCACGGCCATATAGGCTGCAGCCATCATGAAGAAGCTGATGAAATAAGTCCCGATCGTCATGACTGACTTGAAATTCGTGAACAAATAGATGAAGCGCAACGGATCTTTCAATCCTGCCTCAGCATCGACGATGAGAAGCAATAGACCTATTCCCATCAGGATTGGACTGATCAGCCTGCCAGCAAAACGGACGGCAACAGCATCAGGATATTTCCTTGCTGCATAGGAAGAGGTTAAGAACGCTCCGGCACTCAGCCCGGCCAGGAATAAATAAGCTGCGATAATTGTTCCCCAAACCATTTATAATCACCTCACGTAGTATATTTTTGCCTTCCCTAAATCCGGCCTCAAAGGCTGGGCATTCAATTTTACAATCGCCTTTGATACTTCACTGTTCGGGTCATCAAGGTCACCGAAAATCCGGGCATTGCTGATGCATGTCGTAACGCAAGCCGGCTGTTTTCCTTCCGCCACGAGTTCGGAACAGAAACGGCATTTTTCCACTACTCCTGTCTCGTGATTCTGTGTTCTTGCTCCGTAATGGCATGCAACCATACAATACTTGCAGCCTATACATTTTTCAGAGTCTATGAGTACAATGCCTTCATCAGTCATGTAGGTAGCCTTTGTCGGGCAGACACTTACACATGGTGCATCCTCGCAATGCTGACATTGCACGGGGATGATTTCATTCTTGACGTTCGGGAAAACACCCGTTTCTTTTTCATAAAATTTAATAAAAGACTCTTCTACCGGAAGCTCATTCTGCATCTGGCAGCTTACCCGGCATGCATAACAGCCGACGCATTTTCTTGTGTCGATCAACATTCCATAGCGTGCCATCAGCCATTCACCTTCCTTACCTTCACGATTACTTCGTGAATATTTCCTGCTCCGCTCCATTTTTCAAAATCGAACGGTACATGCTCCATATAGCCAAAGCCCACACCGTATCCGGTTTTTAAATCCTTGGATGTGATCCCATAGTGGCTTGGAACAAAAATTGCCTCGGGATGGATCCTTTCCGTTACTTTAACGCGGATTTTGCTGGTAGCTTCACTGGATTTCACTTCTACCAGATCCCCATCCTTTATTCCCAACGCTTTGGCACGAACAGGGTTGATCCAGATTCTTTCTAAATCATAATCCTTTGTTATCTGCATCAAAATTGGTATATTCGCAGTTTGGGTGTGGCTGTGGATCGCCTGTTTGCCTGTGATCAACCGGAAAGAATCATCTGCAGGACTAACTTTTGGCTCGATCCATTCGACAATAGGCTTAAATCCGGCTGCTTTATACGTTTCACTGTAGAATTCAATTTTTCCAGATGGCGTTTTTAATTTCGGCATTTCGCCCATCGTAAGTTCCTCGGCAGGGAACATGATGGTTCCTTTTTCTCTCAGCTGCTTATACGTGATACCAGTCGGTGCGAGCATAGCTTCGTTCAATTCATCCAGAGTGAAATTGAAATATTGGCCAACACCGCACGCTTTCGCTAACTCTGTGTAAATCTCATGGATTGGCTTTGTCTCTGGATGGACTTTATCAACCATTTGCTGTCTTAAAGCGATTCCCGGTACTTTCCCGGATAACTCTTCAATGACCTCGTCACGTTCGATATAGGTGACTTCCGGAAGAACATAGTGGGACAATTGAGCCGTTTCAGACATTTGGACATCGATTGCTACTACCAGATCCATTTTTGAGAATGCTTCTTTCATCACTTTAGGGTTTCCATAGCCAAGGGCAGCATTAGAATGATAGTAAATAGCCGCCTTCATTTTTCCTTCAAGTGCCTCCTTCGCGACGATTGTTGCCACGCCGCTACCCTGGTAGGCAAGAGGGAATTCCTTTTTGCCTGCCTTTGGCAACACTGGTTCTTTCGGGTTTGGATATTTCGCTTCATCCAATTTACCCATATGGGGTTTAGCTCCAAAGATACTTCCGCCTTTTTGCTGAAAATTACCCAGCAGAGCATTGAACATGGCGACGGCACGGCCCGTTTCTGTGCTATTTTCATAGTTGCAGCCAAATGCGCCTCTCCAAGATTGTTCAATAAGAGCCTTGGGTTTTGCTTTCCCCATATCGATTGCAATTCGGGAGATATCGTCCGCAGGAATACCTGTAATCCCCTCTGCCCATTGTGGAGTGTATTTTACCAATTCATTGGCGTATGCTTCAAAACCAACTGTATACTTTTTAATGAATTCCAAATCATGAAGGTTTTCCTTTATTAAAACATGTGACATTGCCAGCACTAGCGCAAGGTCTGTACCTGGACGAATGGCCAGCCATTCAGTGGCGAGATTGCCTGTGTTATTCAATCGCGGATCCACGATGACAATCTTTGCACCATTGTCCCTGGCAGCTGCCAAAGACTGGACCGAACTCGGACGAATTCCATCGCCGTAGCTCCTGCCAATGAACATGATGTATTTTGCATTGCTTATGTCAGCACTCGTTGCAGTTACTCCGACTGTATGAAGAAAACCGGCATCTCTTGAATTTGAACAAACGACATGATGTGTATAATAATTGGCCGAGCCAAGCGCATTAATGAAGCGTGGAGAATAGAATTTTCCAGAAGCTCTTGGGTCTTCTGTAAGCGCCACTGCCTGCGGACCATGTTCGTTGATGATCTTAGTCAATTTTTCAGCAATTTCTTTATAGGCCTGCTCCCAGGTAATAGGCTTGAATTTATTTTTTCCAATCCGTTTCAATGGCTGGGTCAGCCTGTCTTTTGAATAAACAACTGTCGCATATCCATGTCCTCTGGCACAAAGTTTGCCTTTGGAATACGGATGATCTGGATGCCCAGTAAGCTTCCATAAACGCCCATTTTTAACGTGGCCAACCATTCCGCATTTGCTTGAGCATGCATTGCATGTACTGGGAATTTCTTTAATTTCCGCGTTAGCACTAGCTTTTACATATTCTTTGGACCATTCATTAAAACCCACAGTCCCCGCCGATGCCAGGGCAGCTGTCGCGGCAGAAGCTTTAATGAATCGGCGCCTTGATAGTTTTGTTTTTAGCATTATACTTGCCCTCCTTTTTCTCTTGACCCATTTCCGCCTTCAGCCAGGCAGGCAGCTTCGTAAATCTTTAACAGATTTAAACCAGCCTTTCCTCCTTGCAATCGTCTCATTGCTTCCACCGAAAGCATCACCACCTTTATGTTGCTTACCTTTTTAAAAACTCATTTTTTGCTGCGCATCAATTACTTTTATTAAAAAACCAGTAATTGCTCCATAGAAAGGAGGGCTCGATTTTTCTATTAGTTGTATTTCAAATTCGCCCAGCCAGTCCAGGTGATCCTCAATGAACTCACTACTGAATTTTTCAGGAGCATGCTCGATGAAATATGCTGCCAGCTCAAGCAGAATAGACAAATGATCGGGAATGCCCTTGTACTGAATCGGAATTTCCATTTGCAGTTCATTTAAAATGAACCTAATGTGCATGGCGGGATCACCTTGCAGGTAGCCTTTTTCCCGAGCAAATGGAAGAGTACAAGTTTCATCCTGTGTCCATGGTTTATATAGCGACTCTATCGGGAGAACGGCTTTCTCTTCTGCAGACCCGATCGCCTTTCTATGTATTTCGCAAAAATGCTCAAAATTATCAGGCAAGATCCCCTCTAATGGAAATTCAAAACCATATAAATCCCTGGCCATTAACTCAAGCTTTTTCAGTAAATGGTTTTGCTCGATCTCTTTCCATGTCTCCAAAGCAGGCGGCTTATATAAGTCTGCAATAATCGTAAAAACCATTGCAGTTTCGGCTCTCTTTTCGATTGACTCCATCATCTGGTTACACCACCTTTCGATTACATCTTCACTATATGGCAACCAAGTTTGTGAAACAATGAACATTCTATGGAGAATAGGCTTTTTATATGTGAAGGATTTCACCTAACATGACTGGAGGATTTTCACTGGAATTCTTACAACTCACTGTGCTAGATCACCTCTGTTCTACTTTTTTCGTTTTTCGTGCTAGAGGGTTTGTGACCATTCCTTTACATCTATTTGAATTTCTGACGAACACACCTTTTTTAAAAGAATTTAATCGTAAAATGGTAGTGTAGTAAAAATGAATGTTGAGGTGACCTTCAATGTCGCTGGTTGGCAATTGGATTGAAAGCTTGAGTTATGAATTGGAGATTTCCTCCTCCTGTACAAGAAAGATCAGTCACATGAGTTCCTGTTCAGCCTGCATGGACGAATGCCCCACAGAAGCCATAAGTGTGGAAAATGGGGAATTAAATATTAGCAAACAATCATGCACGACCTGTGGTGTCTGTATCACGGTTTGCCCAGTACAAGCAATCAAAGGGCAATCACCACCCAGGAGAATCATTCAAAATCACATTTTGCTGGGGGATGGCTCTGCTTTACCAACTGTCGCGGAACTTCTTTATTATCATAAGAAAGGAATACGGCGTGTCTATGAACCATTAGTGAGCGAGGAGCTAATGGAGAATGTCAAGCAGGCAAATGACATTCTTGCAAAAATAGAATTTGAGCCCCTATCCATTGTAAATAAAGTTGAATTGGATAGAGAAGATCAGCCGAGGATATCAAGACGTGCCTTTTTTGCCAAGCTTACTTCAGACAGCAAAAAGACCGTTCTTTCTTCTATGACTCCAATTAAGTGGCGGTTCAATGAAAACAGCTTCAAAACTTCGAACCTATTTAAAGGGTGGTCATTTTATCAGGTAAAATTGAATCAAGAAGATTGTACATTATGCGAGGCATGTTTCGCGATTTGTCCTTCTGAAGTATTCCGCCTTGTTGATGATTCATTGAAACTTACAGACCATAACTGCAGCGGCTGCCGTCTTTGCAGTGATATTTGCAAAGAAAATTCGGTGCAAATCTTCTATAAAGTCCATAAGAGTGAGGAAGAAAGCCGACCGGTTGTCAAAACCAACTGTCAAAAATGCCACACCCCCTTTCATTCCTGGAGTGCAAGAGAATTATGCCCAATTTGCAGCTCCGTTGAAAAACCGAATTTCTTTCTATAAACACATGATCGAAAAGAGGCGGCATCCATCCCTGGTTACTTACAGGGTGTCCGCCGCCTGATTTATAGTCTTTTTTGCGTAAAAAAAAACTAGGAAGTACAAGCTTCCTAGTTCGATGTTATTCTTCCTCTCCAAGAAGGAAGTCTGGGTTCAAGTCTTCAAATTCATCATCATCGACTCCGTGACCCCACTCGTCATCGTCGCAGTCACATCCGCCTGGATGAGTGACAACACAAACCTTTGTTTCACCGATGACTTCGACAAGGAATTCCCTCTCGACGTGAACGATGATTTTGTTGCCATTTGGCGAAATGACGGCTTCGATGCAGTTAGGCTGCTGAAGGACTTCAACGAGCACATCATGGTCATCCATGCAATCTGGATCACGGTACTTAAGCTTGATGACGTCGCAGTAAGTTACTTTCTCCGTGACTACTTCTGTTTTTGTATTATCATCGTAGGAGTACCAGATGTTGGCTTCGTAAGACCCGTTTACCTCAACCACTTTCCCTACTTTTTTTGCCTTGTACTTATGGTTTATGACCCAAGCGCCAAGAATGCTGCTTGGATGGTGCGCTGGGTTGATCGTATGATTGGACTGTGTAAATTTACGTCCTTTCGCTACGACGGCTTTCGTAATAATCTCTCTGTAATCTCCCATGCGAGCGAAACCTCCTCAATCTTTTTCAATTCATCCTATGCGTGATATTAGACTAGTGTGCGATTAATTTTAGAACCGCTGTTAAAAACTTAGGCATAGTTCATTGTATGCCCACAGGCGATGAATGTTCCCGATTGATGAAAGATGATGGGTAATTGATTTGATCAGTAACTGGAGACTGTTTACGTTGAGAAACCTGAGGTGGAAGGTGAAATAATGTTTTGCAATTGCGGAAGGAAAGCCCTTTTTCCATAAAAAAGACACCTGCTATAAACAGGTGCCTGGTTGTAAACTAGTGATTTAATGTTCGTGGGTGTGGCAGCTTGCTCCGTTCTGGAGTGAAGCGCCAGTTTCGCCGCGGAGGATATCTCCTCCGGTCGATACGACGATTTCATCTGTAACAGTATTGGAAATTGTCGTTGCGACCATCTGCAGCAGGTCATTTACATCGATTTGGGATTGCTTGAATTCCTGTACAACCGGAATTGCATCAAGCTGAGCTTCTAAGGAAGCGATTTTTTCTTCGGTCTTTTTAAAAGCTTCTGTTTTTCCGTAATGCTGGAAGTTTACAGCTTGCTTTTGAAGACCTTTTATAGAAGAAATAAGTGTTCTTACTTTTTCATTCTCATGAATTTGTGCCTCTGCACGCTTAAAAAAGTCCACTTCTTCTGTTTCAGCAATCATTCGTGCGATTTCTCTTGAGCGCTCGATAATGTCATCTTTATTGTATTTTGCCAACTTACTTCACCTCAACTGGTTCGTTTTCTTCTACCATTTCCCCGTTTAAAGACCATGTTTTTGCATTTGTGATCTTTACCTTGACGATTTTGCCGATTGCCGACTTAGGACCGACAAAATTGACGAGCTTCATCTTGCTTGTATATCCCGCAAGTACATCAGGATTGTTTTTGCTTTCACCTTCGACCAGTACCTCGACAATCTGATCCTGATACTTCTTCATCGACTGGGCAGACTGTTCATTCACAAGTGCATTCAGACGCTGAAGACGTTCCTTCTTCACTTCCATAGGAACATTATCCTGCATTTTAGCTGCTGGGGTTCCCTCTCTTGGAGAGTAGATGAAGGTATACGCTGATTCGTAACCAACCTCACGGACTAGTGACAATGTCTCCTCGAATTGTTCATCCGTTTCATTCGGATATCCGACGATGATATCTGTTGTTAAAGTGACATTCGGAATGGCTGCCTTAATCTTGCGTACAAGTTCAAGATATTGTTCACGCGTATACTTCCGGGCCATGATCTTCAATACATCGGTAGAACCTGATTGCACTGGAAGATGGATATGGTCCATCAGGTTTCCGCCTTTTGCCAGGACTTCAATCAGATGATCGTCAAAATCACGAGGATGGCTGGTTGTAAAACGGACACGTGGGATATCGATCTTGCGCATTTCATCCATCAAGTCACCTAGACCATACTCGAAGTCTGTAAAATCTTTACCATAAGCGTTTACGTTCTGGCCCAGCAGGGTAATTTCCTGATAGCCATGTGCCGCAAGCTGACGGACTTCCTGGATGATATCTTCCGGACGGCGGCTTCGCTCTTTGCCTCGTGTATAAGGAACGATGCAGTATGTGCAGAATTTATCGCAGCCATACATAATGTTAACCCATGCTTTGATGTTCCCTCTGCGTACTTTAGGAAGGTTTTCAATAACGTCGCCTTCCTTTGACCAAACTTCAACGACCATCTCTTTGGACATGTATGCTTCCTGGAGAATATTCGGCAAGCGATGGATATTATGCGTCCCAAAAATCATATCAACCTGGTTATAGGTTTTCAGGATTTTGTTGACGACAGATTCTTCCTGTGACATGCAGCCGCATACACCCAAAAGCAGATCAGGCTTTTCACGTTTTAGATGTTTCAAATGACCAAGTTCACCGAACACCTTGTTTTCGGCGTTTTCCCGGATCGCACAGGTATTCAGCAGGATGACATTTGCATCCTCGACACTGTCAGTCGGCTCATAGCCTAAACCAAGGAAAATACCTGCCATGACTTCAGTGTCGTGTTCATTCATTTGGCATCCATACGTGCGGATGTAGAATTTTCGGCCTTCACCCATTCCTAGGAACTCTTCAGGAATGTCGAAGTCCTTATGGTACTTAACCTCTTCTTTTCCGCGCTTTTTGGCATCCTTTAAAGAAGGAGCAGTATATACTGTTTCAAAGTACTTGCTATAATCCTTGCTGGATTTTTTGTCCGAAGAATTTTCAGTTTGTACTTGCTGTCCTTCCAAGCGTTGATTTTCGTTCATGACAGATCTCCTTTCATTAGAAAGCGTGCAGGCAGCTTAAAATCCCTGTATTTTGCAGAGAAGTATACTAAACTGCATTCTACTTGCAAAAAGGGCGATAGTTTACCCTGAAATTATTAAATATACACATTATAATAGTATAAACTCTTGAATCAATGAAAACAATAGCATGCAATGGAAATACAGCATGCACGGTAAAAAAAGCCGACTCAATCATATTACCTTATAACTTACATTATAGTAGTGATACTAATCACTACTCAGCTTTATACCCCCTAGAAAAATAAAACCCCAATCCATTGATGATTGGGGTTTATTTCAATCGTGCAGATTTATTACATGAATTCAGCAACCAGCTTATCAAAATGAGCCTGGTCAAGCTTAAGGTCTGCTTTTGAAAGCGGAGTTTCGGAATAACCGCTAACCAGATCCTGATAAGATTTTTGCTCTGTATTTTGATAGATTAGGCCTGTAACCAATCCTTTATGTTCCATCAAGGTCTGCATCGCCGCTTCACGATTTGACGGATCATAGCCTTCAATGTCGCTTAGCTTTGTCAAGTTTTCCTTGAACCAGTCGTATGTGTTTACCTTGTTGTAAGTTACACAAGGGCTGAATACGTTGATTAATGAGAAACCTTCATGCTTTATTCCAGCTTCGATAAGCGCAGTCAAGTCCTTAAGGTCAGTCGAGAAGCTTTGTGCCACGAAAGTAGCGCCAGCTGTCAAAGCCAGTTCCATAGGGGAAATAGCCTGCTCGATTGAACCTGCTGGAGTTGATTTTGTCTTGAATCCAGCAGCCGAACGCGGAGAAGTTTGTCCCTTTGTCAGACCATAAATCTGGTTATCCATGACAATGTAAGTGATATTGATGTTACGGCGGATCGCATGGACAGTATGTCCCATTCCGATCGCGAAACCGTCCCCGTCACCACCTGAAGCGATAACCGTTAAATCACGGTTCGCCATTTTCACACCTTGTGCGATTGGAAGTGAACGGCCATGAATTCCGTGGAAACCATAAGAATTGATATATCCAGAGATACGGCCAGAACAGCCAATACCTGAAATGACAGCCAGGTCTTCGGGCTCAAGGCCAACGTTAGCAGCAGCGCGCTGCATGGCAGCCTGCACAGAGAAGTCGCCGCAGCCTGGGCACCAGTTTGGTTTTACATTATTGCGAAATTCTTTAAAAGTCGCCATCCTAGAACAACTCCTTGCATTTTGTGTGGACTTCCTGCGGCAAGAATGGATTTCCGTCGTACTTGAGGATCTTGTGGATCTTCTCATGTCCTCCGACATTCATCTTCATGATGTTCGCAAGTTGTCCAGTCGCATTGTTTTCAATAACTGCCACTTTCTTAGCAGAATTTACAAGCTGCATCATTTCCTCAGCCGGGAATGGGTGGATCAAACGTACATGAGCATGGTTAACTTTCAAACCATCCTTTTCCAGTCTTCCCATTGCCTCTTCGATTGCACCTCTAGTAGAGTTGAAACCTACGATTAAGAGATCAGCTTCTTCATGCGGAGCATTTTTATGGATTGGCGTATCGAACTTCAGATTGCTGATTTTGCGGAAACGCTTATCCATTTGGGCAATGCGGTTCGCTGCAGATTCTGAAGGCTTACCTGTTTCGTCATGCTCAACACCTGTAACGTGGTGGATTCCGTTTTTCATGCCTGGAATGACACGAGGTGAAACACCATCTTCAGTTACTTCATAACGCTTGAAGTACCCTTTGTTCTCAATTTCAGGAAGTTCTTCTGTCGCCAGCTTGCCTCGGCGGATCTCCACTTTATCAAAGTTAAGCGGCTCGACTGTTTGCTTTCCAAGTGAAAGCTGAAGGTCGGTCAAGACGATAACAGGGCACTGATACTCTTCAGCAAGGTTGAATGCTTCAGCTGCATCATAGAATGCTTCCTGGACCGTACTTGGAGCCATGACAATCTTAGGGATTTCGCCGTGTGTTCCATAGATCATTGCCATAAGGTCTGATTGTTCCTGTTTCGTAGGAAGACCTGTTGATGGACCGCCACGCTGTGTATCAACGATAACGATCGGAGTTTCAGTGATTCCGGCAAGGCCGATTGCTTCCATTTTCAGTGAAAGGCCAGGACCAGCAGATGCGGTAATCGCGCGGACACCGCCATAGTTGGCACCGATTGCCATTGTAGCAGCAGCGATTTCATCTTCTGTCTGGATGACCGTACCGCCAAGAGCAGGCAGCTTCTTGATCAGGTATTCCATGATTTCTGAAGCCGGTGTGATCGGATATGCAGCCATGAAACGGCAGCCTCCTGCAACTGCTCCCATTGCGATCGCGTCATTCCCGATCATGAACAGGCGTTTCTGTCCATCAGCCTTCTCAAGCTGCATGGTTTCTGCGCCAGCCAGTTTTTCCTTCGTATATTCGTAGCCAGCTTTAATGGCTTCCATGTTTTTATCGACTACCTGTTGTCCTTTGCGTCCGAAGATTTCCTGGACGACTTCCTCGAAAACCTGGATATCCAGGTCAAGGATTGCACTTGTCGCACCAATCGCGACCATGTTCTTCATAAGAGATGTTCCAAGTTCTGTAGCCATTTCCGTAAATGGAACCGCATACAATGCAGCTTGAGTATCTTCTGGCTTTTTAGGGTCAAACTTCGCATCAGCTAAAATGACGCCTTTCTCATGCAGTTCCTTGTAGTTAACATCGATCGTTTCCTGATCGAAAGCTACAAGAATATCTAAATCGTCAGAAATAGATCGAACCTCTGTAGTGCTTACCCGAATCTTGTTATTTGTGTGTCCGCCCTTGATACGTGATGAAAAGTGACGGTAGCCATACAAGTAGTAGCCTAGACGGTTCAATGCAATAGAGAAAATTTCCCCGGTAGATTCAATTCCTTCTCCCTGCTGTCCGCCAACTTTCCATGAAAGTTGATTGATCATCTCTTACACCCCTTTAGATACGTAAAAAAATATGTAAAAACGCTTCGTTATTAAGTGTAGCACTTTTCCAAGTAATTCACTAGAATTTAATGGATATCTCTTAAAAAACCCCTGTCAAATCTAGTAAATGGATGGTACTAAACGCTTACAATTCTAGACCTATGTGAAAAAAAAAGCAACCCTTTCAGAATAATTATTGACGAAAATATGAATATTTTTTTATTTGTTAAAATATTTTACGTTTCCTGCTATCTGACCCTTTTTTCCACGGAGTGAATCCTGTTGTATCTATTGATTTCAGCCGTTTTGCAATGGAAGTTTGGAAGCCATATTGTCAAAAAGGAACTTTCTGACTTGTATATCAGAATAATATTTTTGCAATTCGTTCCAAAGGTTCTCATATTGATCATTTCCCGATAGATTCTTCACCGTAAATTCAATACCGTCAAAATCGGAACCGAAGCCGACATGATTTTCTCCTCCGAGAGTACAGATATGTTCCAGATGGCGGATTATATTATCGATCGATGCTGAGTCCTTTTTACCTGATAAAAATTCCGGCACAAAGGTGAGACCCATGACAGAATCCAGGTCGATCAGCGCTTTGATTTGATCATCCCTCAAGTTCCGCGGATGCTGGCATTTCGTATAGCTGTTTGAGTGAGAAGCAAACACACGGTCTGATACTTCCAGCACATCCCAGAATGCCCTCTCAGATAGATGGGAGACATCACAGGCTGTTTCCGTTTCATTCAACAGCTGGACAACCTGCCGGCCAAATTTTGTCAGCCCTGCACCCCGTTCCTCTAAAGCCCCATCGGCGCAATAATTTCCAAAGTTCCACGTCAATCCTACTGAACGTACTCCAAGCCTTATAAGAGTGCGCAATTTTAACATATCCTGGCCAATGGCATCACAGCCTTCAAGGGTAAGAACGGCACCTATCTCATGTTCAGCAAGACCCCTAATCTCTGCCCTGTTTGTCACCAGCTTCATTTGAGGATTCGGCGATAGAACCTTTTCGTAAAACAAGTCCACCATCCTAAGCGCTGCCTCAAACTTTAAATCAGGATGAACAGATTCGGGTACATATATGGCGAACAACTGGACTTTCGTTCCCGAAGCTTTTAACTTTTCCAAATTTACCTGTAATTCCGATGCATTTACATAATCAAGTGTCGGGTCCATTAATAGTTTATAGAGAACATCACAATGACCATCATAGATTTTCAAAAGAACTCCCCCTTGTGCCTATTATACAAGAAAATAAAAGAAACCTGCTTGCACATGCAAACAGGCGAGTATATCAACAATGTCTTATATGTTTGGTTTTTACATTATCGGGGTTCAACAATCAATTTAATGGCTGTCCGCTCTTCGCCATCAATCAGGATATCAGTAAATGCCGGGATGCAAATTAAATCAACGCCGCTGGGTGCTACGAACCCTCTTGCGATCGCTACTGCCTTAACGGCCTGATTTAATGCACCCGCCCCAATTGCCTGAATTTCTGCGCCCCCTCTTTCGCGCAGTACTCCAGCAAGCGCACCAGCTACAGAATTAGGATTAGATTTTGCTGAAACTTTTAATATCTCCATTCCTGGCTCCTCCTTATTTTGTCCCGTACCGGATGCCCAGCGTGGACATCCAGGTTAGTCTGTTCCACTGCTACTATATTCAGGAGGAAGCCCACATATGACCTTCAGTTAAAAAAAGCAATGTTATTGATGATGAAGATTCTGTTTTTATAGCTGATTTAATTAAAGATGGAATTTTGGTAACTCCCATTCTGAACCTGGTTGGCTCTCCGTGAAGATGCTTTTCGGTCGGATTCGTGGCCTTTTGCGTATTCTTTGGCTTCATAAGGGTATCTCTCGTGGGGAATGGTGCCCTTTTGCGCACACTTTCCCCTTCATAAGGGTATCTCTCGGCGTGAATGGTACCCTTATGCGCACACTTTCCCCTTCATAAGGGTATCTCTCGGCGTGAATGGTGCCCTTATGTGCACTCTTTTCTCTTCATAAGGCTCTCGTTGGGAATGGTGCCCTTATCCGCACACTTCTCCCTTCATAAGGGTATCTCTCGACGCGAATGGTACCCTTATGCTTGCTCTTCCCCCTTCATAAGGGTATCTCTCGGCGTGAATGGTACCCTTATGTGCACTCTTTTTTCTTCATAAGGGTATCTCTCGTGGGGAATGGTGCCCTTATCCGCACACTTCCCCCTTCATAAGGGTATCTCTCGACGCGAATGGTACCCTTATCCGCACACTTCCCCCTTCATAAGGGTATCTCTCGACGCGAATGGTACCCTTATGCTTGCTCTTCCCTCTTCATAAGGGTATCTCTCAGGCGGAATGGTACCCTTATGCGCACACTTTCCCCTTCATAAGGGTATCTCTCGACGCGAATGGTACCCTTATGCTTGCTCTTTTCTCTTCATAAGGGTATCTCTCTGCGCTAATGGTGCCCTTATCCGCACACTTCCCCCTTCATAAGGGTATCTCTCGACGCGAATGGTACCCTTATGCTTGCTCTTCCCTCTTCATAAGGGTATCTCTCGGCGTGAATGGTGCCCTTATGTGCACTCTTTTCTCTTCATAAGGGTATCTCTCTGCGCGAATGGTGCCCTTATCCGCACACTTTCCCCTTCATAAGGGTATCTCTCGACGCGAATGGTGCCCTTATGTGCATTCTTCCCTCTTCAGAAGGGTATCTCTCGGCCGGAATGGTACCCTCATTAAGACTCTTCCCTCTTCGCAAGGACATCTTTATCCCAATTTGATCCGTCTCCAAATAACCAATTCAGCGCATAATAAAGACTGCAGAAAAACTCGCATGAGTTTGTCTGCAGTCAAAAGGATCGTCACTCTGATGTCTTATTCATAAAAGGGGTGGTCGTCATTGATAAGGATTTTCTGGATCTTCACCGCTTTGCCAGTCTTCTTATCCAAATCGATCAATACTGCTGATAGCTGGTTCCTTCCGTCCTTGGCGACTTCAAAACGGGTTGGGAGGCTTGTCATGAACCTTCTGAGCACTGCTTCTTTTTCGACTCCTAAAATACCATCATACGGACCTGTCATGCCTACATCAGTCAAATAAGCTGTCCCGGAAGGCAAAATTCTCTCATCTGCAGTCTGGACATGTGTATGCGTACCGACAACAGCGGAAACTTTGCCATCAAGATACCAGCCCATCGCCTGTTTTTCGCTAGTTGCTTCTGCATGGAAGTCGACAAAAATGAGGGAGGTGCGCTTTCTCGCTTCCTCAATCAGTTCATCCGCTTTTTTAAATGGGCAATCAATTGGCGCCAAGAATGTACGGCCCTGCAAATTGATGATAGCCAGTTCTTCTTGGTTAATCTTTAAATAAACAATCCCTTTTCCAGGAACTTCCTCCGGAAAATTAGCAGGCCTTACCAGATATTTAGCTCCCTCAATGAACTCAAAAATTTCACGGTTATCCCATGCATGGTTTCCTAAAGTGACAGCCTGTGCACCCTGCTCGAGAAACTGCCGGTAAATCTTCTCGGTTATTCCTTTACCGCTCGCTGCATTCTCTCCATTTATGATTGTAACAGTCGGACGAAACTTCCCCTTAAGCTTTGGCAGGTATTCGGTAACCATATCCCTGCCAGGAGAACCTACAACATCCCCTACAAATAAAATTCTCATTGATCTTCATTCCTGCCTTTAAGTTATTTATGTAAAAATTGTATCATAACATCGTGATCAGAGGAAAACCAGTAAAGTGGCCACAATATAAAAAGCGGCGCCTAAGCACCGCTTTATTTTGCGTATTCAACTGCACGTGTTTCACGGATGACTGTAACCTTGATATGCCCTGGGTAATCGAGCTCTTCCTCGATTTTCTTGCGGATATCACGAGCGAGGCGGTGTGCCTGCAAGTCATCGATCTGATCTGGTCTAACCATGATCCTGATTTCTCTTCCCGCCTGAATGGCGAATGACTTCTCGACTCCTTCATAGGATTCCGAGATTTCTTCCAGTCTTTCAAGACGGCGGATATAGTTTTCAAGTGCTTCGCTGCGGGCACCTGGCCTTGCAGCTGATAATGCATCAGCAGCAGCAACTAGAACTGCGATGATCGAAGTAGGCTCTGTATCACCATGGTGGGAAGCAATACTGTTGATGACAACAGGATGTTCCTTGTACTTCGTAGCCAGCTCCACGCCAATTTCAACGTGGCTGCCTTCTACTTCATGGTCAATTGCCTTTCCGATGTCATGCAGGAGTCCTGCACGGCGAGCCAAAGTTTCATCTTCACCTAGCTCTGCAGCAAGTAATCCGGACAATTGGGCTACTTCCATTGAATGTTTAAGAACATTCTGTCCGTAGCTTGTACGATACTTCAAGCGGCCAAGAATCTTGATCAGGTCTGGGTGCAGCCCGTGTACTCCCACTTCGAAGGTCGTCTGTTCACCAACCTCACGAATATGTTCATCCACTTCACGGCGTGCCTTTTCAACCATTTCTTCGATTCGGGCCGGATGAATACGTCCATCCTGGACAAGCTTTTCAAGAGCTAATCGGGCTGTTTCACGTCTGATTGGGTCAAATCCGGATAATATAACCGCTTCCGGAGTATCATCAATTATGAGGTCAATTCCCGTCAACGTTTCCAGGGTGCGGATATTCCGTCCCTCACGTCCGATAATGCGTCCCTTCATTTCATCATTCGGAAGATTCACGACTGACACAGTCGTTTCAGCGACATGGTCAGCTGCGCATCTTTGGATGGCAAGTGAAAGTACTTCTTTCGCTTTCTTATCGGATTCTTCTTTCGCCCTGTTTTCGTTTTCCTTAATCATTAATGCAATGTCGTGAGCAAGTTCTTGCTCCGTACGCTCCAAAATGATGGATTTAGCCTCATCACGCGTTAAGCTCGAGATGCGTTCCAGTTCAGCCTGCTGATTTCGTACCATCTCGTCCACTTTGCTTTCCATCTCTTCAATATGCTGTTGTCTTTTGGTAAGAGCGTCATCTTTTTTCTCTAAAAGATTCTCACGTTTGTTCAACGATTCATCTTTACGATCAAGATTCTCCTCTTTTTGCAATAAACGATTTTCTTGTTTTTGCAGTTCATTTCTTCGTTCACGAATCTCACGCTCTGCTTCAGTACGCAGTTTGTGATTTTCATCCTTAGCCTCCAGCAGGGCTTCCTTCTTCATTGCCTCTGCTCCACGCTTCGCATCTTCAACAATTTGTTCTGCGGCGTTTTTGGCACCTGCAATTTTTGCTTCCGCAACGGATTTACGATAAAAATAGCCAACAACTGCACCGACGAATAGGCCAAGCAAAATGGAGATGATTGAAATAATTAGATCCATCATTTTCACCTCCTCTTGCTATGAACTTGTGTTACGTTTTTTAAAGTGTCGGCATGTACATTGTTACAAGCATCAACATACAGCTCTAATGCTTTTAAACGTTTTTAATACCATGAAAATGTAAAATATACATTTTTAATTGTAAAGCTGCCAAATTTTATTGTCAAGGGTTTGTCCGATAAGGATACCATCGATTTTGATTAATTATTCATTCAATTCTTATTTTTAGTGAGAATCCATACCAAAAAGGCCTCCTGTCATTCAGGAGACCTTGCTGATCCTTATTGTGAATCTATTAATCCAGTTGAAGTTCTTCCTGGTCTTCGTCTGTTTCAGTCACAGTGAATTCACCATCAAGGCCGTAGTGGTCACGGATCTTTTTCTGGATTTCAAGACGGATGGACGGGTTTTCTTTAAGGAAGATCTTTGCGTTTTCCCTTCCCTGTCCAAGACGCTCACCATTATAGGAATACCAAGAACCGCTCTTGTCGACGATATCAAGCTCTGAACCAATATCGATGATTTCCCCTTCTTTGGAAATCCCTTCGCCGTACATGATATCCACTTCAGCTGTACGGAACGGCGGAGCAACCTTGTTCTTGACAACTTTAATCTTTGTTTTGTTACCGACCATTTCATTACCCTGCTTCAATGTTTCAGCACGGCGTACTTCAAGACGGACACTTGAGTAGAACTTCAAAGCACGGCCGCCTGGTGTAGTTTCAGGGTTACCGAACATAACGCCAACTTTTTCACGAATCTGGTTGATGAAGATGGCAAGAGTCTTCGATTTGTTGATTGCACCGGAAAGTTTGCGCAGTGCCTGAGACATCAAGCGAGCCTGAAGGCCGACGTGGGAATCGCCCATCTCACCTTCGATTTCAGCCTTAGGGACAAGAGCTGCAACAGAGTCAATAACAATGATATCAATCGCTCCGCTTCGTACAAGAGCTTCCGCGATTTCCAAGGCCTGCTCTCCTGTGTCCGGCTGTGACAGAAGTAGTTCGTCAATGTTTACACCGAGTTTCTGTGCATATACAGGATCCAGTGCGTGTTCAGCGTCAATGAACGCTGCCTGGCCGCCATTAGCCTGCACTTCGGCAATTGCATGAAGCGCAACAGTTGTTTTACCTGAACTTTCAGGTCCATAGATCTCAATAACACGTCCGCGAGGATAGCCGCCTATTCCTAGTGCTACATCCAGCGCAAGGGAACCACTTGGAGATGTAGAAACCTTAGTGTCAGTCTTCTCACCCAACTTCATAACCGAACCTTTACCAAATTGCTTTTCGATTTGTTTTAATGCCATATCTAACGCCGTTTGACGATCACTCACTCAATCTTCCTCCTTTTATATAAAAACGAACCAGCATGCTGCCTGTCCGCAAATCTCTTATTTAAAGCCTACTATTACTATACCTTTTTCCATGCGGTTTGTCCATTAAAAAATCGAACATTTATTCGTTTTTTTTGAAGCAGGAATAATCATTAAAATTGAATTTTCAACAGCTTTTTTACTAGTTTTGAGTAGGAATATACCCTTTAAAACACGAATTTGGCAAGAAATCTGCCTATTAAGTGCGCCAGCAATCAGGACAAATAAAAAAAAACACGGAAGCAAATCACTTCCGTGTTTCTGATAATCTATGAATTAGCAGCTGGCAGCCAAACTTTACTGATCTGCTCCTGATGGCCGTTCGTGACCCGCTCAGGCTCAATTTTTCTACATGGACTGGCTTGCCTTTTACATGTACACCAATGAAAACAGTTCCTGCCGGATGCCCTTCAAGGGAGTCAGGGCCTGCCACTCCGGTGAAGCTTAAGCCAATATCCGAATTGGAAACCGATGCAATATTGACCGCCAGCTCTTCCGCACATTCTTTGCTGACAGCACCGAAGTTTTCTATTGTAGCAGGGCTGACGTTCACAAGCCCTATTTTAGCCTCATTCGAATAGCAGACAATCCCGCCCTTGAAAAAGCTGCTAGCTCCGGAAACAGAGGTCAATTCCTGCTGGAACAAACCGCCTGTCAGGCTTTCGGCTGCTGATATCGTCAAGTTCTTGGTTTTTAATAGTTTGGAAAGTTCCAATATTAGCGAGGTTTCGTCGTAACCATAAAAGTACTCACCGACTCTGTCCATGATTTCCGCTTCCACTTTATCAATTAATTCCTGGGCAGTGCCGTTAGCATCATCTCTTGCCGTAAGCCTCAGAGTGACTTCCCCGTCACCTGCCAGCGGGGCAATAGTCGGGTTGCTTTGCTGATCGATCAAATCCTCTATTTGTGCTTCCAATGCTGCCTCACCTATTCCAAAGAAGCGGAGGACTCTTGATTCAATCCTTGCCTGGCTGCCATTTATGCCAGTAATGGCTGCTTGTCCATATTTCAGGAACATGGGCTCCATTTCAGAAGGAGGGCCTGGCAACAACATATATTTGTGGTCTGCTGTTGACAGGAACATACCCGGAGCCATGCCATTTTCGTTTTTAAGGATCATGGAACCGTCGATCACTAGAGCCTGCTTCCTGTTATTCTCAGTCATTACCCTCTTCGTTTTTTCAAAATAGAGCTCGATCGAATTCATAGCTTCCTCATCAAGCACCAATTTCTTTCCTAGCTGAGCGGCTATCGTATCTTTAGTGAGATCATCTTTAGTGGGCCCAAGGCCACCCGTAAAAATAATCAATTCTGCACGTTCCTGGGCAATCCTGATTGCACTTTTCAGTCTATCCGAATTATCCCCGACAACCGTGTGATAGAATACATTGATTCCTAAGTCTGCAAGCTGCCTCGACAGGAACCTCGCATTCGTATTGACAATTTGCCCGAGAAGCAGTTCAGACCCAACTGCTATGATTTCTGCATTCATTTGACATCCTCCTGGCAAATCAATTATTTAGAATTGCTGAATATTTGCTTGTTCTTTGCGAAGTAGTCCCATCCAGACCAGATTGTAAAGAACATCGCCACCCATAAGGCGATATCAGCAAACGGGATGGAGAAAGCTTCAAAAATGATATTATGCAGTAACAAAGCGGAAATCGCGACTGTTTGAGCCCACATTTTGATTTTCCCTGGCATCTTGGCAGCAACAACCTCGCCGCCTCCTGCAAGCAATAAACGAAGTCCTGTCACAGCAAACTCCCTGCTGATGATCACGATGACAATCCATGCTGGGGCATAACCAAGTTCAACAAGCACGATCAGTGCCGATGAGACCAGCAGTTTATCCGCCAGCGGGTCAAGGAATTTCCCAAGATTCGTAACGAGGTTATGTTTTCGTGCAAGATACCCATCTACCCAGTCTGTAACAGAGGCGAAAATATAGATCAGCGCTCCTACTAAATGAGTAACCGGCATTGTCGTTCCAAGCAGGGCAATCTCGCCCCAGGAAAATGGAACAACCATCACAATCAAGAATAACGGAATCAATAAAATGCGTGAGACCGTAATTTTATTTGGCAAATTCATATCCTATTCCTCCAGATGTTAATTACACAGCCATTTGGCTGACTTCTTCATTATATCCAATATGTAAAAAACGACATTAAATATGCCTAGAGCTAGATCAGTCTCGCCAAGCTCTTAAGCTTAGCACTAATAGTATAGCCCGTATAAACAAACGTCCATACGGGCATTTTTGTTGCAGCAGTCTCTAATCATCTGCAATTTATGTTCTATTTTACAAACTTGATCGTAATCAACTGTGTCATATCTTGTTCCGGCGAAACGGCATACTCTAGCTTCTGGTCGTTAACGTAAATTTCTGTCTCAGGTGCACGTCCGACATTGATAACTGCCTCTGTTTCACTGGTCAAATCTTCTGTCCGGCTTTCGTTTTTGCCTTTAACGAGCGTTTCCTGGAAAATGGATTTCCCAGACCCATTGGAAACGCCAACCCAGGTTTGTCCAAGAGACACAATCTTAACGACAAACTTATCGGTATTTTTCAGTTCGTAAACCGTATTGCTGCCAGTGTTCGAAGCGACTGTAAGCTCCTGTTCAGGGGTTTCAGGCTTTGCTTCTTCTTCAGCAGGCTTTTCTTCAGCAGGGGCATCGGATTCGCTTGTCCCTTCATCAGCGGAATCATCTGCGCTTCCTGCAGGTTCTTCAACGATCGGCTGACTCTTATTGGTATTCGCAGTCTGTCCGGCGTCATCGCCTGCGTTCTTGACAATCAAATACCACACAAGGGCAATCGCACCAATAATGAAGATGACAATCAATATTTTTGGAAGTACATTCAGAACCTTAGAAGTTTCTGGTGAAAGACTTTTCCTCGATTGGACACGGGAAAGCTGTTCTGGCAACTCTTCGTTGTATGTAGATGGGATTTCGGATTTATGCTGTTCAAAAAGCTCGTCCGGATCAAGGCCCACTGCTTCGGCATATTGTTTGATGAATGCCCGCACATAGAATTTACCTGGCATCATTGAATAGTTGCCCTCTTCAATGCCGAGGAGATAACGTTTTTGAATTTTCGTGATGGACTGCAGTTCGTCCAGGCTGAGGCCTTTTGCTTCACGGGCTTCCTTTAAAATAATTCCTAACTCAGACACGATAACACCTTCCAATACTGTTAAAAATCAAATCCTCCAAAATCAGAATCAGTAAACATGTGATTCTTCTGGACCATATCATATACGATTTCCTCATCGGGATTATTTCTTAATTCGATAATATAATCAAAATCATCCAATGTATATTCTGTGTTCTGGACAAAAATATCAGGATGTTCCACTACCTTGACCGCAGGGAGGCGCATGATTTCCCTGACAAGCTGCCAGTGCTTTTCATTGGCTCTCCTTGTTGAAACAATTCCATCGATGATGAATAAGTTATCAGCATTGTACTCATCTTCAATCAACTGATTGCGGATCGTCTGTTTCAATAATGTAGAGGAAACGAACAGCCATCTTTTATTGGCACAAACACTTGATGCAACAACAGATTCTGTCTTGCCGACGCGAGGCATTCCACGGATGCCAATCAGTTTATGGCCCTCCATCTTAAATAATTCTGCCATAAAGTCAACAAGCAGTCCAAGTTCATCCCTCACAAACCGGAATGTTTTTTTATCGTCCGCATCACGTTGTATGTACCTGCCATGTCTGACCGCCATTCGGTCACGCAGTTTAGGCTCCCTGATTTTAATTACCCTTATTGTATCCATAGTATGTAAAATTGACTCAAGTCTCTCAATTTGATCATCATCTTTCGCAAGGATCAAAAGGCCACGCCTTCCTTCATCCACACCATTGATCGTTACAATATTGATGGACAGCATTCCAAGCAAAGAGGAAATATCACCTAGCAGTCCTGGACGGTTAATCATGATTTCATATTCCAAGTACCATTCTTTCTTCTCCATCATTCTCCTCCTCTGCTTTCAGCCAATAATTGCGACACATTTTGACATCGAATATCTAGCTACTATAATATATGATTTTTAAAGAAGATGAAAGGAAAAACAAGCCAGAAATGAAAACTAGCCAAAAGGGTGTGCTTTATAATCTTATAAATAAAAAAAGAGAGGAATGTAAGTCCCCTCTTCATCAAACTCACTTATTTACTTCCGTTGTTTTGAACAAGCTTTACCATCATGGTCGCGATCGCATGCTGTTCGTCCGGGCTTGCCACTGACCAAAGGTCTGAAAGAACTCTTTCCTGTTCGTTCTTAGGGTCGACGTTCTTGGCAAGATAGTCGCCGATCTGGTAGGCAAGATCACCCATTGCATCTTTATTCATTCCTTGATCCTGCGCCTGATGAAGACGGTCTCCCAGGAAGTCTTTCCACTGATTCCAATTTTCCAAAACAGACATATTGACAACCTCCTTGTCTAAAATAGTACAAGGTTATTTTGCATTCGTTCGCGAAGAATTATTCATCAAGAAACAGGATTAGAAAATTTGTCACAAATTGTTCAGGTTAGCCAGCCGCCGTTGATTGCCAGCACCTGCCCGGTAATATAGGAGGATTTCTCGGATAAAAGGAATTCCACTCCGTTTGCTACTTCCTCAGGGGTCCCAAGACGGCCGGAAGGGACTTCGGCAGCAATCGCTTCACGTTCCTCGAGGCTAAAGCCTTCCATCATCGGAGTCTGGATCGCCCCGGGCGCAACTGCATTCACCCTAATCTTAGAAGGTGCCAGCTCTTTGCTTAACGCCTTCGCAAATGCCAGCTGTGCTCCTTTTACCGTTGAATAGGCCACCTCATATGACGCTCCTGTCTGGCCCCATATCGATGAGACAATCACAATATTTCCATTTTGTTTCTGCCGCAATTTTGGGACCAGCTTTTTTGTCAGAAGGAGAGGAGACGTCACATGGATTTGAATCAAAGCTTCCGTATCTTCTTCCTCCAGGTCCTCCAGAAGTCCATATAAAGCATTGCCGGCATTATGTACGATCGCATCAAGCGAAAAAATCTGGTTCGCTAAGTCGACGTATCCTGTCTTCGAGGCCAAATTAGCCTTGATCGGTATATATTCCCCGCCGAATGACCCAATCTCGCGGAGCAGCTCGTCAATCCCTTTCTCGTTCTGATGGTAATGCAAGTAGAGCGAATATCCTTCTGATGCCAGCTTGATCGAGATTGCTTTGCCGATTGCTCCACTTGCACCCGTTACTAATGCGAATCTTTTCATGTCTTTTTTCCCTCTCAACAATTCTAAATAAATATGCGCCGGGAATAGCCGGCGCATATACTTCAAATGTCTGTTACTTCCCCTTTGGCACCACCTGGCAGACTGTGAACCGATCTTCTGAAATAAGCCTTCCAGCCGCCTGATTGAGATCATCAATTGTCAGGCTCTCAAGCACTGGAACCACGTCGAACAAATCCATATCATTGAAAGCATAACGCGTGAATTGATTTGCGATATATTCTGGTGAATTCACCGCCCTTAAGAAGGCCCCAATTTTTTTCTTTTTTGTCCTTTCGAGGCTATCAGCAGTCAGTCCCTGGCCCGATTTCGCTTCCTTCAGCATCGCCTCAAGCTTGCTGGCCAGGACATCTGGCTCATTTGTATCTCCGCCAACCATCGCGAATCCAAAGCCCTGCTCCTGTGAATAGTCATAGGAAAATGTGTCGTCAATCAGCCCTGAACTATACAGTTCAGTGTAGTTATCAGAGCTTTTTCCAAATAGTATATCGAGCAGCACGTTAACTGAAAGCTCATTTTTCAGCATTTCGCTGCCCGATTCTTTCGGGTTGGCCGCTTTGATGCCCACAAGGCATTTTGAAGTTTGGACATTCATTTTAAGAACTTGTTTCTTTTCAGCGACTCCAGCCTGTTCTGCATCGAATTTCCGCTGGATTTCAGGCTTGTTCTTATAATCCTTCTTGCTCTGATTGTCTTTGATCAAGCCCATGATTTCATCGGGATTGACAGGACCAACCACAAACAATAGCATATTGCTTGGATGGTAGAAGGTTTCATAGCACTCATACAGCATATCTTTCGTTATATGGGAGATCGATTCAATGGTACCCGCGATATCGATGCTTACAGGGTGATTTTTATACATATTCTGGATAAGCCCAAAATACAGCCTCCAATCAGGATTATCATCATACATTGTGATCTCTTGCCCGATAATCCCCTTTTCCTTTTCAACTGTCTTCTCGGTGAAATAAGGCTCTTGAACGAAGTCAATTAATGTTTCAAGGTTTTTCTCCACATTGGATGTACTGGAAAATAAATAAGCGGTCCTTGTAAACGATGTGAACGCGTTAGCCGATGCACCCTGCTTGCTGAACTGCTGAAATACATCTCCATCTTCCTTTTCAAATAATTTATGCTCCAGGAAGTGGGCGATGCCATCAGGGACCTTAACGAATTCATCCTTTCCCGGAGGAAGGAAGTGATTGTCGATTGAACCGTATTTTGTTGTAAATGTAGCATATGTTTTGTTGAAGCCCTTTTTCGGAAGAATATATACATCAAGTCCATTATTCAGCTTTTCATAGTACATTTCTTCCTGAAGCTGTTCAAAAGTGATCTTCTCCATTATTTGTCCGCCTCCAATCCAGTTAAGAAGTAAACCGTGTCAAGCTGGACCTTTTTGGCTACATCGACGATTTCTTCTTTTGTGGTTTTACTCATGCCCTGAAGCCAGTCATCGAGGCTGACATTTTGACCTGAAACTACATTATGATACAGGACTTCTACCATGCCTCTTGCAGTATCCAATGTTTCAAGCATTTGGTTTTCGATCACCGCTTTTGTTTGTTCAACTTCTTGATCGGTAAAATCACCGGCTTGCATCGCTTCCATTTGCTCACGGATGATTTTAACAGCAAGCTCGAAGTTTTCGAATTCAATACCGGACATGACCATCATCAAACCTTTGTGGCTTTCAAGACGGCTGGCGACATAATAGGCTAGGCTGTTTTTTTCGCGGACATTCAAAAATAACTTGGAATGTGAAAAGCCGCCAAAAATTCCATTGAAGACTTGGAGTGCATAATAGTCCTGATCCCCATAAAGCACATTTGTCCGGTAGCCGATATTCAGCTTGCCTTGTTTGATATCTTCCTTATCTTTTACTGTCTTTTCTTCTACGCTGCCAGCTTGATGTGTTTCCACCTTCACAGGGACCCGATCCTCGAATCGTAGCAGTTCGTCAGCAACTGATTGGACTTCGTCTTCGTTCACATCGCCAATGATGTACAAATCCATTTCATCCTCAGCGAATGCCTGCTTGTAATAGTCATACAAATTCCTCTCATTAATCTGCGGGATATCGTCTATTTCTCCATTTACATGCAATGCATATGGCTCACCTTTACACATTTCCTGAACAAGCCTGAAATTGGAGTAGCGCATTTTATCATCATAAACAGCCTGGATCCTCTGCTTAAGCGTGCGCTTTTCCTTCTCCACCGTATCTTTGTCAAAAGCTTCATTTTCCGCGAGAGGATTTACGAGGATTTCCGCGATTAATTCCATCCCTTTTTTTAGCAAAGGCTCTGGGTCACTAAGGAATTTTTCATTCGCGATTTCGAGTGAGAAGCTAATGACCTGGTACTCCCCTTTCTTCGATACATCAACATAAAGATTTGCACCATAGAGCTCATCTAAATAGGAGCGCAGCTTTGTAGTTGATTCGTATGCCTTTGAACTGCTCTGCAGCACATACGGAAGCAAAGCACGTTTTGTAACGTTTTCGCTCGTCAAAGGTGTTTTCATCTTCCAGACAATTGTATTTGTCTTGAACTTTGCTGTTTTTACGATGTGAAGCTTGTAACCCTTCATATTCTTGATTGTTTCTGAAATGACAGCCATTTAAATCCTCCTTTAATGGGAACACAATGAGTAGTCTTTCTTTATCCATTCTTCACTGTTTGGAATCATGCAAAACATCTTTACTTTATGTATACGTTGAGATGCTCATATTTAATATTCCTATAAATACACTCTAACTATACCTTTCCATAGTTGTCTAATTCAAGCAATTGCCAATTCACTAAAACTTGAAAGCAAAAGCTCCCCTCAATGGGGAGCTTTACATTTTCATTCTTTTGCTGCGGCAATTTCAGAAACAGCAGCAAAACGATATGTATAGCCAGTTTCAAATTTTACCTGATTTTTGCCGGCAGCCTTCGCACTGTACAAAAGTTGATCTGTATAGCCTAATAGTTTATCAGGCAGTGCTTCTGTTTGTGAAGAAGCGATCCCGAAGCTCATCGTTACGGTTTTACAATCCTGGGTAAATTCCTCAGCTGCCAGGGTTGAATATAGATCTTCAAAAAACGCTATTTGTTTCATTTCATCCATTAGAGGCAGCAGGAACGCAAACTCTTCTCCACCATATCGAAATGCCTGTGCGTCATGGCGATCGGCAAGCTCCTGAAAAATCAACCCAATTCGCTTTAAAATTTCATCCCCTGTCAGGTGGCCAAATTGGTCATTCACCTGCTTAAAGTAATCAATATCCCCCATGACAAGCATGAAGTTTTCTTTATTGACAGTAAGCATCCTCAATTGTTCTTGAAAATGCCTGTGGTTGTATAAACCTGTGAGATAATCGGTGAACATCAGTTCATGAAAGATTTCCTTTTGCTTGAGGTGCTTTCTTTCCCTTATGACAATTAGTGAACCAAACACACCTACAACCCAAATGAACGCGAGATTCAGGATAAACACAAAGGAAGTATAAAATTCAAAATGGCCCTGTGCAACGTAAATGATGCTGTAGCCAAGAGTTAAAAAGGCAGATGACAAAATCGCCCCCTTTGTTCTCCAATAAATCGTCGCATGCATGACAAGCAAGTATGAGATTGGAAATAGCGGAGACATGGTACCCCGGGTTAAAACGAGCAGCCAGATGAGTGCAACATAGTCGAATACAATGCCTGCTTTTGTAAGCAGTGAAAAATATTCATTGCCAGGAGGCAGCTTGACCAGAGCAATCTGGGCAGAGGCCATATAAATGAATCCCACTGTCAAAAGCAGCGGGAAGGTCTCTTCTGTAAAATCCAGCCTGTCCGCGAGAGGTGGATAATAAAAAACAAGAACACCTATAACAAGGAAAATCCAGCGCAAATAAGAAAATATCTTCTCTGTTTCACGGTCATCCAAATATAATGATAGCTTCATCTTTTAGACCTCTTACCGCTTTTATTTTTTAACCAGCATTTTCCTATATTCTACCATAACAGTTTGAAAAATTCTAAATTTAATGTGTCATTTCCTTCTATAATTTAAAGGTTGTCATTTTACAGAAATGTACTTCCAAAATGTAAAGAAAAGAGGCACCTTTAGAAAGGCACCTCTTAGCATAAACTTATCGTTTTCCACTGTCGAACGTTTCACCGACGGCTTTTGGAGCCTGTGAAGACTTAGAAAAAATGACCAATGCAAGCAATGTTACGACATAAGGGAAAATCTTCAGCAGAATTGGCGGGATGACAGCCAATTCGGGAATTACCTGTGATACGTTTGCAATTGTACTAGCAAAACCAAAGAAGAATGTCGCTGCCAATACGCCAAGCGGCTTCCATTGTCCGAAGATCAAGGATGCCAATGCAAGGAAACCAAGACCAGATACAGTACCGGTGAATTCACCAGCGTAAGTTACAATGATCAAAGCTCCACCAAGACCAGCAAAAGCACCAGAAATAAGTACTCCGCTATAGCGAATTCTTCGTACATTTATCCCTGCCGCCTCTGCTGCCTGCGGGAATTCACCACAGGATCTTAGACGCAGACCGAATTTTGTCTTGTAAAGGATGAACGAACTGATGAAAAGAATTGCCAATACAAACCAAGTTGTTGGATATGTTTTTGTAAAGAAAAGATCTCCAATTATCGGAATATCAGACAAGAAAGGGACATTAGACGGTGTGAATCCACTAGTGATGCGGATATTTCCGCTGCCCGTCATATTTCTTGCCAGGAATATCGTAAGGGCAGACGCAATCAAATTGATTGCCGTACCACTTATGATCTGATCCGCATTCAAATTGATGCTCGCGAATGCATGCAAAATGGAGAAAAGGATACCTGCTACTACAGCAGCCAATAATCCCAGCCAAAGAACGAGTGTATTGTTTTCGATTACCCCACTCAGATAATGGATGGATAAAGCACCAGAGAAAGCACCGATGATCATTAAGCCTTCAAGGGCAATATTGACAATCCCGCTTCGTTCACTAAAAAGACCGCCCAGGGCTGTAATCAGAAGAGGAATTGTAAAGACAATCGCGTAAGGAAATATTTGTTCTATAATATGCCACATCTTAGGAATCTCCCTTCTCGACTACAGTACCACTTTTGTCTTTTCGATTTGAGCTTCTCTTCTTGAATTTGTTCAGCATGCGCTCAATCAGTACACTTGTCGCTGCAAAGTAGATGATGATCGCAATGATTGTATTCGCCAGTTCAGGCGGAATTTCAGTCATCGCATTCATAAAGCCTGTTCCAGAATAGAGGATTCCAAATAAAACAGCTGCGAAGAATACACCAATTGGATTATTGGCACCAAGCAATGCTACTGCAATTCCATCATAACCCTGGGCTGGCAGGATTCCGATCTGGATACTGGAAGCATTCCCTGTGTACAGGGCTACTCCTCCGAGTCCGGCAAGAGCACCTGAAATCAGCATGGATAAAATGATATTGCGATTTACCTTCATGCCTGCATATTCGGCTGCAAATCTATTAAAACCTACAGCCTTTAACTCATAACCTAAAGTCGTTTTATCGATAATGAACGCTATAATGATTACCGCAATAACAGCCAGGAATAAGCCAAGATTGATATAGGAACCCTGGAACATATCTGTCAGCCAAGGAGTACGCAGGGTAGCGGATTCTGCCAGCTTCCTGGATTCAGTTTCAAGGAATTCTCCTTTGAAGTATCCAGGAACCACATAATAGATCGTCCAATAAGCAATCCAGTTCATCATGATTGTCGATACAACCTCATGAACATTGAACTTTGCCTTCAGTAATCCAGGAACGAATGCCCAAAGCGCTCCGCCAAGCATCCCAACCAAAATCATGACTGCAAGAAGGACAGGTCTTGAAAAATCATAAGTTAGACCAACAGCTGAAGCCAATAAGCCACCAACTAACATTTGTCCTGAAGCGCCAATGTTGAACAAACCTGTACGGAAAGCAAAAGCAACGGACAGACCGGTGAATATAAGTGGAGTAGCCGTCGCTAATGTATTCCCGATACGCTCAAGGTTTTTCAGGGCACCTTGAAGAAGATAGGAATAGCCTTCAATCGGGTTGCTTCCGATGAAGAGCATCAGGATCCCCCCGGCCACCAGTCCTAATATAATCGATATTAAAGATACGATGGTATGTCTCATATGCTTCTCTCCTTAGCCACGCCTGCCATCATTAGACCAACTTCATTTTCGTTCGTTTCAGCAGCGATCACTGTTCCGACCAGTTCACCGTTGTTAACGATGGCTATACGGTCAGATAGCTGCAAGATTTCATCCAGCTCAAGAGAAACAAGCAATACTGCATTCCCCTTATCACGGTGTTCTACGATTCTCTTATGGATATATTCAATAGATCCTACGTCCAGCCCGCGAGTAGGCTGCACACAAATCAGCAGCTTTGGATCAAGCTCAAGTTCCCTGCCGATGATTGCTTTTTGCTGGTTACCGCCTGATAGTGTTCTGGCAATGGAGACTGCACCTTCACCGGAACGCACGTCAAAGTTTGTCAATATGTTTTGAGCATATGTTTTCATAGCGTTTTTGTTCAGGATGCCATTTTTTGAAAAAGGCTTCTTGTTATAAATTTGCAGAACCATATTTTCCTGTAAAGAGTAATCCAGAACCAGTCCGCGCTTATGCCTGTCTTCCGGAATATGGCTCATTCCTTTTTCTAGTCTGTCGCGAACAGGCAAGTTGATGATCTCGTTGCCATCAATCTGGATAGAGCCTGATTCCGCTTTCCGTAACCCTGTAATTGCTTCAATAAGCTCCGTTTGCCCATTGCCTTCGACCCCGGCAATCCCTACGATTTCACCAGTACGGACTTCAAGCGAAAAATCTTTGAGGCCCATTACTTTTCTATTGTTTTTCACAGATAGAGAATCTATTTTAAGTACTACCTCTCCAGGAGTACTTTCTTTCTTATCCACTTTGAATGAAACATGCCGGCCTACCATCATTTCTGCAAGGCTTGCCTCACTTGCTTCAGCCACATTGACAGTACCGATTCCCTTTCCACGGCGAATTACCGTACAGCGGTCAGCTACTGCTTTAATTTCTTTCAGTTTATGTGTGATTATGATGATAGACTTTCCTTCTTTAATTAGATTGCGCATAATCTTCATCAATTCATCAATTTCTGCTGGTGTAAGAACAGCTGTTGGTTCATCCAATATCAAGACGTCTGCTTCTCGGTAAAGCATCTTTAAAATTTCTACCCTTTGCTGCATACCTACTGATATATCTTCAATTTTGGAGTGAGGATCTACATTCAATCCGTAATGCTTTGATAATTCTTCAATTCTTTTTGCTGCTTTGTCGATATCAAGCACCATGCCTTTAAGCGGCTCGCTGCCCAGTATGATATTTTCGGTTACTGTAAAGTTTTCAACCAATTTAAAGTGCTGGTGCACCATCCCAATTCCTAAACGGTTCGCCACATTAGGATTCGTGATGCGCACTTCTTTTCCATTCACTTTAATGATGCCTTGTTCAGGCTGATACATCCCGAATAAAACGCCCATCAAGGTTGATTTACCTGCACCATTTTCCCCTAACAGTGCATGAATTTCCCCTTTTTTTAATGTAAGGGTGATATTATCGTTGGCTACGATACCCGGGAACTCTTTCCGGATATTTAACATTTCTACAACATAACTCATAGTAGCACTCACCTTTGTATTAGACTCTATACCTTTTTAAAATAGGGAGTCCCCTATACTGGAACAGAACTTCTGGAAAAAGATTAAAAGACTTTTGAAAGATTGAAAATATTCAAGTCCTTATTTCAAAAATTTACCGTTCAGACTTTAATAGACAAAAGAGACGGAAAGAACCGTCTCTTTCACTCTATTTTACTTAAACAAATCTCCTTGTTCAGCAGAGACTTTAACTTCTTCAGACTTGATCTTTTCGTAAACTTCCTTCACCTTGCTAACAGTTTCATCGCTTAGGTTAGGGTTTTTGTCAGGAAGACCGATACCATCGTTCTTTGCATCGAAAGTCAGAGTTTGTCCGCCAGGGAATTTGCCATCAAGTTCAGCCTGAACCATATCGTAAGAAACCTGGTCAAGCTTCTTCATTGCAGAAGTCAGGATAACTGATTTGTCGCCTTCGTACTTACCATCTTCGTACTGGTCAACGTCTACACCAACGATCCAAACTTTTTCGCCTGATTTAGCGCGGTCTTTCGCTTCTTTAATAGCACCTACTCCAACACCGCCTGCAGCTGTGAAGATGACATCAACGCCACGGTCATAGTATTGTGCAGCAATTTGTCCGCCAGCAGCAGCATTATCAAATGAACCTTGATAGATAACGTTTTCTTGTTTGATTACTACATTTGTGCCAAGGTTTTCATTAGCATACTTAAGACCTTGCTGGAAGCCCCAGTTGAACTTCTGTACAGCAGGGATTTCCATACCGCCGATGAAGCCAGCTTCACCTTCTTTTAATTCTTGAGCAGCTGCTACACCAGCTAGGAATCCTGATTCGTGCTCTGCGAAGAATACAGCGACTGTGTTATCTTTTACAACAGGGTTGAAGTCCCCATTATGTGGATTTCCGTCAAGAATGACGAACTTAGCATCTTTATATTTATCTTGGGCTTGGAAAACAGCAGTTTCGAACTTAAAGCCAGGTGTAACGATAAACTTATATCCTGCGTCGTATAGGTTACCCATTTCTTTTAAGTATTCAGCTTCAGTAGTTCCTGCAGGCTTTAGGTACTTTGTGTCAACACCGAATTCGTCTTCAGCCTTGAGGATACCTTCCCATGTTCCCTGGTTGAATGATTTGTCATCAATTGTACCAGCATCCGTAACCATACCAACTTTTAAATCTGACTTCTTGCCACTGTCGCCGCCTTTTTCATCGCTATCGCTGCCACAGCCAGCTAACATTGTGCCTGCTGCCAAAAGCAATGACATTACCAAACCAAATTTACGCTTTTTCAAGGCTTGTACCCCCTAGAGAATGTTTGTTGGATTTCGCAGGAATGTTCTGAAAAACCGAATAGTTAGCGTTTTCATAACTCAGAAAAAATTAAACTCTCTTTCTAAGAACATGAAAACTGAACTTATCGGCTTTAAAGTAATTTACTGAATAAAGGATCGGCACGTCATTTTCATCGAAATGCATCTGCTTCAAAACTAGCAGCGCTGTTTCAGGTTCACATTCCAGGATCGGCGAAATCTTTTCATGATAGCCTATCGGCTCGATTTGCGCGACCGCATATGTAACTTTCCTGTTCGACATGACTTCAAGGAGATGAAGCAATGATTCATCTTCATATGAAAAGTCACCAGACAGGATTTTTCCGGGGATTTTGTCCAGACAATAGACAACTGGCTCCCCATTTGCGGTCCTTACTCGTTCAATCAAAGTAATTTCATCATCCAAAGAGCATGTAAAACGACGGATATCCTCTTCAGTTGGCCCAGTTGTCGTAGAGTTCAAAAAGATGGTCCCTGGCTTCATCCCGGCCTGTTCAATCATTGCGGTAACACTGTTAAGCTGCTCGATTCCTGAAGAAAACAATGGTTTGGCATTAACAAAAGTACCTACACCATGCCTTCGGATAATGACATTTTCTTCTTCAAGAATCCGTAAGGCTTCCCTTAGTGTAGCTCTGCTTACGCCAAGCTGTTTGGCAAGATCGAATTCTGATGGGAGTTTTTCTCTTTCTTTATAAACACCCTTCTGAATATCCTGCTTCAGGTGATCGATTACTTGTAAATACAGGTGCCGGTTATCTGATTTGATCGACATGAGGCGTTCCTCCAACCCTTTTGCTCAAAGACATCAGACCTCTGATGTATAGCATTCCTACTAATCGAAAATACTATAACACTTTTTCAAAGATAAATAAATAGCGTTTCATCATTTTGTCGAAAAAAGCTAGAAAGACCAAAATTGTCAATTTTTCCGGGACAAAAAACCTATGTTTCTGATATAATTGTATTTTGAAAGCGTTTTTAATAGTATGACACTATTAGTTGTTACAAGTGCTATTTACCTATAAACAAGAATAAAAGCCGGATGCATGCATCCGGCTTTTTACTCAGTCACAATCACTTCTTACGCTTCTTCTGACTTAGCCACGAGGACAGTCCGTGGTTTGCTGCCTTCATATGGGCCGACAATTCCGCGAAGTTCCATCTCATCAATCAGTCTGGCAGCACGTGAATATCCGATCCTGAACCTTCTCTGGAGCATTGATACAGATGCCGTCTGCATCTCGACGACAAGGTCGACAGCATCATTGTATAGATCATCCTCGACTTCTGAAGTATTCTCAGGGACATCTTCAGGAATCATTTCCTCCTGGTACTGCGCCTTCTGCTGCCCGATTACATAATTCACAACTTCTTCTACCTCATCATCTGATAAAAATGCTCCCTGTACCCTGACAGGCTTCGAGGCGCCAACAGGCAGGAACAACATGTCTCCTCTTCCCAGCAGCTTCTCAGCGCCGCCCATATCCAGTATCGTCCTTGAGTCTGTCATTGAAGATACGGCAAATGCGATTCTTGAAGGTATGTTCGCTTTGATCACGCCGGTAATGACATCGACAGAAGGCCTCTGGGTAGCGATGATCAAATGGATGCCTGCAGCTCGGGCCATCTGTGCAAGCCTCGTAATCGAATCCTCGACATCAGAGGATGCGACCATCATCAAGTCTGCGAGCTCGTCCACAATAACGACAATGAAAGGCAGTAGTGGCTGCTTGGCTTCTTCCTCATTATTGTACCGCTTGATATATTCATTATAGCCTTCTATGTTTCTTGTTCCGGTATGTGAGAAGAGTTCATAACGTCTTTCCATCTCATTGACCACTTTCTTGAGTGCCTGTGATGCTTTTTTTGCATCTGTTACCACTGGCGCCAGCAAATGAGGAACACCATTGTAAACATTCAGTTCGACCATTTTGGGGTCGATCATCATCAGTTTGACCTCATGAGGCTTGGCCCTCATCAAAATGCTTGTAATGATTCCATTTATACAGACACTCTTACCGCTGCCTGTCGCACCGGCAACAAGAAGATGGGGCATTTTATTCAATTCTGCCAGTACTGCTTCGCCTGTAATATCTCGTCCAAGTCCAATCTGGAGCTTTGACCCTGGTTTATTATGCTGCTTTGATTCAATGACCTCCCGTAAAGAAACCATTGCCACCTCTGAGTTTGGAACTTCTATCCCGATTGCAGACTTACCTGGAATCGGTGCCTCGATCCTGATATCCTTGGCAGCCAAAGCAAGCGCCAAATCATCATTCAGGCTCACAATCCTGCTGACCTTCACTCCGACATCCGGATGGACTTCATATTTTGTTACTGCTGGTCCGAGATGGACCTGGGTCACCCTTGCTTTCACTCCAAAACTATGGAATGTCCGCTCAAGCTTGGCCGCATTTGCATGAATCAATTCATATTCGCCGCTCTGGTCGGTTTTATTCGGCAGTTTCAATAAATCAATTGGCGGCAATTCATAAGAGGTATTCTCTACCTCTGTAAAAGTAATCGGCTGCTGCAGGTCGTCACCCTCGTCTTCGGATTTAGTTTCCGCTTTAGCTTTCTTTTCCGGCTGCTGTACTGGTGTTTCAGAGGGAGCGGCATATGCTCGCTCTGCAAAGCTGGATATGAGTGGTTCTGGAGCCGGTTCCACTGGAATGTCAACGGTCCTTTCCACAGATTCCTCTTCAAGGGTTGGCTGCTTACCTTCATTTTTAGTCTTTTTAGCTTCTTTGTTTTGAGCTGTTTTCTTTTGCTGCTGATTTTCTTTCCATTGCTTTAGATCCTCAATGAATGAAAGCCATTGATCTCTGATGAACCTTCCAATCGGCGCAATAATTTTACCCGTAACTTCTGTAAAGGTTCTGCCTGTTACGAGAATTCCGCCAATGATGATCAAAAGGAACGCAATCAGCTGAGAGCCTGCTGCATCGAATAAATAGTAAAACAACGCAAACATCACAGCGCCAATCATACCTCCGCCAAGGTCTGTGGTGCTTGTCTCGCCTTTCGCTTCCATGACATATAAATCAAAGGTATTCTTGATGACACTGGGGTCTTCAAACTTCCCGCCATTGGATAAAAGTTCAAATAACGTCACATGACTTAGCAACAAAATCGCACCGATAATCAAGTATGTACCAATCAATTTAGTGTGGAAAATAAAAGGGAGACGTCTTTTCCACATGATAAAGATGCTAAATACGACCAGCCCAACGAGACTGAGCATATACCATTCGCCGAAGAAAAAGCGGAAAAACATCACGATTGTTCTTCCGACAGCGCCCAGGTCCGCCATCGCAATGATGGCCAATGCGAGCAAGGCTAACCCGGCAAGTTCATATTGAACGGTTGTTTTTACTGCATTCTTCTTTCTCGATTGCCGTCTTTTCTTTTTGGCCATTATATATCACCTGAATCTATATAGCTTCACTTACAGCATAATCAACAAAACGAACCTTCAAACTTCAGTAAGAAGAAAAGCAGCCCTATCCGGCTGCCCAATGCTGAGTGTATCCATATTATATCATATTTGCCAGTTGAAACGGCACTTCGTTTTATTATGCACATAAAAACAAAACCATTCTAAGTAAGCGAAATGGTCGACCCAGGTTTACATATTGGGTCCATATAGTGATTCGGATCCGTACTCATCACCCTGACAATCCGGTATTCATTTTGTTCAGTCCATTCAGCCATTAACGGGATTCCGTTGTAGGAAATCATAACCTGGTTGATCGCTTCTTCCTCGCTGTAAGGGAAAACCTGTTCATAGGGCATCATTGTATACAGGATCATTGTACGATCACTTCTGACTTTGGTTTATTAATATCGATCAGTTCATTGAGCTTCTTCATTGCCTGTCCGATGCCGCCGACTTCATGGATCAAGCCCATGTCCACTGCGTCATGGCCAACGACATTTGTTCCAATGTCCCTGGTCAGGTTTCCTTTGGCAAACATAAGCTCTTTGAATTTTTCCTCAGGAATGTTCGAATGCTTTGTCACAAAGTTAACAACTCTCTCTTGCATTTTATCCAGGTATTCAAAGGTTGCTGGAACACCAATTACCAGTCCGGTCAACCTGATTGGATGAATCGTCATCGTCGCTGTTTCGGCGATAAACGAGTAATCGCAGGATACCGCGATCGGCACACCGATTGAATGGCCTCCTCCCAACACGATAGAGACTGTCGGCTTCGAAAGGGAAGCAAGCATCTCTGAAATGGCAAGACCCGCTTCTACGTCGCCGCCAACTGTGTTTAAGATGACAAGAAGCCCCTCGATATTCTGGTTTTGCTCAATGGCAACAAGCTGCGGAATAAGATGCTCATACTTTGTCGTCTTGTTATGTGGCGGCAGCTGCATATGGCCTTCGATTTGGCCCACAATCGTCAAGCAATGAATTTTCGAATCCTGGGACAGCTGCGGTACATTCGTCTGGCCCAGCTGCTGGATCTTTTCTAGAAGACCAGATGGTTTATTTTCCTGTTCCCCTTGTTGCCCCTGCTGTCCATCCTGGGTTTCTGCATTGTTTAAATTCATTTCCTTATCCATCCTTTTATGCTCCCTTCAGGCATGATAATTTTAGTATGAACATCATCATCAATTTCATTCCGGCAGCACTTTTTACGAAGGTTGTTTTCAAGAATTTTATCAAAAGCGCATATAATTTGACTCTTGAACGATAAAAGCACTGGCAGTTGAGCCAGTGCCTTTCGTTTATCATTTTACTTCCATTAATATTGGCATAATCATTGGACGGCGTTTTGTTTTTTCAAATAAATATTGATGCAGGGAATCGCGCATATCCTGCTTTAAGCCAGCCCAGTCGAACGGGTCTTTTAGAAGATTTTTTTCAACGATTTCCCTAATAAGAGAGGCTGACTCTGCCATCAGTTTTTCTGATTCGCGAACATAGACGAACCCGCGTGAAATAATTTCTGGTCCGGCAGCAATTTTCCTGTTTGCTTTATTCAGTGTCACGACAACAATTAAAACACCATCCTGTGAAAGCAGTCTCCGGTCACGGAGGACGATATTACCCACATCTCCTACACCGATTCCATCAATCAATGTGTTTCCTGCCTGCACTTTTTCTGTGAACTTTAGTTTCCCGCCAGAAATCTCAATGACATCTCCACGGTCGGGTATGAAAATATTTTCTTCCGGTATGCCACATGATTGAGCCACTTTTTTATGTGCCTTCAACATCTTATATTCACCGTGTACAGGAACGAAGAATTTTGGATTCATCAGGTTGATCATGAATTTCAATTCTTCCTGGCTTCCATGGCTTGAAACCTGGACACTTTTCTTGCTCGCCACTACGTTCGCGCCTGCCCGGTAAAGCATATCCATTGTTTTGTAAATGAATACTTCACTTCCCCTTAGAGGAGAGGCAGCGAACAGGACAGTGTCCCCTACCTTGATATTCACCTGAGGATGGGCTTGCTTAGCCATTTTCTGCAGGGCTTCAATTGGCTCTCCCTGGCTGCCAGTCGTTAAAATAACGACTTCAGCATCAGCGTACTTCTTGAGGTCATCCACACCAATGAGCAAGTCACTTTCAACTTGAAGATAGCCGAGATCCAAAGCGATATCAAACACCCTTTTCAGGCTTTTTCCAACCACCGCTACCTTGCGGCCATGCGAAGCTGCACTGTTGAAAAGATGCTGGATCCTGTTTAAATCCGAAGCAAAGCAGGCAGCAATGATACGGCCACTTGCATTATAAAAAACACTCGATAGCTCCTCTATAACGGTTGTTTCAGAAGGTGTGTAACCAGGTTTTTCAGCTTCTGTACTGTCCGAAAGAAGGCAGAGAACCCCTTGCTTGCCAATGGCGGCCATCCTTCCGATATCCGGTTTATACATCGGTGCTGCTGCCTGGTCGAACTTAAAGTCCCCTGTATGTACAATGGCCCCTTCCGATGTATGGATGCAAACTCCGACAGAGTCTGGAATACTATGGTTTGTCTTAAAAAATGATACGGAAACCACTTCAAAGTCCAGTTCGGTATCTGCCGTAATTTCATGGAATTTAACTTTTTCGGTAAATTCCTGCTCCCTCATTTTTTCCTTTGCAAGCGCAAGAGTAAGCTTTGTTCCATATACTGGTACGTCCATTTTTCGTAGGAGGTAGGTCAGCGCCCCTATATGGTCTTCATGACCATGAGTCAGAAAAATCCCTTTTACCCTTTCACTGTTAGCATTCAAATATGAACAGTCCGGAATGACAATGTCGATCCCCAGCATTTCATCTTCTGGAAACATCAACCCGGCATCCACCACAAAAATATCATTGTCCACTTCGGTGACATACATATTTTTACCGAGTTCCCCAACGCCACCAAGTGCAATGATTTTAATGTTTTCATTTTTCTTTTTAATCAATTCTATGCTCCTCCTATGTAGTTATCTCCCGAACGAAATCAGTTAAAATCATTATACTTGATGGCAGAAAACCTTTACAACTTTATTCTCCGGTCACTATTATTAGCGGATATCCATATGCGGGAAAGGAAAAGTATCATCAAAACTTTTTTATCCAAAGAACAAAAAGCGCAAGCGCCTTGTTCAGCCCCGACAAGCGCTGGAGGGCCTGACAGTGAAGTCGTTCTTTGACTTCATTGGCAGGACCGAAATCGAAATGTATAGCCGACTGCCCNNNGAGTTGAAGTTTCGGAGTTTCTAGGAGACGACACTAGACAAGCGTCTCGAGGGGCTAGGCGCTGGAGCTGGATATAGAAACCCATTTGCAGTTATCCACACAAAAATGCTTTTATAATTTCCTATAAAATAAAATAAAAAAAGGCCAGCCTCATCAGGCTGGCCTTTGTACTATTCGAATAGATTCGCTACCGCTGTTCTTTCTTGTTCTGTCAATGGCACCATTGGCAAGCGTACTGAGCCGACGTCGAGGCCTTTTAGCTGCAATGCCGTTTTCACTGGTCCAGGGCTTGGTGCGGCAAACAAACCTTGCATGATTGGAAGCAGACGCTGGTGCAGTTTTGCTGCATCCTCGTTTCTTCCGCTGAAAAATGCTTCAATCATTGCTTGCATCTCGTTACCAATGACATGGGATGCTACAGAGACGATTCCAGCTCCGCCGATAGCAAGCACTGGAAGTGTCAACCCGTCGTCTCCGCTGTATAGAAGGAAATCATCAGGTGTGCCGGCAATGATTTTTGTCATCGCGTTCAGATCGCCGCTCGCTTCCTTGACAGCCACGATATTCGGGATTTCAGCCAGCTTGATTACCGTTTCAGGCTGAATATTGACTACAGACCTGCCAGGAATGTTGTAAACCATAACCGGCAATGAGGTAGCTTCAGCTGCCGCTTTAAAGTGCTGGTAGAGTCCTTCCTGGTTAGGCTTGTTATAATACGGGGCAACGATCATTATTGCGTCCACACCAATTTCTTCGGCTTTTTTCGTTAATTCGATCGTAGCATAAGTGTTGTTGCTGCCTGTGCCAGCGATGACCGGAACTCTTTTATCAACGACTTTCACGACATGCTGGAATAAAGCGATTTTTTCTTCCTTTGAAAGAGTGGGAGATTCACCTGTCGTTCCCGCGACAACTAGTGAATCGGTGCCGTTCGTAATCAAATGGTTGACTAACTGGGTCGTTTTTGCGAAATCAATGTGACCTTTATGATCGAATGGGGTCACCATTGCTGTAGATACTCTTCCGAATTGAACCATTCCTGTTCACTCCTATTCTCAAAAGCTTCCGCCTGCATAGGCTGGAAGCCATTTTATATATCGTGTCTTTCGAACTCTATTGTTTCTTCTTCGAGCTGGAAAGCATCATGAAGTGCATTCACTGCCTTTCCCAAATCCTTCTGTTTGACCAGAACCCAAATGGTTGTGTGGCTGTCAGCGGATTGGAGGATGCGGATGCCCTTTTCGGATAACGCTGTAACGATCTTCGAGGTCACCCCAGGAACACCTGCCATACCTGCTCCTACGACAGAGACCTTCGCACAATTTTTCTCAATCTGCGGAGTGTGGCCTAAACCTTCGAGGACCTTCACCGCCCGGTCTGTCATTTCATCCAGCACCGTATACACTACTCCATTTGGAGATATATTGATGAAATCCACGCTGATGTTTTCATTGGCCATAGCCTTGAACACTTCTGATTGTAGATTGTATTGATCCTTTTTGGCAAAAACTTTGATTTGGCTGACATTCGAAACATGGGCGATACCTGTAACAGGACGCTCCTTGATGTCAGTTCCTTTATTTTCGCGATTCAGGGTAGTAACCAGTGTCCCGAGGCCATCGGAATACGTGGACCTGATCCTGATCGGTACTTTTGCCTGCATGGCAATTTCAACAGCACGAGGGTGGATGACCTTCGCGCCCTGATATGCCATATTGCAAACTTCGGTATAGGTCACCACGGAAAGCGGCCGTGCGTTATCCGCTATCCTCGGGTCGGCTGTCATGATTCCCTCTACATCGGTGAAAATGTCAATCCATTCAGCGTTCAAAGCTGCACCCAAAGCTGCCGCGGATGTATCACTGCCGCCTCTTCCGATCGTTGTCACGTCCCCATTTTTGGCTGCTCCCTGGAACCCAGCTACAACAACAACATCAACATGGTCCAGTTCCCGCAGCAAACGGTCACACTTCATATCCAGGATCCTTGCGTTCGTATGCTCGCTGTTCGTCCTGAACCCCGCCTGTGCACCGGTCAGCGCAGTTGCATTGATGCCATTCTCAATCAGCATATTGGTAAAAACGACACTCGAGATCGTTTCCCCGCATGACAGCAGCAGGTCATGCTCGCGCTTGCTGATCCTGCTCTCATTTCCTCCAATCAGGCTTAGGAGGGTATCTGTGGCGTAGGGGTCACCCTTCCTGCCCATGGCGGAAACAACCACAACTGCTTTATATCCGTCAGCAACCGCATTTTTAATATGGCCTATTGCGTGACTGCGGCTTTGCTCATCACGAACAGACGTACCGCCAAATTTTTGAACGATTATTTTCATCGTAACACCTCAGAAATTCTGTCATTAAACCTACTATGCAAATTATTTTACAAGTCCAAGCTTCACAAGGCTTTCAGCAATCTGGACAGAGTTCCACGCAGCGCCTTTGAGCAGATTATCTGATACAACCCACATGTGGAAGCCTTTATCGTTATCAAGATCCTTCCTGATCCGGCCTACGAATACATCATTTTTGCCTACACAGAATGCAGGCATTGGATATAATTGCTGTTCCGGATCATCCTGAAGCACTACTCCAGGTGATTCTGCCAATAGTTCCTTCACTTCTGATGCGGACACTCCGCCTTCGCCAATTTCAATGTACACTGATTCTGAGTGGCCAGTTCCTACAGGCAGGCGCACACATGTAGCTGCAACCTGAAGCTCAGGCATATGCATGATTTTCTTTGTTTCATTGATCATTTTCATTTCTTCATACGTGAATCCATTCTCAACGAATGTATCAATTTGCGGAATCGCATTGAAGGCAATTTGGTAGTGCTTTTCTCCAGATTTGACAGGTAGGATCTTCGGCTCATATTCCTTGCCATCGAGGATTGCCCGAGTTTGTTCCTCCATCTCCTCCACCGCTGCTGCACCTGCACCAGAAACTGCCTGATAGGTTGAGACGATGATTTTATCAAGTCCGTACTTCTTGCGCAGGGGCTCCAATGCCACAACCATCTGGATCGTCGAGCAGTTCGGGTTGGCGATGATTCCATTATGATTATGCAAATCTTCTTCATTCACTTCTGGTACTACCAGCGGAATATTTTCATCCATTCTGAAAGCACTTGTATTGTCGACAACAATTGCACCTCGTTTTACAGCTTCCGGGGCCAATTGTTTTGAAACACTGCCTCCGGCGCTGAAAAGGGCAATATCCACTCCTTCAAAGCTTTCCGGTTTTGCTTCCTGGACTGTAATTTCGTTACCTTTATATTGAACCTTCGTACCAGCAGATCTAGATGAAGATAGCAATAATAACTCTGAAACTGGAAAATCCCTGTTTTCAAGTGTCTGGATCATTTGCTGACCCACTGCTCCTGTTGCTCCCACTACTGCTACTCGGTAACCTTTTCTCTCTGACATAACTGTTTCCCCTTCCACTGCCAATATCGTTTTCATATCCGGCAAATGCCGGTTGTTTGAACATAAGTATATCGGCGGCTCAAAAGAAAAGCGCAAGCGCCAAGGCCTGCCCAGCAACACCTCCTTCGTCCGAACCAATGCGTTCACTGGATACCGGTGGACGTTCTCCCAGGTTAAAACAGGCCAGGCGCAGAGTCTGGACATTTTACTTGTCTTAAAAACCGCCTTGTATATTATCCTATATTTTATCATATTCAATCACTAAGGAAAGAAACATTTTGCTTCACTGACGGAGAAAAGCGTTTCCAGTTAGAATATTCATCTCGTTTGTCTAATTTTGTCTTGATTAGGTGATATCGTTCCTTGAACTTTTTTTAGTTATCCTTATAACGTTCAACCAGTACTGGCTGCAGCTGCTTTCCTTCCATCGCCTCCAGAACTGTTTCGGAGAGCATTTCCATTCTGGCAACCATTGAATTTGGTTTTTTTACCGGATCATCCTGGCCGAAAGGAATCATGAAAATATTCTTGGTTGCCATTAGTCTCATCAGATTGACGCCATTGAGTCCTAATGCATCATTCGTGGAAATGCCGAGCACTACTGGTTTCTGGTTTCTTAAGGTTGCTTTCGCCGCCATCAAGACTGGTGAATCTGTCATGGCATTTGCGAATTTGCTCATGGAGTTCCCGGTGAGAGGCGCAATGACCATGCAATCCAGTGGGATTTTTGGGCCAAGAGGCTCTGCCTTCACAATTGAGTCGATCACCTTATTGCCAGTGAGCTCTTCAATCCGCTGTACCCAATCCTCTCCTTTCCCAAAACGTGTTTCTGTATTTTTTACGGTGAATGTGACTACCGGCAAAACTTCTGCACCAGCATTCACTAATTTTTCAATTTCCGGAAAAACAGCGTCATAGGTACAATGCGAACCTGTCAATCCAAATCCGATCTTTTTTCCTTGTAAACTCATACTTCTTTCTCCTTTCGATTAGAAAAGTCTTCCATTAGCAGCTGAGAAAGAACATTCGCTAAAATCTGCCCGGCTGTTTTCGGGGCTACGATCCCCGGCAAACCCGGCGCAAGCAAAGCCTTGATTCCCCGTTTTTCCGCATAGCGAAAATCCGTTCCACCTGGTTTGGATGCAAGGTCAATGATCAAGGTATGTGCCGGCATCCTCGAAATGACGGAAGCAGTAACAATTTGGTGAGGAATAGTATTGATGCATATATCGCTATCAGAAACTGCCTTGCCTATGTCTGATAAAAGGAAAGGTTCTAATCCCATTTCCGTAATCCTTGCAATATGCTCGCTTTTCCGGGCCCCTACCTTAACCTTCGCTCCAAGCGCATGGAAGGTTCTCGCAACACTCATACCGACTCTGCCAAGACCCAGAACAGCGACCTTGGAACCATGTATCGTAAAATCCGTGTGCTGGATTGCCATCATGATCGTTCCTTCCACCGTCGGAATCGAGTTATAGATGGCGACATCATCACGGGAGAATAGCTGTACGAGTTTGCGGTTTGCCTGGCTGGAAATTCCGGTCAAATACGAGTTACTGATACCTGAATAAACTGTACAGTGTTCCGGAGTCCGTTCCAGCATTTCTTTTATGAGTACTACTCTTTCATTTGAGAAAATGGTTTCGACCTGACCCTCCAGGCTGGTTCCGGGAACTGGCAGGATCAAAGCATCCTGTACTGAAAAATCAACTTCATCTATCTTTTCTTTTGAGGCACCTGTGAAAGCATGGTCCAACTGCTCGAAGCCTATTAAAGAAAGCTTTGCATCAAGCTCTGTCAGCTTGCGAATAATCTCCAGCTGTCTCGCATCACCGCCGATAACCGCGATTTGCATTCCTGTCAGCATGAGAACAATCACCTTCTTTTCCATTAATCCTGGACTAAAATCTATTCAACATGAACTACTTCCACATCATATGTATCAAACGCGGAATAGGTGAGTTTTCCACGAAAGAAAAGCGCCGACCATGTCAGCGCTTGAACTCATTAATCTTGTTATCAGCAAAAAAAATAAGCCGGCATTTAGCCCGCTTTTACTCATGGCTGTTTTCGTAAAGATTGTTGTTAAATTCCTAAAGCCGATTTTAACGTAATAGAATACATATTGCGAAGGTCGGTATAAAGTTTACATGCTCTTTTCTCATAAAAAGCGTCTTCCTTACAAGGGTAAACAGCTAATTCAATCCAATTTTGTATTCAATAGCAACAAAGTTTGAGAAAAGAGCCTTACTCATCATCATCAGGTATATCGATGATGATCATATCTGAACCAATTTTCTTGATGTGCTTCCATGGAACCCTTACCTCCCCGGATTGCTTACGGAGGCCAAACCATTTTAAGGATGGAATGATCAATGCTTCGATCTGCCCGGTTCTCTCGTTGATATCCAAATCTGTTTGACCAAGTACCCCTAACCTTTCAGCCCTTTTCACATCAACAATTTCTTTGCCGCCAAGTTCACTCAGTTTCATGATGAACCTCCCTGTCACTTTGTCCTTATTCTATATGTATCGTTCCGGATTCCTTTTTAGAATATAAAAAAACAGCAGCTTCTTTAAGAAACTGCTGTTCTGGTTTTATTAATGTGTTGGGAGCTCGCCGCTAGGGCTGATCAGGGATACTGAGTACTGGTCTGTAAAAATATTATTGGCCATGCCGTCAACACGGTCTTTTGTCACTTGATCGATTTGTTCGACGATTTCATCAAGAGAGCGATGCCTTCCAAGCAGAAGCTCATTTTTCCCATTCCTGCTCATGCGGCTGTTTGTGCTCTCAAGGCTAAGCATCAAACTGCCTTTAAGCTGTTCTTTGCTGTTATTAAGTTCTTTTTCCGTAATGCCATCAGCGCGAAGCTTATCCAGTGTCTCCTGGATTGTATCATATAGAACGTTCAGCTGATTTGCACCGGTTCCGCCATAAATTGTCACCATTCCGCTATCCCGGTATGCAGAATGATAGGAAAATACAGAGTAGGCCAGACCGCGCTGTTCCCTGACCTCCTGGAATAACCTGCTGCTCATGCTGCCGCCGAGCACATTGTTAAGGACGATCAGGTTGTATACGTCAGAATGGCCGATCTGCAACCCTTCGAATCCAAGGCAAAGGTGAGCTTGCTCAGTCTCTTTCTTGCGTGATACTTGTTTCGCATGGAATTCAGGTTTGATGTATTCCATCTTTTCGTTGCTTGCTTCGTATGAGCCAAAGAATTGTTCTGCATTTTTAATGAACGATTCAGGAACGTTCCCGGCAATTGATATGACCACATTTTCCGGCCTGTACATTTCATGCATGTACTGCTCCAATTTTTCCCCTGTGAAGGTTTGGAGCGTTTCCTCAGTACCAAGGATCGGATACCCAAGTGGATGGTCACCGTAAATGGCCTGGCTCAGCAAATCATGGACGATATCATCAGGCGTATCCTCATACATTTTGATTTCTTCATTGACTACATTCTTCTCTTTATTCAATTCTTCAGAGTCAAAAGTAGAATGGAAGAACATATCAGCCAATACTTCGAGAGCATACTGGGCATGATTATCCAACACCTTCGCGTAATAGCAAGTATATTCTTTCGAGGTGAATGCATTCACCTGCCCGCCAATACTGTCAAAGGATTCAGCAATTTCTCTTGCAGACCTGGTTTTGGTGCCTTTAAAAAACATATGTTCAAGGAAATGGGAAATTCCATTGTTCTCTGGATTTTCATTACGGGACCCCGTCCCGATCCAAACACCGATAGCTACTGATCGGACTGTAGGGATTTCTTCTAGTACGATTCTTACACCGTTTTGGCATGTATATTTCTTTATCATTATATTCCTCCTCTGGAACCTGCTGCTAAAACTACTGCATTTACTAAGTATAGTCCATTTAACTTACTTTTTCCAAATACAATGCTATTCTTTCATATTTTTTGCCGGAAGTATTCGATTTTCACTTAACATGTCTGATACCGTTCCTATTTGCAGCCCCTTACTTTTGATTTCCGTGATTAATTGGTCTAACGACGAAGCAGTCGCCTCGGTAGGATGCATCAGGATCAAGGCTCCATTATGAACCTTCCCCATCACTCTTCCAATCAGCTTTTCCCGGGTAGGTTTCTGCCAATCGATTGTATCTACGCTCCACATTACTGTGCCCAAATTATGGGCAGCTGCAATGTCAACTACTTCATCCTTATACGAGCCGCTTGGTGGTGCAAACCATTTAGTCTTTTCACCTGTCACAGCTTCAATGACCTCATCGGTCTTTCTGATTTCCTCATTGATTTTAGGGGCTGAAAGTTGTTTCATATCCGGGTGTGTGAAGGAGTGGTTGCCAACTTCATGCCCTGCATCTGCAATCATTTTGGCCATCCCCGGATTATTTTTTACCCATCTTCCCTCCAGAAAAAAACTTGCGGTAACATTATGTTTTTTTAATGTGGCAAGCATACCGGAAAGATACTCATTTCCCCATGCCACATTGATGATAAAACTGACCATTGGTTTCTCAGGATGTCCTTTGTAGACTGCCTGAGGCGGCAAGTCACTTAAATGAATTTCAGGCGGCACTTGGATATAGACAAGTTTATCAGGATTGAATTTGCCATCTTTTTTCATCTTGGCATATGATTTTTTTACATCGACTTTTAGTCCATTATAGCCGGGAATTACCTTCCAGACTGGATCCTTCCTTGCGTCAGAGGGTTCTACCTCAAAGTCTTTTGCCTTCATTTCAATCTCCGCGATTAAGGAATCCTCTTTTCCTGAAACAGCCATCGTTCCCGTTTTAAGTCCTGCTACATATGTATGGGAAAATGGATTATTAACCATGGTCCAGGCTGCAATCAGCATGATAGAAACCAATGCAATTTTTCTCATTTTCATCTATGTGCCTCCTCTTCTGTTAGGCCTCTAAAGCTTTTATGTTCGTCACCGAGTAAAGAGGGCCTTATTTTACTTTATGAAGCAGAAGGACAAGGTAGAACGAGAGTGATTTGTACGCATACATAAAAAGGCCGGGGGGTTCCCCGGCCTTTTTTATACTCTTATGATTGTTTTTCAGCTTTTTCGCGCTGTTCTTTCAACACTGCTTTGCGTGAAAGATTTACTCTTCCTTGTTTGTCAATTTCGGTGACCTTGACAAGGAGTTCATCGCCAAGCTTAAGAACATCTTCGACTTTTCCTACTCGCTCTTCAGCAAGCTCAGAGATATGGACCAGACCATCTTTACCAGGGAAGATTTCCACGAACGCACCAAACTTTTCAATGCGGCGGACCTTTCCAAGGTACATTTCTCCTACTTCAACTTCACGGACAATGTCTTCAATGATTTTCTTCGCTCTTTGGATCATCTCTTCATCTACTGAGCCAATAAATACCGTACCATCTTGTTCGATATCGATTTTTACGCCAGTTTCTTCGATGATCTTGTTGATTTGTTTACCGCTTGGCCCAATGACGTCACGGATTTTATCAGGTTTGATCCACATAGTGATGATTTTTGGTGCATATTTTGAAAGCTGTTCACGTGGTTCTTTGATCGTTGCGAGCATGGATTCAAGAATATGCATACGGCCTTTTTTCGCCTGTTGTAAAGCTTCTTCAAGAATCTCACGGGATAATCCTTCAATCTTGATATCCATCTGCAGGGCTGTAACACCTTTTGCAGTTCCAGCAACTTTGAAGTCCATGTCTCCAAGGTGGTCTTCCATACCCTGGATATCTGAAAGAATTGAATAATGTTCTCCAGATTTGATCAGACCCATTGCAATACCTGCAACCGGAGCTTTGATTGGCACCCCTGCATCCATTAGCGCTAATGTACTAGCACAAATACTTGCCTGTGAAGTAGAACCATTTGATTCAAGTACTTCAGATACAAGACGGACAGTGTACGGGAAATCTTTCTCATTCGGAATTACAGGCTCAAGAGCTCTTTCACCAAGTGCTCCGTGCCCGATTTCACGTCGGCCCGGCCCACGGATTGGACCTGTTTCACCAACAGAGAATAATGGGAAATTGTAATGGTGCATGAATCGTTTTTCTTCTTCTATTCCAAGACCGTCAAGAATCTGAACATCACCCATTGCACCTAGCGTACAGATGCTTAGTGCCTGAGTTTGTCCCCTTGTGAACAATCCAGAACCATGCGTTCTAGGAAGCAAGCCTACTTCAGAAGAAAGCGGTCGGATTTCATCGACTCCACGGCCGTCTGGACGTACTTTTTCTTCAGTAATCAAGCGGCGAACTTCACCTTTGACAATTTTATCAAGGATTTGTTTCACTTGCTTAAGCTTGTCTTCGTCTGCTTCCTGCTCTTCATAGCGGCCAACGACAGCATTTTTCACTTCTTTGATTGCATCTTCGCGAGCGTGCTTTTCCTGTACCTGGATAGCAGAAATCATATCCTGCTCACAAGCTCCGCGAACTTCAGCTTCAAGATCTTTATCTAATTCAAAAAGTTTAATTTCTCTTTTTTCTTTACCAACCTGAGCGACGATTTCCTGTTGGAACGCAATCAGACGCTTGATTTCATCATGACCGAACATGATTGCTTCGAGCATCACTTCTTCAGGTACCTCTTCAGCGCCTGCTTCAACCATGTTGATTGCATCCATTGTACCTGCCACTACCAGGTGCATATCACTTTTTTCCGCTTCTTCAACAGATGGATTGACTACGAATTTACCATCGATCCTTCCGACAGTAACACCAGCGATAGGTCCTCCAAATGGGATATCAGAAACTGAAAGTGCCAAAGATGAACCAAACATTGCGGCCATTTCTGATGAACAGTCTTGATCGACACTCATGACAATGCTGATTACCTGTACATCATTACGGAATCCATCTGGGAATAACGGACGGATTGGACGGTCGATCAAACGGCTTGCAAGGATCGCTTTTTCACTAGGGCGGCCTTCTCGCTTAATGAAACCGCCAGGGATTTTCCCGACAGCGTATAGTCTCTCTTCATAATTTACAGTCAAAGGGAAGAAATCTAGATTCTTCGGTTCTTTTGACGCAGTAGCTGTACTTAATACAGCTGTATCTCCATAACGGACAAGGACTGCACCATTTGCCTGCTTTGCAAGCTGTCCGATTTCGACTGTCAGCTTGCGCCCTGCCCAGTCAAAGGAAAAACTTTGTTTTTCTTGTACCATACTTTTTAGCCCCTCTCTACCACAAAATACACCCTGGCTGAGCCCGGGTATTTATTTAAACATGCTTGTCATATAACCAATATACCTTAATAAACAATGATAAAACCATAAACTGTCCTATCCAGCCCTGCATGTATGCTAGTCCATCAACAGGTACTTTAAAGGGAGTCACGTTAAATGTCTTTTATGTTATATTATCTCCAAAAAACGAGCACTTCATATCAATCAAAGGTTATGTAAAGGACAAAAAAATTGCCTAATAAAAAAGCGGGATAAATCCCGCTTTTACAGACTATCTACGTAGACCAAGCTTGTTGATTAACTCGCGGTAACGAGCAACATCCTTGTTACGAAGGTAAGTCAAAAGATTACGACGCTTACCTACCATCTTTAGAAGACCGCGACGTGAGTGGTGGTCCTTTTTATGAACGCGTAAGTGATCGTTCAAAGTGTTGATTTCTGCAGTAAGGACAGCGATTTGAACTTCTGGAGATCCAGTGTCACTTTCGTGAACCTTGAATTCATTGATAAGTTCGTTTTTACGTGCTTTTGTGATTGCCATCCGTGTTCACCTCCAATATTATAATCCCCTGTTACCGAGCAAGCGTCGGTGACTCGACTTGCCAAGCAAAGGTTCGTTTTTGATACGTTAATAAGAATACATCTTTTTACGACAAAAAGCAAGTCTAACCCTTGTTTTTTTCAAAGTATACGACCGCTTCTTGCTTATCTTTTTCGATTTGGGCAACAAGCTGCTGAATACCCTCGAATTTCCGTTCGCTTCTCAGGCGGAGGTGCCACTCGATAACGGCAGATTCCCCGTAAATTTCTTTATTGAAGTTAAAAATATGGACTTCTATCGATGGTTTTGCTTTTTTCTCCTGGTGGAAGGTTGGCTTATAGCCGACATTGCAGACCCCTTCATGCCATTTGCCTTCAACCTGGATTTTCACAGCATAAACACCTGTTGGCGGGAGGATGTATTCTTCATCCATCAGCACGTTCGCAGTCGGAAAACCGATCGTTCGTCCTCTCCGCTCTCCATTAATCACGATTCCTTTTGTTGTAAAGTATCTTCCAAGCAAATGTGGCATTTCATCTACTTTTCCATCTCTCAAGAATCCGCGGATCAAGGTAGAGCTTACCTTTTCATCTTCTTGAGTTGACAGTTTGGATACTACAGTAAAATCAAATTTCGACCTGGAATGGAATTGGATTGTCTCCATATTCCCCTTGCCCATCTTACCATATGAGTAATCGAAGCCGGCTACGACGTGTTGGACATTCAGCCCAATGATATATTGATCCACGAATTCCTGGGGCAATAGACCGGAGAATTCGGTGGAGAAGGTGATTACAAATAAGTAATCGACCCCCATTTCTTCAATCAATCGGGCCTTTTCTTCCAATGGAGTGATGTATTCTACATGTTGGACACTTTTACCCAGCACGACTGAAGGGTGGGGATCAAATGTCATGACCGCGCTCTTTACTCCCCTGGCTTCAGCTATTTTTTTCGCTTCCCTGATCACCTGCTGGTGGCCCAGGTGAACTCCGTCAAAATAGCCTAATGCGATGGCCATTGCCGGAAAGTCTTCTATTTTATACCCATGAGGATGGTTTAGCTTAATCAATTCCACGATTTAACTCACCTTTTCTGACCCAGCTGCTCTTTTAATCAGGACTTTTATTCGATCACTGATTTTGTATCCTAGTGTGGCAATACTATTTATTGCTCATTTCTCAATACTTTGTCAGGTTTCATCTTCCCGTGTTTGGTTGGATGTGCCCTGTAAATGGCGAGCGCTTTTCCGTCTTCTGTTTCTGCTACAATAGGGCCTTCAACCCATTCAAGTTCCTGTGGGATTTGAAGCAATGCCCCATTTTTCACTTTCTCTGCTACTTTATCATTAATGCGATATTTCGGCAAATAAGAAATACCAGTCTCCAAAGGGTGCAGAGCTGTTTCAAGCTTTGATTCCTCCGCCATTTCTTCAAGCTGTCCGAATGTAAAGCAATCTTCCAAAGAAAAGGAGGCAGACTGAATCCTGACAAGTGAAGACATATGCGCCGGATATCCTAATTTTTCACCAATCGTAACCGCCAATGTCCGGATATATGTCCCTTTGCTGCATGATACTCTGAATTTAAAGCTGACCAGCTCACCTTCATATGCATCACGATCATCGAGCAATTCTATGCTATAAATCGTCACTTTCCTGGTTGGGCGCTCGATCTCGATTCCTTGTCTGGCATATTCATATAGTTTCTTTCCATTCACTTTTACTGCCGAATACATCGGTGGAGTTTGCTCAATTTCACCCACCAGTGATTGAAGGACACTTTCTATTTCCTTTTTTGTTAGTGTCCGGTCCACTGGTTTTTCATTAACCTTTTCTCCTGAAGCATCTTCAGTGGTGGTGGTAAATCCAAGGGTCACTTCACCTTCATAGGCTTTTCCTGCATCTATAATGTATTCTGCTATTTTTGTTGCCTTGCCGACACAGATTGGCAGTACCCCGGTTACATCGGGGTCCAAAGTACCTGTATGGCCCACCTTTTTCGTCCTTAGCAGCTTCCTGAGTTTAAACACACAATCATGCGAAGTCATTCCAGCTGGTTTAAAAAGAGGCAGAATCCCTTCCATATCCCTTCCTCCTTGAGTATTTATGTATTAAAAACAAAAAATCTCGAAAAAAATGGATAGACGTTTTGTCTATCCATTTTAATCTGGTTAAGTTTCCTGACTAAATTCCTTTTTAGTCAGTATCTTTATCTTGCTCTTCTTCTCCAGGCTGTTCTTCTCTTTGCAGCTCATGGATGAGTGAATTGATGCGATTTCCGTATGCCATTGTTTCATCAAACTCAAAGATCAGTTCAGGCGTCTTTCTCAGACGGATTCGCTGGCCAATTTCTGTCCTGATGAAGCCTTTGGCTTTTGCCAATCCTTTTAGTGTATCTTCTCTCTGTTGTTCGTCGCCTAAAACAGAGATGTACACTTTAGCCTGCTGAAGGTCTCCGGTAACCTGGACATCCGTCACGGTCACGAAACCAACTCGCGGATCTTTAATTTTGCGGCTGATGATATCGCCTAATTCTTTTTTCATTTGTTCGCCAACACGATTTACTCTATGACCCATTTTCAATCACCTCTTTAATCAAAGCCATTCTATATCGGTGATGGTACGTTCGATCTCAGGAAAAGAATCAATCATTTTCAAGGCGTTCTGAAGCTCTCTCTCTGTCGCCACCTTTGATGCAGAGACAGCAACAACCGCTATCGTTGTCCGCTGCCATACATCGTGATGTTCCACTTCGGAAACTGAGACATTGAATTTTTGCTTCAGCCTTGTGATAATCCGCTGCAGTACAGCTCTCTTTTCTTTTAGAGAATGAGCATCATAGATGATGCATTCACAGGCTGCTAAGCCTACTACCATTAACGTTCCACTTCTTCCATGATATATGCTTCAATTACATCGCCTTCCTTGACGTCATTGAAGTTTTTAATGGTAATACCGCATTCATAGCCCTGCGCTACTTCCTTGGCATCATCTTTGAAGCGTTTCAGCGCATCGACTTCCCCTTCAAAAATGACGACTCCGTCACGGATCAGGCGAACGCCGCTGTCACGTGTAATCTTACCATCAGTGACATATGAGCCAGCAATTGTTCCGATTTTTGATACTTTGAAAGTCTGGCGGACTTCAGCCTGGCCAATGATCTTTTCAGCATAAACCGGATCAAGCATACCCTTCATCGCAGATTCGATTTCTTCGATTACCTTATAGATAATGCGGTGAAGTCGGATATCGACACTTTCAGAATCCGCAGCGCGTTTTGCATTATTGTCCGGACGGACGTTGAAACCGATGACGATACCATTTGAAGCTGCTGCAAGGGTGATGTCAGACTCATTGATCGCACCAACACCAGTGTGAATGATTCTTACATTTACACCTTCAACCTCCAGTTTTTGCAATGCTGCAGCAAGTGCTTCAACTGAACCTTGAACGTCGGCTTTAATAATTAGATTTAGGTCTTTCATTTCCCCTTGTTTCATATGTTCAAACAATGTATCGAGGCTTACGCGCGTTTTTTCGCTGCGCTGTGCCTGCAATGCCTGCTGTGAACGGGTTTCGCCAATTTGGCGCGCAGTTTTTTCGTCTTCGAACACGACGAAGCGGTCACCCGCCTGTGGCACATCATTCAAACCTGTAATTTCTACAGGAGTAGACGGTCCAGCTTCTTTTACGCGACGGCCTAAGTCGTTCACCATAGCACGTACACGTCCGAATGTGTTTCCGACAACAATCGGATCCCCAATTTTCAAAGTACCATTCTTGACAAGCAAAGTTGCCACGGAGCCGCGCCCTTTGTCAAGCTGCGCTTCAATCACAGTACCAATTGCATTTCTGTTCGGATTTGCTTTGTATTCTTCCACTTCACCTACAAGAAGAATCATTTCAAGTAAGCTGTCAATCCCCTCACCTGTCAATGCCGAGATTGGCACAAAGATTGTATCCCCGCCCCATGCTTCCGGAACAAGGCCATATTCTGTCAATTCCTGCATGACACGATCAGGATTTGCAGTTGGTTTATCCATCTTGTTAACGGCAACGATGATTGGAACTTCGGCCGCTTTTGCATGGTTCAATGCTTCCACTGTCTGTGGCTTGACACCATCATCAGCAGCAACAACCAGAATCGTGATATCCGTAATTTTCGCACCGCGAGCACGCATGGTTGTGAAGGCCGCGTGACCAGGTGTGTCAAGGAACGTAATTTTCTTGCCATTATCTTCAACCTGGTAGGCACCGATATGCTGAGTGATTCCCCCAGCTTCGCCAGCTGTCACCTTAGTATTTCGGATAGAGTCAAGCAACGTTGTTTTACCATGGTCAACGTGGCCCATGATGGTAACGACGGAAGGCCTCTCAACCAAAGTTGCAGCCTCATCCTCATTAAAGTAAACTTCAAGATCTGTTGAATCGATTTTGATTTCCTCTTCCACTTCGACACCATAGTCAGTGGCGATCAATTCGATTGCGTCTTTATCGAGATCCTGGTTGATTGTTGCCATGACACCAAGCATGAAGAGCTTCTTGATGATTTCTGAAGGCTCACGGTTCAGCTTCTTGGCTAGTTCAGCCACTGTGAGGGATTCACTGAAGGTAATTTTTGTTGGAAGCTCTTTTACCTTTTTCGGCTGCTGTTGTACCTGCTGCTGGTTTTGTCTGCCTTTATTTTGGTTCTGCTGGTTTCTGTTTCTGTTGTTCTGTTTGTTCTTGTTGTTGTTTTTGTTGAAAGGCTGGGAATTTCCAGGCTTTTTAGCTGCTGCAGAAGTTTTTACCTTTTCAGGTGTTGTCGCACGACGCTCATCATCAGAAAACGCGCTGGCAGTCGTCTTAAGCTGAGGCTTCTGCTGTCCATTATTGTTTTTTTGCTGATTTTGGCCTTGATTGCGATTCTGGCCCTGATTTGGCTTTTGGCCCTGGTTGCGGTTCTGGCCCTGTTTGTCACCCTGCGCAGCCTTTGGCTGATTTTGCTGCGGCTTCTTCGCTGGCTGATTACCATCTTTCTTTTGGTAGATCGAATCCAGCTTCTTGACAGTTTCCTCTTCCATTGCAGTCATATGGTTAGAAACCTCAATATTCATTTCTTTTAATTTTATAATCACGTCTTTACTCGATAAATTATGCTTTTTTGCATATTCATAAACGCGTGTTTTACTCATATTTTCACCCCCGCTAGAATTAATCGAGCAACGTCAACAGTTTTTTTGCAAAACCCTCGTCCAACAGGGCTACTACAACACGTGCTTCCTTTCCAATCGCCTGGCCAAGCTGGAACCTGTCCGGAACCATCTTGAAGGGAACGTTATAGGAGTTGCACTTGTCGGTAATCTTCTTTGTAGTATTTGCGGATGCATCCGCTGAAAGCAAAATGAGTTTCGCTTTTCCGCTTCTGATTTCTTTGACGGAAAGCTCTTCCCCTGAAATAATTTTCCGCGCTCGATTGGCTAAACCAAGCAGTGACATCCATTGATTAGAGTTCATCAGGATCGTCTGCTCTCCTTTTCGATGAGGTCATTCAGCTCATCATATATTGCATCGTCCACTTGTGTTTCAAGCTGCTTGGACAATATATTTCGTTTTCTTGCTAATTCCACTGCTTCTTTTTCTTTTGAAAGATAAGCTCCACGGCCTGATTTCTTGCCTGTCAGGTCAACGGATACTTCTCCTTCTTTGGAGCGAACGATGCGAACTAGTTCTTTTTTCGGTCTCATTTCACCGGTTGCGACACATTTTCGCATAGGAACCTTTTTACGGCTGTTCACGATCATTCACCTCACATTAATCGATGTCTTCATCTTCATAATCATCATCGGCAGATAATAGTGGCTCATTGTCGCGTGGATAAATCCCGGACTCTCTTGCCTCAGTTTCCGCTTTGATGTCAATTTTCCATCCAGTCAGCTTAGCGGCAAGCCGCGCGTTTTGGCCGCGTTTTCCAATCGCTAGTGATAGCTGATAATCCGGAACGATTACCGTTGTTGCTTTTTCCTCTTCATTGACGATGACATCAAGTACTTTAGAAGGGCTCAATGCATTTGCAACAAATACAACTGGATCCTCAGACCATTTGACGATGTCGATTTTTTCGCCCTTAAGCTCATTAACGACAGCCTGAACACGATTTCCGCGAGGACCGACACATGAACCTACTGGGTCAACCTCTTGGTTATCTGAATGGACAGAGATCTTTGAACGGTCTCCTGCTTCACGTGCGACTGATTTAATTTCAACAGTGCCGTCATAGATTTCAGGCACTTCAATTTCGAAAAGTCTCTTCAACAGCCCCGGGTGGGTTCTGGAAACGAAAATTTGTGGGCCTTTAGTGGTTTTTTCAACCTTGGTGATAAAAACTTTGATGCGGTCATGAGGCTTGTAATGTTCGTTTGGCATCTGCTCATTCGCTGGCAGGATCGCCTCGATTTTACCCAGGCTCACATAGATGAACTTTGGATCCTGACGCTGGACAATGCCTGTCATGATATCCTCTTCACGATCGATGAATTCTGAATAGATGATTCCTCTTTCAGCTTCACGGACACGTTGAGTGACAACCTGTTTGGCAGTCTGTGCAGCAATCCTGCCGAAGTCCTTCGGCGTGACTTCGAGTTCAACTACATCTTCTACTACATAGTTAGGATTGATTTTTTGTGCGTCTTCCAGTGAAATCTCCAGACGCGGATCGAAGACTTCATCAACTACTTCTTTTCTGGCAAAAACACGCATTGAACCATTTCCCAAATTCAAGTCAATGCGGACGTTTTGGGCCTGATTGAAGTTGCGTCGGTACGCAGAAATTAGTGCTGCTTCAATTGCGTCAATTAAAACGTCTCTGGAAATCCCTTTTTCTTTTTCAAGAATTGTAAGAGCATCCAACAATTCGCTGCTCATGAGATATAAATCCCCCTTTTTTAACTACCCATCTTTTTAAGGCTTTTTTCAGAAACTATGTAACCTGAATAATCCAAATCGGCCTTTTAAATATTTAACTGAAGATATTTCTGGACAGATTATGAAAAAGTGACTGCAAGCCTTGCGCTGGCAATCTTATCAAAAGGTATTTGAACTGTTTTCTTACGGGTTTTGATCTTCATTTCCACAGTTACGGTTTCACCATTATAATCGGTCAAGATCCCCTCAAACGCCTTTTCCCCATCAATTGGTTCATACGTCTTTATAAAGACATTCTTGCCGATGGCTTTTTGATAATCTTTTTCCTTTTTCAAAGGGCGTTCTGCACCTGGTGAGGAAACTTCCAAAAAGTAGTTATGCGGGATTGGATCAATGGCATCAAGCTTCTCGCTAAGGCGCTCACTGACGATGCCGCATTCCTCGATATCAATACCGTTGTCCTTATCAATGTATACGCGCAGGAACCAGTTCTTTCCCTCTTTGACGTATTCAATGTCTACTAATTCCAAGTTATTTTCATTTAAGATGGGAGTTACTAGCTCTTCCACTGTTTCTGTAACCTTGCTCATAAAATCCCTCCTTTGACATAACATGAGTTCATACTTTTTTGGTTATTATCCCACGAAAAAGTGCTTAACAAACAAGAAAGAGCGGGTTGCCCCACTCTCCTCTGCCAGAGTTATCCTTAGTATTTCCAATAAAAATATAACATAACCAGATATTTATTGCAAACAAAGGGTGTCTTAACGCTGATTTCATGCAGTTAGCCCATGATTTTTATTTAATAAAAATAGACCCCGTAAACGGAGTCTATTTTATTCATCTAAAAGAATTTGTCCAGATGGACCTCCATTAGAATAATGACAATTGGTTCTGGTCAGGCATTCCTTCCAGGCAGCCATGATTGTCGAGATATTCCAGGATTGTTTTTGAGATCTTTCCGCGCTGCTGGAGGTCTTCTTTTGACAGGAATTCTCCCTGTTGACGCGCATTGACAATATTGATCGCAGCGTTTGTACCGAGTCCAGGGATCGCATTGAATGGCGGAATCAATTTATCGCCTTCTATGATGAATTCTGTTGCACTTGATTTGTACAAATCTACTTTTGCGAACCCAAATCCGCGTTCACACATTTCAAGTGCCAGTTCCATTACGGTCATCAAGTTCTTCTCTTTTGTCGAAGCATCAAGCCCTTTGGCGTTGATTTCCTCGATGACTGCTCGGATACTTTCTGATCCACGGACCATCGCGTCTACATCGAAATCATCTGCTCTGACTGTGAAGTATGCTGCATAGTACATGAGCGGATGGTGCACTTTGAAATACGCGATCCTGACAGCCATCAGAACGTAGGCAGCTGCGTGGGCTTTAGGGAACATGTACTTGATCTTTTTACAAGAATCAATATACCATTCAGGCACCTTGTTCTTCCGCATTTCCTCTTCCATTTCATCCGTCAGGCCTTTACCTTTACGGACAGATTCCATGATTTTAAAGGCGAATGCCGGCTCAAGGCCCTGATAGATCAGGTAAACCATGATATCATCACGGCAGCCAATTACCTCGCTAAGGTTACAGATATTGTTATGGATCAATTCCTGGGCATTGCCGAGCCAAACGTCCGTTCCATGGGAAAGGCCGGAGATCTGGACAAGCTCCGAGAATGTCGTCGGCTTCGTATCCTCAAGCATCTGGCGTACAAAGCGCGTACCAAATTCCGGAATCCCCAGCGATCCAGTCTTCGACATGATTTGTTCCGCTGTAACACCGATAGATTCTGTACCGCTGAAAATCTTCATCACCTCAGGATCATCCGTCGGAATTGTCTTAGGGTCGATTCCGCTTAAATCCTGAAGCATCCTGATTACGGTCGGGTCATCGTGACCGAGAATATCCAGCTTTAACAAGTTATCGTGAATTGAATGGAAATCAAAGTGAGTCGTTTTCCATTCGGAAGTGCTGCTGTCTGCCGGGAATTGGATCGGCGAAAAATCAAAAATATCCATGTAATCCGGCACAACAATGATTCCGCCAGGGTGCTGTCCGGTTGTTCGTTTGACACCAGTACAGCCAGATGCGAGACGGTCTATTTCCGCCCCCCTCAGATTGAGGTTATTGTCACCCTGATAGCCTTTTACATAACCATACGCTGTTTTATCCGCAACTGTCCCAATTGTTCCAGCGCGGTAAACATAATCCTCACCAAACAGGACTTTCGTATAGTTATGGGCACGCGGCTGGTATTCACCCGAGAAGTTCAAGTCGATATCGGGAACCTTGTCCCCTTTAAATCCAAGGAAGGTTTCAAACGGAATGTCGTGACCGTCCTTTTTATATTTTATACCGCAATCCGGGCAGTCCTTGTCAGGAAGGTCAAAACCTGAACCGACCGAACCATCATTGAAGAACTCAGATTTCTTGCACTTAGGGCATACATAGTGCGGCGGCAGCGGGTTGACTTCCGTGATTTCAGTCATTGTCGCAACGAAAGAAGAACCGACTGATCCACGGGAACCTACGAGATAGCCATCATCCAAAGATTTTTTAACGAGTTTATGAGAAATCAAATAGATAACAGCAAATCCATTATCTATGATACTCTTCAGTTCTTTTTCAAGGCGTGCCTCTACGATTTCAGGAAGGTCATCCCCATAGATGCTTCGGGCCATTCCATAGCTCATGCTGCGCATTTCTTCATCGGCGCCTTCAATTTTTGGCGTGTAAAGATCGTCTTTGATCGGTTTGATAACATCGATCATATCAGCAACCTTGTTCGTATTTTCAACGACAATTTCTTTCGCTTTTTCCTCTCCCAAAAACTTAAAGGCGTCCAGCATTTCATTCGTGGTCCTGAAATGAACGTCAGGAAGCTCATGCCGGTTCAGTGGATTAGCACCGCCCTGGGAATTTACGAGAATTTTGCGGTAGATCTTATCATTTTCATTTAAGTAATGGACATTTCCTGTAGCAACTACCGGCAAGTCCAGTTTCTCTCCAAGCTTGACGATATTTGTAATAATATCCTCGAGTGCTTTCTGGTCCCTGACTAATTCCAGCTCCAGCAAGTGGGCATAAACTGCTTTTGGGTGGACTTCAAGATAGTCATAGAACTGCGCTGCCTCTTCGACCTCTTCTGGACCTTTTTGCATCATGCCTTCAAAAACTTCCCCTTTGTCGCATCCGGAACCAATCAAGATCCCTTCGCGATGCTTATTCAGCAACGAACGCGGAATTCTTGGCACTCTGTAAAAATAATCAATATGAGAAATCGAAACCAGCTTGAAGATGTTTTTCAAACCGACTTCATTTTTAGCCAGCAATGTGGCGTGATATGGACGAGCTCTTTGGAAAGCTTTCCCCTGACCCATATTGTCATTCAGCTGGTCATGGTATTCCAGTCCCTTTTCAGCGGCATCCTTTAGCATTTTCAACAATAGGTACCCGGTCGCTTCGGCATCATAAATCGCACGGTGATGCTGTGTCAATTCAATATCGAACTTTTTGGCAAGGGTATTCAATCTATGGTTCTTCATATCAGGATACAGGAAGCGGCCTAATTCCAGTGTATCAATTACCGGATTTGGAGCTTTTCCTATACCAATCTTTTTATAGCCGACATTCAGGAAGCCCATATCGAATGATGCGTTGTGGGCAACAAGAACACTGTCTGCTGTCCACTCATGGAACTTTTGCAGGACTTCACTTACCTCCGGTGCATTTCGGACCATATCATCCGTGATGCCGGTTAGGTTGATCGTCGTGGCCGACAACCGATGGTGTGGATTTGCGAACGATTCGAACCGGTCGATGATTTCACCGCCGCGGATTTTGACAGCGGCAAGTTCAATAATCGTATCATATACAGCTGAAAGACCTGTTGTTTCGACGTCAAAAACGACATACGTATCATCAGCCAGCACTCGATGAGCGTCATTATACGCAATCGGCACCCCATCATCCACAAGGTTGATTTCTACACCATAAAGGATTTTGATATCATTTTTCTTCCCGGCTCCATATGCCTCCGGGTAAGATTGGACGACTGCATGGTCTGTAATCGCAACGGCTTTGTGTCCCCACTTTGCTGCCTGGGCGACCAGTGCGCTGACAGGAGTCACTGCATCCATCTGGCTCATTGGACTGTGAAGGTGAAGCTCGACTCTTTTTTCGCCTTCTGGCGCAGAATCAATTCTTCCTTTAGGCTTGATTTCATTCACGTCATTTCCAATCATGACAAGATCGCGAACAAAGGTGTCGTTTTGGATGCTTCCTCTTACCTTTAGCCACATCCCTTTTGAAATGCGCTGGTAAATAGCGGCGTCTTCCTTATCTCGCGAGAACATTTTTACCATGATGGAGCTGGTGTAATCGGTAATCTTGAAGGTCAGAAGCGTCCTGCCGCTGCGAAGCTCTTTGGTCTCGGCGAAGAATACATATCCTTCGACAGCTACGCGGCGCTCTTCATCAATGATGTCCTCAAGCTTGCGGAAATCAGCATCATCTTTGATCGTCAGGCCGATGGTTACTGGCCCATCCTGAGCTGGTCCATCCCCCTGGGCTTTTTCTGCTTCCTTCTTCTGCATTTCAATCATCGCCATCAATCCGCGTTCCTGGTCTTCCTTCTCTTTTGCCTTCATGAATTTTTCATATTCATCCGAACTGCTATCTTCACTGACAACAGTATCCACTATCAATGGCGGAAAACCGAAACCCTGGTAGATCTCAGCAATAATGACCCCGTATTTCCTTTTAAGAGCAAGTCCTTCAGCTTCATTCCTGGCTGTTAGAATGATTTTTGTCCCCTGAACTTTTGGTACCTGTTCATTCAGGAGCTTCAATAACGGAGGTGCAATCCCATCAATTTCCTTTATGCACATCTTCCAGTAATCAAGGATTTGCTGTTCGCTGATTGCCTGCTCCAGCACTTTCACCGAGTAGGATATCTTTGCAATATGTGAAAAGGTCTGCTCGAGTTTTCCTGCAAAGCTGCTAAAAAGCTGACTAGGAATGATTCTTTCAAATTGGAAAAAGAAATGCCATTTCCTTGCCTGCTTTTCAATTATGACCCTGTCAATTTCAGCATTTTGGAATTGGGTGACAATGGCATCTTCTGTAAGCTGCAGCTGCTGCAGCAGGAGCTGAAACCTTTCTTTTTTCCCTGACGAAAGATCACTCATGTTTATTTCTCTCCCATCTGAAAAGCTTTATTTCTATCTATCGGGCGAAATGGCCCGTTGAAAACTGTTTTAGTTTTATCATTTAGTGTTTAATAGCAAAGGTTATTATAACATAAAATGGTTGCGCCGTTACCCGTGTTTGATATTTCCATTTCGATTAATCATTGCATTCCTTACAACTAAACTCGAGTGGTTAAAACAAAGACAAAAATAACGTTTTTTCACTTAGTCGAGGTAGGAAGGGGGCTGTTGATTTCCGTTCCGGGCGCTTCGTTATCCGCTGGAAGAATAATGAAAAAGCCCAACAGCCGGCTTTTTCAAAAGGCAATTCTTCCTGGCTGGCGGTGAGCCTCCACGCCGCCGTTGGCGTCCGCGGGGTCTCACCTGACCAGCTGATCCCGCAGGACAGGAAGAACTATTCTCTTATATATTATTAATTTCTTTAAACAAGCTCTAATTTCATTAATCTCTCAAAGTATAGCTATAATCGATTAAAATGAAAAAGCGGACCCTGATAAAGGATCCGCCTTCTGATTATAGTTCTTTCAAAATGTTTTTCAGTGTATTCGCCAGATCATCTTTGTGCACTTCCTGCATTTCGCCGTTTTTGCGGATTTTGACTTCGACGATTCCTTCACTGGCTTTCTTGCCGACGGTGACTCTTACAGGCAAACCAATGAGGTCCGAATCAGCGAATTTCACTCCTGGGCGCTCCTGTCGGTCATCCATCAGGATTTCCATTCCTGCATGCTGCAGGCTGGAATACAGGTCTTCAGCCAGTTCTGCCTGTGCACTGTCTTTCATGTTCACAGCGATCAGATGGACGTCGAATGGAGAAATATTCGTTGGCCATACAAGTCCGCTTTCATCATTGAATTGCTCGGCAACTGCTGCCATTGTACGAGATACCCCGATACCATAGCAGCCCATGATCATTGGCTTTGACCTTCCGTTTTCATCAAGGATTTCAGCATTCATCGATTCGCTATACCTTGTGCCTAGCTTGAATACATGGCCTACTTCGATTCCCTTTGCGAAAACGATCGTTCCCTGTCCGTCTGGAGATGGATCTCCTTCTTTAATAAAGCGAAGGTCAATATAGGCTGTATTCTTGAAGTCACGTTCAGGATTCACATTTGTATAATGGTAATCTTCTTCATTAGCGCCACAGACACCGTTGACGATAGCTTCAACAGCATGATCTGCGATGACCTCTACGCCATCCACGCCTATTGGTCCCAGGGAGCCAACAGAGCAGCCAAGTACTTCATTAGTCGTATTGGTATCTGCTAATTCAACAATCGCAGCTCCATAATAATTTTTCAGTTTGATATCGTTCACTTCATGGTCCCCACGTACCAAAACAAGCACAAAGCGATCATCTACTTTGAACAGCAGAGACTTGATGCAATCTTTCTCTTCGACATTCAGGAAACCTGAAACTTCTTCGATTGTCTTCTTGCCTTCTGTGCGGACTTTTTCCAGCTCTTTAGCCGGTTCGCAGCTCTTTTCGTACACTGCAGTGACTGGAGCCATTTCGATGTTCGCAGCATAATTGGATGTATCAGAGTAGGCAATTGTATCCTCTCCAATATCTGAAAGAACCATGAACTCATGGGTGTCTTTTCCTCCCATTGCTCCCGAATCAGCAATGACTGCACGAAAATTCAGGCCACAACGCCGGAACACATTGGAATATGCCTGAAAAATGCGTTCATATACTTCATCCAGACTTTCCTGGGTTGCATGGAAGGAATAAGCATCCTTCATGATGAATTCACGGCCGCGAAGGAGTCCGAATCTTGGTCGCTTTTCGTCACGGAATTTTGTTTGGATCTGATAAAGTGTCAGCGGCAAGCGCTTATAAGACTTTACTTCATCACGCACAAGGCTGGTGATGACCTCTTCATGGGTCGCGCCAAGGGCAAACTCACGATCATTCCTGTCCTTCAGTCTCATTAGCTCTGGACCATAAGAATACCAGCGGCCGGATTCCTGCCATAGTTCCGCTTGCTGGAGCGCAGGCATGAATAACTCAGCCGCACCGGCATGGTTCATTTCTTCCCTGATGATTGCCTCTACTTTTTGCAGGACCTTTCGCCCTAAAGGCATGTATGTATATATACCGCTGGCATTTTGACGGATGAAGCCGGCTCTTAGCAAAAGCTGATGGCTTTTTACATCTGCGTCAGCTGGTACTTCTCTTAAAGTAGGAATAAGCGACATACTTTGCTTCATAGATTAACACCTCATTATGATTATTTCATCTCTCTTTGAAAAAATGTTCCTGCCCGATTAATCCCGGGCAGGAAGTTCATATCCAACCATCTTTTTTTACAGGAAAAACCTTTGAATATCATTCCATGTGACCACGAGCATCAGCAGCATCAATAACGCAAAGCCAATGAAGTGGACCATTCCTTCTTTTTGCTTGTCGATCGGTTTTCCTCTAAGCGCTTCAACCGCAAAGAAGGTCAGCCTGCCGCCATCCAAAGCTGGGAATGGAAGCAAGTTCATGATCCCGAGGTTGATGCTTAGGATCGCAGCCCATTTCATTAAATAGAAAATTCCTGACTTAGCCACAGTATCGGTGGACACATAGATTCCTACAGGGCCCGATAAAGCGTCAATCGAAAATTGGCCAGTCAAGAGTTTCCCTAACATGGAGAAAATTTCAGTTGTCCAGAAATATGTTTCCTTGACGCCATACGAGATTGACTTTAATGGTGATTTTTCTACAGGGCTGTATACACCAATCAAGCCGATTTTTTCACCTTCTACGTCTTTCACTTCAGGTGTAACCGGCAATTCCATGCTTTGTCCTTCACGGTTGATCGAGAAATCAAGTTCATTTCCAGGGTTTTTGCGGATGATTTCCACAACATCCTGCCAGCTTGAAACTTCTGAGCCTTCAATGCTGTTGACTACATCCCCTTCCTGCAGACCCGCTTTAAGGGCACTGCCATCAGGTGTAAGCTTGCCCAGTACTGGTTCGTCTGAAGGAATCCCCTGAAACAAAGCAAGGATAATGAAAATCACCATTGCCAGGATAAAATTCATCATCGGTCCTGCGAAGATCGCCATTGTTCTTTGGCCAAGGGTTTTTGATGCGAACTGCCTGTCAAATGGCGCAATCTGTGTCTCTACACCATTCTCGACAAGTACCGCTGTTTTACTGACAGGAAAGGATTTCAGCTGGCTGTCGTCCTCTCCTTCCTCATAACCTTTAATAAAAAGCTCGTGTTCAATATCCGCTTTTTCAACTTCGATGATCCTCGCATCAGGATACTTGTCCTTGTTCGTAAGGATGATTTTTTGAACTTCATCATTCTTATTAAAAAGCAAACCTACTCTGTGCCCTGGCTTGATTTCAATCATTTCCGGGTCTTCGCCAGCCATTCTCACAAAACCGCCGATGGGGAGGAGACGGACCGTATAAACCGTTTCATTTTTCTTGTGCGAGAAGACTTTAGGCCCGAATCCAATCGCAAATTCCCGGCAAAGGATGCCGGCCCGTTTGGCGAATATCAGATGCCCAAGTTCATGGAAGAATACGAGGGCGCCAAAAATGACAATGAAGGCAATAACTGTATTCAAATTATCTAACCACCTTTTTTAAGGATAAGAATCCACTTTGTAAGATTCACCTTTATACTAGCGAATTTACAAAGTTTCTTGTCTCTCTGTCAACCTCTTGAATTGTTTCGAGGTCTGGAGTTTCAATGATGCCATGATGTTCCATTGCTTTCTCTATCAAGTCTTCAATTTGGAGGAAAGTGATTCTGTCCTCTAAAAAGGCAGCAACAGCTGCTTCGTTTGCCGCGTTCATCACCGCAGGCATCGTTCCTCCTGCCCGTCCGGCATTATAAGCAAACTTTAGGCACCGGAATCGTTCAAGATCCATATCCTTAAAGTGAAGCCTTCCTATTTCGGCCAGGTTCAGTCTCTTTCCTGACACAAGCGGCAGCCGGTCTGGGTATGTAAGAGCATACTGAATCGGCACTTTCATATCTGGTGTCCCGAGCTGGGCGATGATACTGGTATCATGGAATTCAACCATCGAATGGATGATGCTCTCCCGGTGGAGGAGAACAGAAATATCGTCATACGGAAGAGAAAATAGCCAGTGCGCTTCGATGACCTCTAAACCTTTGTTCATCATTGTGGCGGAATCAATCGTTATTTTTGCTCCCATCGACCAGTTGGGATGGTTCAAAGCATCTGATTTTGTCACCCCATGCAGTTCTTCCCTTGTCCGGTCCCTGAAGCTTCCGCCTGATGCTGTAAGGATCAAACGTTCAATATTTTTTTCTTTTTCTCCCTGTAAAGCCTGGAAGATAGCAGAATGTTCACTGTCGACCGGAAGGATGGCCACTTTATGGCGTTTTGCTTCTTCCATGACGATATGGCCGGCGGTAACAAGCGTTTCTTTATTGGCAATCGCGATGGTTTTGCCTGAACGGATTGCTTCAAGAGTCGGCCTTAACCCTACACTGCCAAGGACAGCATTTACCAGGACATCAGCCTTGTTAAAGACCGCTGTTTCTTCAAGCCCAGCCAGTCCATGCACTATTTTGACCGATGGAAACTCTGACTTTAACCGGTCGGCATCGTCCTTTTCCTGTACTGAAACCAGTTCTGGCTGAAATTCTTTGATGATTTTCCTGCTTAGCTCTATGTTCCGGCCAGCAGACATTGAAACAAGTTTAAACTCCTCGGGGTGCTCCCTGATGACTTCAAGTGTCTGGATCCCAATCGATCCCGTCGCACCCAACAAGCTGATTCTTTTCACTATTCTTTCACTCCTAATATCTTCAACGGGTAAATGTCCACACCCGGAACGATCATGCTTTTAGGTTCCATCTTAGATTAATCACAACAGATGGAATAAGTGGATTAATGGCCAGACAAACAGCAGACTGTCAAACCTGTCTAGCATGCCGCCATGTCCAGGGAGGATGTTGCCTGAGTCCTTGACATTATAATGGCGTTTCAGCGCAGACTCGACAAGATCGCCTATTTGTCCAAAAACAGATAAGAAAGCAGTCGCAGTCAACAGGATGATAGCCGATACTTCCATATCACCGAATATGCTGAACAACAGAGCAACGATAAGCGCGGATACGATCCCTCCAAAAAAGCCCTCTGTCGTCTTGTTTGGGCTGATTTCCGGCCAAAGCTTATGTTTGCCAATTGCCCTTCCGATAAAATACGCACCTGAATCAGTCGCCCAAATGATGAACAGCGAATAAAATACATAAATCAGGCTTGCTTCACGTGTTTCAATAAAGAAGTAAAAACCAAGTCCGACATAAAGAGTCGACATAATCGAAAATGCAACATCTTCAAATGTGAATCGATTTTTAGTAATGACAGTATAAGTCAAAAACAATAGTACTCCAAGGAAGAAAAGCTCCAATTTAGTATAATCAAACTCATTTAGAAAGCCGCTGTACTGACTCGGAATCAGGAAAATCCATAACAGGACCAGGGAAAGAATTCCCGGAACCGAAAAAAGATTTAACTGTTTCATTTTTAGCGCTTCATATAAGGCAACGGAAGCTATTAAATATACCATTGCGATGAATGGCCAGCCTCCGAAGATCACGATTGGAAGAAAAATAGCTGCTGCTATGACTGCTGTAATGATTCTTTGCTTCATTTACTTATTCACACCTTTTTTATACTCCTCCAAAACGCCGCTGACGGCCCTGGAATGCTTCTATTGCTTCGATTAAATGTTCTTCGTTAAAATCGGGCCAAAGTACGTCAGTGAACCAGAACTCTGTATAGGCAAGCTGCCAAAGCATGAAATTGCTTAAACGAATTTCTCCGCTTGTCCTGATCAGTAAATCGGGATCAATCATGTCCTTTGTCATCAAGTACGAAGAAAAAACTTCTTCGGTCAAATCATCTTCTGAAATCTTGCCACTTCTCACATCTTCCATGACTTTTTTGACACCATCTAAAATTTCTGCCCTGCTCCCGTAATTAAGAGCAAAATTCAAAACTAGGCCTGTATTATCCTTAGTATCCTCCATTGCTTTCCCAACTGCTTTTCTTGTATGCTCTGGAAGCTTATCCATGTATCCTATCATTTCGACCCGGACATTTTCCTCAATTAATTCAGGAAGGAATGTACCAAGGAATTCTTCTGGCAGCTTCATCAGGAAATCAACTTCCATTTTTGGCCTTTTCCAGTTCTCTGTAGAGAAAGCATATACAGTCAGAGTTTTGACCCCAATTTGATTGGCCAGTTTGGTAATTTTCCGGACAACCTTCATCCCTTCATGGTGGCCAGCTACACGGGGTAACGCGCGTTTTTTTGCCCAGCGTCCGTTTCCATCCATGATAATGGCTACATGGGACGGGACTTGATGTTCTTTTATTTGAAGTATTCGATCTCGGAAACCGGATGGACTTGGATCCTTCTTCCACGGATTCATTTTATTTAACATTGTGACAGCTCCCCCAAAAGATTATCTTTAGCACCATTCAATCAACCGGGCTGACTTTTCCCGGTAATGGTCTGGCACTGAAGCTGGACTGCTCACCAAAAGCCATAGAGTAATCCTTTTCTTCTCTCTTTCTTTTCCATATGCCACTATCATACCAAAAAAGAATAAAGATATCTCTATAAACGGATGGACTATGCGTGATATTATTTTGTTTTTGCCTGCTCGAGATCAATAGCCGCCTTATATACAGACTATGTTGTTCGAAGTTAAAACAGAATAATACAGCTAATATTATTATATTCTATCATTCAGGCCGTTTACGTAAACTCATTGTTTTATGTACTTTACGAAAATTTGCTGTTGCACCAGAATAAATGGCTGATTTCCTATGCCATGACTCTCTGCCAGGTCCTTCTGAAACAGCTGACTGGTTCACATTCCAATCTCTTCATTCCCGCTATTATGTATAGAGAAAAAACCCCCTGGAAAACAGAGGGTTTTCGATGATCACTACCTGGAATTAAACTTCCATGATTTCTTTTTCTTTGTCTTTTGCAATCTGATCGATCTTGGCAATATGCTCATCAGTAAGCTTTTGAATATCGTCAGAGTATCCACGGAGGTCATCTTCAGTGATTTCTCCGTTTTTCTCTAGTTTCTTCAAGTCTTCATTTCCATCACGGCGGATGTTACGGACAGCGATTTTCGCTTCTTCAGCTTCCTTTTTCACGAGCTTTGCAAGTTCTTTGCGTCGTTCTTCTGTTAACTGAGGAATCGCGATTCTAATGATGGATCCATCATTAGCAGGATTTAATCCCAAATCAGACTTCAGGATGGCTTTTTCGATTTCTCCAAGGATTGACTTATCATACGGCTGGATGACCAGAAGACGAGCTTCCGGCACAGAAATTCCGGCAAGCTGATTGACTGGTGTTGGTGCACCATAATAATCCACCTGAATCCTGTCTAAAAGAGAGGCGTTTGCTCTTCCTGCACGGATGCTGGCAAGTTCACGTGAAAAAGCCTGGATCGCTTTTGACATTCTTTCTTTTACATTAGCAATAGCTTGTTTTGGCATTAGTTTTTCCCCCTCACTGTTGTTCCGATTGTTTCGCCCATAACGGCTCGTTTAATATTACCTTTTTCCATGATAGAGAATACAATCAATGGGATATCATTGTCCATACACAGGGATGAAGCTGTTGAATCCATGACAGCAAGACCTTCCTTGAGCACATCCAGGTATGAAAGTTCTTCATATTTAGTTGCGTTCTTGTCAATGCGCGGATCAGCTGAATATACACCATCGACATTATTTTTCGCCATAAGGATCACATCTGCTTCGATCTCAGCAGCACGCAAGGCAGCTGTAGTATCCGTTGAGAAGTACGGATTTCCTGTTCCTGCTGCAAAAATGACAACGCGTTTCTTCTCGAGATGCCTGATTGCTCTTCTTCTAATATACGGTTCTGCAACCTGACGCATTTCGATGGAAGTTTGAACCCTTGTCTCGATTCCCGCTTGTTCCAGACTGTCCTGCAATGACAGGGAATTCATGACGGTAGCAAGCATGCCCATATAGTCTGCCGTCGCTCTGTCCATTCCCATTTCTTCGCCGATTTTGCCTCTCCAGATATTTCCTCCGCCTACTACTACAGCGACTTCCACACCCAGCTCAGCAATCTCCTTTACCTGGTCTGCAACATTTTTGATTACCGACGGATTGATGCCAAATCCTTGTTCTCCGGCTAATGCTTCTCCACTTAACTTTAAAACAACTCTTTTGTATTTAGGGCTGGTCATAGGGTACCTCCATATGTAATTTAAGGCTTAGCGAAAGCATGCACGCATGCTTAAGGAAAAGCCTAATTAAAGCTATGTCCAAAAACAGGGAACACTGTAGTGTTCCCTGCAATTACATAGGCTAGTGAAAAACTATTTCTTGTTTACCTGATTCATTACTTCTTCAGCAAAGTTATCTTCACGCTTTTCGATGCCTTCGCCTACTTCATAACGAGTGAACTCACGAAGTGTTCCGCCTTTTGATTCAACAAACTGGCGTACTTTTTGGTCAGGGTTCTTTACGAATGCCTGATCAAGAACACAAACATCTTCGAAATATTTGCTTAGGCGGCCTTCAACCATTTTCGCAACGATATTTTCTGGCTTGCCTTCGTTAAGAGCTTGTTGTGTAAGAATTTGACGCTCATGCTCAACTTCTTCTTGTGATACTTCATCACGTGATACATATTTAGGGTTCAATGCAGCGATGTGCATAGAAACATCTTTAGCTGCTGCTTCGTCTGTAGTTCCTTCAAGAACAGATAAAACGCCAATGCGTCCGCCCATGTGAAGGTAAGCACCGAATGCATCGCTATCAGTCTTAGTTACAACTTTAAAGCGGCGAAGTGACAACTTCTCACCGATTTTAGCGATTGCATTGTTGATAGTCGTTTCTACTGTATCGCCATTTCCCATTGTTTGAGCATTAGCTTCTTCTACAGATGCTGGCTTATTCTTAAGAAGATGCTCAGCGATTTCCTTAACAAGAACCTGGAAGCCTTCGTTCTTTGCTACGAAGTCTGTTTCAGAGTTCACTTCAAGGATGACTGCTTCATTTCCTTCTGTAAGGATGTAAGTTGTTCCTTCAGCAGCGATACGGTCAGCTTTTTTCGCAGCTTTAGCGATACCTTTTTCACGAAGGAAATCGATTGCCTGGTCCATATCACCATTTGTTTCCTGAAGTGCCTTTTTGCAGTCCATCATACCTGCGCCAGTTTTTTCGCGCAATTCTTTAACCATTTGTGCAGTAATTGCCATAATGAAATTCCTCCTAAAATCTCGGTTATATGTAACTATACTTTATTTTAACTTGATTTTGCCAATATAAACCCTAATGAGGCTTATATGGAATAAAGTCTTAAAAAAAGGTGATAAAGGGTGCTTCCCTATATCACCTTATTTTAAATTAAGCTTCTACAGTTTCTGTAGTTTCTTCGCCTTGCTTAGCTTCAATAATAGCGTCAGCCATTTTAGAAGTTAACAATTTAACAGCGCGGATCGCGTCATCGTTCGCAGGGATAACTACGTCGATTTCGTCTGGATCACAGTTTGTATCAACAATTCCAACGATAGGAATGTTCAATTTGCGTGCTTCAGCAACAGCGATGCGCTCTTTGCGTGGGTCAATGATGAAAAGAGCATCTGGAAGGCCCTTCATGTCCTTGATTCCGCCCAAGAACTTTTCTAAACGCTCTTGCTCTTTCTTCAATTGAACTACTTCTTTCTTAGGAAGTACTTCAAAAGTTCCGTCTTCTGACATTCTTTCGATGTTCTTAAGACGAGAGATACGCTTTTGGATTGTTTCAAAGTTAGTTAGAGTACCACCCAACCAACGTTGGTTCACATAGTACATACCAGAACGAGCTGCTTCTTCTTTAACAGAATCTTGAGCTTGTTTCTTAGTACCTACGAAAAGAACAGTACCGCCGTTACCAGCTAGCTCTTTCACGTAGTTGTAAGCTTCTTCAACCTTCTTAACAGTCTTTTGAAGGTCGATGATGTAGATGCCGTTACGCTCAGTGAAGATATATTTCTTCATCTTAGGGTTCCAACGGCGAGTCTGGTGACCGAAGTGTACACCAGCTTCAAGCAGTTGCTTCATAGAAATTACTGACATTGTGTTTCCTCCTAATGGTTTTGATTTCCTCCGTCCAACTCATCTTCAGCCAGGAACTGCCTTCGCAGCACCATCTGGCCAAATCATTGAACGTGTGTATTAACACCATGAGATAATATAGCATAAATAAAACTGACAATCAAGTTAATCTTTTGTATTTTGACGAAATTTAAGTAAAAGTTCTATCTCCGTTTTCCCTTTATCCAGATCCCTGGCTATTTCTTCGATCGTCAGCCCCTGATGTCTCATGGCTGTAACTTGATCAATCAAGCTGATTTCCTTTGTTTTTGGTTCTGGATCGGCAGGTTGGCCGTTATCGATTTCTGTCAGTTCCGTATCTCCAGGCGGGACTGTGATTGATTCACCTGCTTTATGGTATGCCTGTCTTGCAGCGTGATAGGATATCCCTTTACCGGGACGGTGTTGTTGGATTTTGTGGTTTCTGACTTCGGGGTCCTTCTGTGATCCCATATTAGTTTCATCAGGATGCATTTCCTCTTTGCCCGTATTCACTTGAATATTGGTGTTCGTCATCAACTCAAGAAATTTATCATTCTCTTCCTTCAATTCATAAAGATAGGACGAAAAAATCTCTTCCATTTCGCTGATGATTTTTTCCTGTTTTTTTTCTGCTTCAACAAGCCGATTTTGCCGTAAATATAATAGGATAATGGCGAAGATTGCCGCCGCGTTCAGTATGAGGCTTAAGAGTAGTAGAAAAGTGGTCATTGTATCCCTCTATCCGCTGTAATCAATCACCTTCCCTTTATAAGGGTGGTGTGGCTGTACATTTTGTTCATCCTTGTTCTTTTGATTGTCCCTGCCCTTTTGCTGTTGGCCTCCTGGTTGGCCGTCCTCCTGATTAAGGCGGGCTTCCTGCTTCTGGTTGTTTTTAACCACCGTCTTGCGTTTTAAATCATCTTCCTTCGTCACACTTTGTGCCGCATGCTCCTGAAGATGCTGTCCCCGCTGTTGAAGTTGCTCTTGAATTTTGCCGGCATCATGTGTCCTCGGAAGAGCAATCTGCATTTCGATTGCTTTGAGGCTCATCATGTCACTTCCTAACTTGTGAAGTCTCGACTTTTACAATCGGATTAATTGAAATCTCACTATTTTCGAGATAGAAATTCACCTTTTTGTATATCTGGTTTGTCAAGAAGGCGTACTTCCCGAAAAACACCTTCGTATTTGGGAATACCTTATCATTAACGGTTAAGCAGGAATTCAATCGATCCTGTTTTTCAAGCTGTAAAAACTCCAGATCTGCCAACAGTTCTGCTAGGGATTCTTCAAGCTGCAGCCTGGTATTCCGCTGTTTCGCAATCATTTGCTTCTGATCGTTCGTCAAGGCACCTGCACGCCTGCCAATTTCAGCAAGCTTCACTTCTATTTCTGTCAGTTTCCGTATATTCACTCTTGCTGTTTCGATGGAAGCAATCGTTTCCTGTTCAGTTTTCTCAAGCAAGGGATCCCAGCCTACAGCTAACTCGGTTTTGGTAAAGAGCTCATTTCCTAGTTCCTTGACTGAAATATTCCGGCCAGCCGAAATGGTACCTCCGATGATAGTGCCAGTTTGGCAGTCCACACTTCCAGCAGCTGTCAGTTTGCTGTGGAGGATGGATGACTTGACAATGATATCCTGGCCAGCTTTTACATTTGCCTGGTTAAGATAATTGGCGAATACGTTCCCGCCTGCAGTCATTCTCCCCTTCATCGCTCCGGCCACTCCGCCTTTAACGACAATATTTCCTCCTGCCTGGAGATTGGCTGCTTCAACTAGTCCATCTACGATGATGTCCCCGCCGGCTTTCAGCTCATAACCGCTGGGAACATTGCCTTTTATGACGATATTGCCCACAAAGTCCAAATTCCCTGTTCTCAAATCAAGATCACCTTTTACCTCATAAACAGGATTAACGGAAATGGATTTCTGCGTAATACTTACTTGTCCATCGCATACGGCATAAAATTGTCCAGCTTCGAACATCACATTATCCCCTGCTTTGACCCTAAGCGGACGGCCGGGCTTTGCCGGAACGATCCTTCCGGTTACGTCTTTCCCAGGTGTTCCGTTGACAGGAGGGACAACACATGCGAGCAACTGACCTTTCCTTACTGACGGGATATGCATAATCGAACGGAAATGAAAGACTTTCTGTTCCTCCATGCTGGTTTGTGTTAGTTCATTGCGCAAATAGGAATCTTCACCATCCACATTTGGCATTCCAACGGCAATTGTTACAGGATATTCAACAGAAGCAGGATTTTCGGCAATTTGCGCCAATACATCCATTTTAATACCGAACACAATATTCTCTTTTTCCAGGACGCTCAATAAATTTCGAACAGATAATGAAAAATCATGTTCCTGGATATCAATTTCAAGTTCAGCAGAAAGCCTGTCATTGGATATCCTCACTAAATAATCCGTCGCCACATCCATCTCCTGCCTTTTATCAGGCTGATTCCAGCCATTTTCTCAACTTAAAAATTGCCTTTGAATGAATTTGTGAAATTCTGGAGGTAGATAAATTCATGACTTGACCGATTTCTGTTAAGGTTAATTCTTCTTTGTAAAACAAACTCAGCACAAGTTGTTCTTTATCATTCAATTTTGAAATCTTGTCAGCTACTTCTTCAAGAAGCTCAGATTTAATGAGCTTGTCCTCAGGGATCTCAGCCTTTTCGTCCTTGATGACGAATGACTGGTTGTCACGTTCATCATTTTCATTTGGATGCTCATCTATTGAGAGGACATTCGCGAAAAAATGTTCATTGATAGTTGTGTGTATCTCCGTTTCATCCATATTCAATTCACTGGCAATTTCCTCAATAGTCGCATTGCGCATCAAGCGCTGTTCAAGTCTCTCAATTGCTGCATCTATTTTCTTTGCTTTTTCCCGGGTACTTCTTGGAAGCCAGTCTTCCTTTCTTAATCCGTCCAAAATCGCCCCGCGAATCCGAAATGAAGAATATGTATCAAACTTCAGATCCCTGTTTGGATCGAATTTTTCGAGAGCATCATATAAACCAATCATCCCTAAGCTTCTTAAATCATCCCTGGAAACACTCTTCGGAAGACTCACAGAGATTCTTTGCACATGGTAGGAAACAAGTGGCATATATTTTTTTATCAGCATATTCCCCGCATCCGGATCTCGGGATTGTACCCATTTATCCCATGTTAACTGTTCTTCCGAAGTGGATCCTCGCACCATTGTCACCCTCCTCACGCGCATTACGCATTTTTCTAGTTGCTATCCTAACTAAATCTCACTATTCCCTTTATTCACAGTCCTGATTTGCATTAAACCAGACTTCGGATCGAATTCGATGGTCCTGCCGCTATTGCCGCCTACATCGTGGGCTATGAGGGGAATTCGAAGTTCTTTCAATTCCTTTAAAACGCCTTCTACATTCCTCGGTCCAATTCTCATCATGTCACTGCTGCCTGAAAACTGGAACATTTGTGCGCCACCGGCAATCTTTGCTTTTATGCTTGCCTGTCTTGCACCTGATTGAATCATGACTTCCAAAAGTTCTTTGATTGCTGTATCGGCGAATTTTGCCTTATTCAGCGGTTCTGTTCGCGAAAGCGATGAATCCGGAAGCATGATATGCGCCATGCCGGCCAATTCTGCACCCTGATCATACAGCACCACACCAACACAGGACCCCAGACCAGTGGTCCGGATCAAATCAGGTACTTTCACAATATTCATATCCGCAATGCCCACTTTAATGATTTCTGCTGTTTTATGCATCAACCTTTACTCCCAGCGCAGAAAAAATGATATGGAATGAATCAGGGTCAGGCAATAAGAAGAAATGGCCTCTCACACTTTCTGGCAGCTTGGCATCTTCTTCATCCAGGGCCGTATCAATCACGATCGCGTAATCACTCACCTGTGATAACTCCAACAGCCCAAAACTGATGACTGCCCCCACCATATCAATACTAAGAGCAGGAACAGATGGATACATGCTTAAATTGGTGAAATCGGACAATGAGGAAAGATAAGAACCTGATAAAATATTGCCTAATTCCTGAAGTGCCGACAATGCCAACTCATTGTCCTGTTCATCGGAAAATGAGAATGACTGGTTCTTAGTCAGCTGGCGGATATATTTTTCTGCCTGAGGGAGCGGAAGGATAAAAAACATACTCCCGGGAGCCTCTCCCTCGATCCGGAGGAATACGCTTGCTACGACATTATCCGCGCCTCCTGCCAGTTCCATCACTTCGTCGAATGACACGACCCTGACACTGGGCACTTTCATATCAATCTTTTTATTCAATAGAGTTGATAAGGCTGTTGCAGCATGACCAGCGCCAATGTTTCCAACCTCTTTTAAAATATCCAGGTGAATGTCCGAAATGCTTTTTAGAAAAGTCATAGCCAGATTCCTTTCCGCCTATATAGCTTTTACTTCATCGGACTCAAGAATTTTATCCAAATCAATTAAAATTAGTAATCTTCTATCGAGATTGGCAACTCCTTTGATGAATCCCTCTGCAGCAAGGCCTACTACCTCGGGCGGAGGTTCAATCATGCTTGATGGTATATCAATGACATCGTTTGCTCCATCCACAATCAACCCTACTTCTTTATCATCATCTGCAACAATGATGACTCGGGTGCTGTCTGAGTAACTTTGTTCCTCCATGCCAAACCTGACACGCAAATCCAATAGAGGAGTGACCACTCCTCTAAGGTTCATAACCCCTTTCACAAAAGGGTTCACATGTGGAACTCTGGTGATATGCATGATTTTTTCAATTGACCTAACCTGACTCACAGGGACTGCATATTCTTTTTGATTTAATTGGAAAACGATTACTTTCAAATCTGAAACCAAACTTTCATCCATCTTCATCACTCCTAAAATATCATCATCAGTCTGCCAAGGAATCTATTTAATCAATGCGTTGCAATCCACAATCAATGCTACCTGGCCATCACCAAGAATCGTTGCACCGGAAATCGCAAAAACATTGGTTAAGTAATTTCCTAGCGATTTTAGGACTACCTCTTGCTGGCCTATGAAGGAGTCGACGATCAAACCAGCCATTTTATCTCCTTTTCGGACAATTATGACAGAGTGGAACTGATCTTCCTCTCCTTCGTTAGGAACCTCGAAGATATCTTTCAGGAATAGCAGCGGGACGACCTTGCCCCTGAAATCAATCACCTTTTGATTATGGGCATTCATGATTTCAGAATCCTTGATAATCGCTGTCTCGATAATAGAAGATAGCGGAATAGCGAATTTCTCCTTTTGGATTTCTACTAACATGACCGAAATGATTGATAATGTAAGCGGAAGCTGAATCGAGAAGATCGTGCCCTGATTCTCCTTGGAATCAATAGAAATAGAGCCTCCCAGTGATTCGATTGTATTTTTCACAACATCCAGCCCTACTCCGCGCCCGGAGATATCAGAAATGGTCTCTGCTGTAGAAAAACCTGATGAAAGAATCAATTCATAGGCTTGTTTATCCGTAAAGCCAGCAGCGGATTGTTCCGTAATGATTCCCTTGCTGATGGCTTTCTGCAATACTTTGTCTTTGTTGATTCCGGCACCGTCATCTTCAATTTCAATGAACACATGATTTCCGCTATGGAATGCACGCAGCACCACAGTTCCTTCTTCGTTCTTGCCCTTGGCCCTGCGAACTTCCGGTGATTCAATGCCATGGTCTACAGAATTTCGCAGTAAGTGCACGAGTGGGTCGCCGATTTCATCAATCACAGTACGATCCAATTCTGTTTCCGCGCCGACGATTTCAAGATTGATTTTTTTATCCAAGTCCCTCGCTAATTGACGGATCATTCTAGGGAATCGATTGAATACCGTTTCCACCTGCACCATCCGCATATTCAGGATGATATTTTGCAAGTCTCCGGAAATCCTGGACATACGCTCAACCGTTTCAGTTAATTCGCCATTCTCCAACTCTTTGGATATTTGCTCCAATCGTCCGCGGTCGATGACTAACTCTTCAAATAAATTCATGAGAATATCGAGCCGTTCGATATTTACACGGATCGTTTTGCTGCTATTAGTCTGCTGTTTAACGCTGCTCTTACCTTCTTGGACTGGCGCTGCGTCTGATATTGCGTTGGCAGAAGACGATTCAGCAGCTTGTAACTTTCCTGTATCTGTGTCGATTGGTTTTTCCGGGATTTCAGTCGTTAAGTCTGGTTTTGCTTCATTGAAATCAATTGGCCGCACATCGGTTTTGACCACTTCAGATACCTTCATGATCTTTCCTTTGATATCTTCAGGCTCTTCCCTTGAGATAATGGTTACTGAAAACTCATCATCAAACTGCTCTTCCTCTAGTTGTTCAACTGAAGGATTCGCTTTGATTACCTCTCCGATTTTTTCCAGCACTTCAAATACCATGTACACGCGGGCGGCTTTCAGAAGGCAATCTTCACGCAACCCGATTTCAATTTCATACACACCGAAGCCCTGTTCTTTGGACTGCTTCAAGACGGTCAGTTCAAATTCATCATAGCTGGAGGCAGACTTTGGAGTTGCTTCCAAGGTTGCAGCTGCAGCCACTTCCAAATCTGCAGAACCTGATAACGGCTCTCCCTTTTCAATCAATTTCAACTTCTCGACTGTTTCGGAAACGTCCTTCTTCCCATCTCCTCCAGATCCGATAGATTCAACCATATCCTCGAGATGGTCAACAGCCATAAAGATTACATCGATGATTTCTGGAGTCGTGAGCAAACGGTTATTACGGATTGCATCCAGAACGTTCTCCATTTGATGCGTCAGGCTTGCTATATCCTCATACCCCATCGTTGCTGACATCCCTTTTAACGTATGGGCAGATCTGAAAATTTCATTTATGATCGACAAATCCTGTGGATTTTTCTCCAGCTCCAGCAGCTGCTCATTACAGGTCTGTAAATGCTCTCTACTTTCTTCTAAAAACACTTCAAGATATTGATTTAACTCCATGTGCACCGCACCTCCGGCCTTAAATATAATTCATGATTGTTTCTGCAATGTGATCGACATTTGCTACGTCATCAACCATGTTCGTTGCAATCGCTGCTTTTGGCATCCCAAATACAATGGATGTATCCTGCGATTCGGCAATCGCTTTTACCATGCCGTTCTTTTTCAATTCAACCAGCCCTTTTGAGCCATCCGCACCCATCCCGGTCATGATGACAGCAATTTTCGAGTAATTCTTGATGGTGCTGACCGACTCGAACATTACGTCCACAGAAGGACGATGACCGTTTCGAGGTGGTGATTGACTTAAACTGATTGCCAGAGCCGTACCAACATTCTTAACTTCCAAATGAAATCCGCCAGGGGCAATATAGGCTGTTCCTTTTTGCAGCAGCTCTCCATCCTCCGCTTCCTTGACGGTAATCTGGCTCAAGGAATCCAGTCGGCTGGCAAGGGACTTGGTAAAGCCGGGCGGCATGTGCTGGACAACAAGCACCGGTACGCCAATATCTTTAGGAAGTGAGGTTAATACTTGCTGCAAAGCCCTTGGCCCTCCTGTTGACGTTCCGATACAGACGATTTTTTTTGATTCTTGATCAAATCTTCTGTTGTACAGGACCTCAGATCGCTTTCTGTCCGGTTCTGCTGCCTGGGACACCTGTTTTCTGACTGTTCTTGGTTCATGCTGGCTGTTTATTTTGGACAGGTTCGCCTTGCTTGCAGACAGCACTTTCTGGATTAACTCTGTTTTGACTTTATGTAGATCAATCGATATGGATCCTGAAGGTTTTGCCACAAAATCCACCGCACCTGCCTGAATTGCCTGCAGTGTCGTGTCCGCGCCTTCTTTAGTTGTGCTAGAAAGCATGACGACAGGAAGAGGACGTTCCTGCATGATCATTTTCAGGACCTCGAGGCCATTCAGTTTTGGCATTTCGACATCAAGGGTAATGACATCAGGGCGCATTTCCCGGAATTTCCTTATGGCATCCTCTCCGTTTCGCGCCGAGCCTATAATCTCTATCTCTGGGTGTTCTGATAGAAAGTCGCTGATCAGCTTTCGCATGAAAGCTGAATCATCTACGATGAGAACTCTTATCTTTGCCACTCGACCACTACCTTTCGAAAAGGAATTGCTTCAATCTTGCTGTAAAACTCCTGTTATCTCTCTTTTCGGCATTGTAGCTCTCTTTATTGATATATTTTTCGATAATTTGGGCCATTCCCTTTGACGCTTGTGACCGTTCATTGAACAGCACAAAAGGAATTTGCCGCTTTACTGCTTCCTGGACCGTTTTATCATCCGGCAGAATCCCGAGCTTGATTGGAGTCCTGCCCAGAAATTTAACGAGTACATCCTCAAGCCTGGCCATCGTTTCCTTGCCTTCCTTGACTGTACCAGCCCTGTTGACGACAAGATAAAAGGGCAGCCCGGCATCGGCAAGATGGATGTATTTCATTGTAGCGTAGGCATCCATCAAGGAGGTCGGCTCAGTTGTGGTAATCACGAAAATTTCGTTTACCGACAGAAGGATTGAGAGAGTTTCTTCATTCAAACCCGCTCCCATATCAAAAATAATATAATCATATTTTCTTAATACATCACTTAAACTTGAGGTGAAATATTCGACACTTTCCCTGTCCATCCGGATCAGCTGGCTCAAGCCTGTTCCGCCCGATATATATTCAACCCCATGTGGGCCTTGAAAAATCACTTCTTCCATTGATGCTTTACCTGAAAGAAAGTCAGCGATCGACAGAGGAGAATGCTTGCCCATTAAAATCTCGATGTTTCCCATTCCGATATCCAGATCAAATAGCAATACTCGACTTCCCTGCTTTGCCAGGGAAATCGAGAAGTTCAGAGAAAAGTTCGATTTCCCTACCCCTCCCTTTCCGCTGACAACAGCAAGGGTCTTTGCTTCATTCATCGGAATATTCGTCATGAGCCGGTTTCTTAACTTTTCTGCCTGGTCACTCATAGTGGTTGACTCCAATGATTGTATTGGCCGTAATTTCCGGACTGGCCCCGATTAAATCATCAGGTACATCCTGGCCATTGGTCAAATAGGCAATACCGGTCGAAAACTTTTCCGCCATATTGAGCATTGAACCGTAAACGGAAGTCTCATCAAGTTTGGTAAAGATGAATTTGTCGATATGGATAAGTGAAAATTGATTGCGTATTTCCTCCATATCCTTTTGTTTTGAAGTCAGCGCCAATACAAGGAAGGTTTCCATTTCCTCGCTGAAATCAATGACATCGTTCAAATCATTTACATATTTTTGATTCCTGAAATTCCGTCCTGCTGTATCAATGAAAACCACATCATATTGTGCGAACTTCCCGGTCGCTGCCTTGTAATCGTCCATGTTGTAGCAGACCTCGATTGGCACATTTAGGATTTTCGCATATGTTTTCAACTGCTCAATCGCTGCGATCCTATAGGTGTCCGTCGTAATAAAAGCTACCTTCTTTTGATGCTTCAATACACATTCCGCAGCGATTTTTGCCAGCGTAGTTGTTTTCCCGACGCCTGTCGGTCCAATCACATTGACGAATTTCTTTGTAAAAGAAACCCCGCCGAAAGAAAGTCCGCTCAACCTTTGCCGAATGGCTTGAGCACTCCATTCAGCGACTTCACCTTCACTTGCAGCTGCACCGTTCAAATACCATTTTTCCAGAATGACACCAGACAATTCATCAATAATAGACTGGTCCACATCCTGATCCCTTAAGTGCTGAAGGTGCCTGCTCACAGGATCTGGAAGTGAAATTCCTTCTGTGCTGCCAGATGACTTAAGCATGTCTTTCAGCTGTGATATCTCCTTTAATAAATCTTTGTCAGCCATTGATGGTGCCGTCAGTTCCGTTCCCTTTTTATAAAAGGTTTGTTCTGCTTTAGGTTCTTCTGTTTTTTTGGATGAAGTATTATATTTCAAGGATTTATCCAAGTTTACCGGTTTAGAGGCGATCTCAGTGTCCGGATCAATAGCGGCAATGACCTCGATGCTGTTTTTCTTGAAGAAACCCATGAATCCTCCTGTCTGGACCACACGGGAATTCAGGATCACGGCATCGCTGCCAAGCTCGGATCTAACCTGTTTCATTGCTTCGGGCATGGATGAAGCTGTATATTTTTTTACTTTCATTCTATATTCACCACTCCGACACTTTGGACTTCGACATTCGCTTCAAGTTCGTTATATGACAATACAGGGATCTGGGCAAAATATCTTTCCGTCAGCTGGCGTACATACATCCTTACTGCTGGCGAGCAGAGGATGATCGGTGTCTGTTCCATGATGCTCAACTGCTCCACCTGACTTGCAACTGATTCGAGGATTCCCTGGGAAACCGTTGGATCAAGCGACAGATAGTTTCCATGTTCGGTTTGCTGTACACCTTCGGCTATCATTTTTTCTACCCTGCCAGATAATGTTATGACCTTAAGTGTTTCTCCATTTCTTGAATACTGGTTGGTGATTTGCCTTGCCAGCGCCTGGCGTACATATTCGGCAAGGATATCCGTATCAGTTGTGACTTTTCCATAATCTGCAAGTGTTTCAAAGATGATCGGCAGGTTCCTGATTGAGACATTCTCCCTAAGCAGCTTGCCAAGCACCTTTTGGATTTCGCCTACTGACAATGGATTTGGCGTAGCTTCCTCGACCAGTATAGGATAGCTTTCCCGAAGATGGTCGATCAGCTGCTTTGTTTCCTGTCGTCCAAGAAGCTCGTGGGCATTTGCTTTGATCACTTCCGTAATGTGCGTGGATACGACTGAAGGCGGATCAACGACGGTATAACCAAAAATTTCAGCCTGTTCCTTCATTTCTTCTGTAATCCACTTTGCCGGTAAGCCAAAGCTTGGTTCAACCGTATCAATTCCTTCAATCGATTCATCCTCGATTCCAGGACTCATGGCGAGATAGTGGTCCAGAAGCAATTCTCCCCTGGCCATTTCGTTGCCTTTGATTTTCAGCCGGTATTCATTGGGCTGAAGCTGGATATTGTCACGGATCCTGACGACAGGGATAACGAGTCCCAGCTCAATGGCAAGCTGCCTTCTGATCATGACAATCCGGTCAAGGAGGTCTCCACCCTGGTTGGCGTCTGCCAGAGGAATCAGTCCGTAACCGAATTCGAACTCTATTGGATCGACATTCAATAGATTGACAACACTTTCCGGGCTCTTCATCTCATCCATCTGGATATCCTCTTCCATTTCCTGAAGCTGTTGTTGATCAGGTTCAGTTACACGGGAGAAAGCATATCCGCCATAAGCTAATAACCCGGCTAACGGAATGGTCAGCAAATCTGTTATTGGTGTGAACAAACCAAGCATGAAGATTGTACCACCGGCCACATAAAGCATCTTTGGGTAAGCAGTTAGCTGTGAAGTTATGTCGAAACCCAAATTCCCATCTGATGCTGCCCTAGTGACGACAATGCCAGTAGCAGTTGAAATCAACAACGCAGGGATCTGGCTTACAATGCCATCTCCCACTGTCAATAGCGAGTACCGTTGAGCAGCATCGCCAATCCCCAGTCCCTGCTGCGTCATACCGATAACGATACCAAAAATCAGGTTAATCAGAACGATGATGATACCAGCAATTGCATCCCCTTTAACAAACTTGCTGGCTCCGTCCATCGCTCCATAGAAATCAGACTCCCTGCTTACCTTTTCGCGTCGTTCACGGGCCTGTTGTTCAGAGATCATCCCTGCGTTCAAATCAGCATCGATGCTCATTTGTTTACCGGGCATCGCATCAAGTGTAAACCTCGCAGCAACCTCTGATACACGTTCAGACCCTTTTGTGATGACTATGAATTGGATAATGACCAAAATGAAGAAAACAACCATACCTACTACTACATTTCCACCTACAACGAAAGAACCGAATACCTCAACAACTCCCCCAGCCTCTCCATGTGACAGGATGGAACGGGTTGTGGAGACATTGAGGCCCAGACGAAACAAAGTTAAAATTAACAGCAATGAAGGAAAAACAGAAAATTGCAGCGGCTCCGTCATATTCATTGTGTTCAAAAGCACCAGCAGTGCGATTGATATATTGACCATAATCAGTATACTTAACAGCCAGGATGGGAAAGGAATGATTAACATCGCAACTATTAAAATGACACCGAATATGACAGATAGGTCTTTTCCGGACATATTTCTTCTCTCCTAAACACTGCATACCTTGAAAATTACAGCACTTTATTTTTTGTTTGATATACATACGCGAGAATCTCGGCCACGGCCTTGAAAAATTCCTCAGGTATGGCGTCCCCGATTTCAGCCTGACTATATAAAGCCCTGGCAAGCGGACGATTTTCGACAGTCATGATTTCATTTTCTTTGGCAATCAATTTGATTTTCTGCGCGACAAAATCGACACCTTTGGCAACCACGACTGGCGCATCGGACTTCTCTTCGTCATACTTTAAAGCTATGGCGTAGTGAGTCGGGTTCGTTATGACTACATCTGCCTTCGGAACTTCTTGCATCATCCGCCGCATTGCCATCTCTCTTTGCTTCTGCTTGATCTTTGATTTGATGAGCGGGTCACCTTCTATATTCTTATACTCATCCTTCAAGTCTTGCTTTGACATGCGGATACCCTTTTCAAAGTCATATTTTTGGTACAAAAAGTCCAATAATGACAAAAATAGCAATGCTCCGGAAGCAAAAAGCCCCATTTGAAGCGTTAGCCCGGCAATTGTCGCGATTGCGGCACCGACACTTTTATTGGCCAGCAGCAATACTTCATCCATCCTCAGCCAAAGGACGGAAAAAGCGATGACTCCAATGAAGGTGATCTTAAGAATTGATTTAAGTAACTCGACAATTGCCCTCATCGAGAAAATCCTTTTAAAGCCGCTGATCGGATTAATTTTCTCCAGTTTCATCTGAATAGCCTCAGTGGAAAACATAAAGCCAACCTGTATATAATTGGCGGCTACCCCTGCAATCAAGGCAACGGCCATCACCGGGCCGAGGAAAAAGACAAGTTCACCAAGTATTTCAATCACAATCGATTCTATATTATTTGCGGTCAATTCCATGAACATATAATTTTGCAGTGCATGGCGGAGAACCCCAATCAATCTCTCAACCATTGTTTTCCCAAAAAACATCAAAAACAGGAATACGGCAAGCAATACAATCGCCGTATTGACATCCTGACTTTTGGCAACCTGCCCTTTTTTTCGGGCATCCTGCCTTTTTTTAGGCGTCGCTTTTTCTGTTTTTTCACCAGCAAAAAATTGCAGGTCCAATTTCAAAAAGTTCATTTTAAGCTCCCCCGATCAGTTCCATCAATCCCCGCATCGTCGAGAGTGTTGTCGAAACAAGATCCGATGTAACTGCGATCAGCACACCCATAACCGCTATAAGGACCAAAAAGCTGACACCGATTTTAATTGGCAGGCCAACAACGAAAATATTCAGCTGCGGCACAGTCCTGGCCACGATTCCAAGTGCAACGTCCACCAGAAACAATGTGCCCACAACTGGCAGGGACATCTGGAAGGCAATGATGAACATCTTATTAAAAGAAAGAATAACGAATTCCGCGATGTTTTCATTGCCGAAAGGGATCATCAGCTGGTCAATCGGTATAAAGTTATAGCTGTAAAAGATTCCATCCATCAGCAAATGATGGCCATTGACAGTCAGTAAAAACAAAAGGGCAATGGTATATAAATATTGTCCCATCAACGGACTTTGTGCGCCTGTTTGTGGATCGATGACATTCGCAATCGCAAACCCCATCTGGAAGTCGATAAAACCGCCGGCAATCTGGATAGCAGCCATCATCATCGCCGCAATGAACCCTATGAATAACCCAACCAGGGCCTCCTTGATGACTAACATGAAATAGACGCTGTCAATCGCTACCTCAGGAGCACCGATCGCAGAAAACATGATAAGTGCCAGCATGAAACCAAGGCCTATTTTATGCGTTGCCGGGATAGTCCGATAGGAAAATAACGGCATCATCAGGAAGAATGATGTTACCCTCACAAAAATCAGCAGGAAAGCCGGAAAGGATGGAATAAAATCTAGCATCCCATCAGCCTACGAACCTTGTAAGATTTGAAAAGATCTCTGTTGCATAGGAAAGCATATAGCTGAGCATCCAGGGACCGAAAAAAATAACACCGATGAGAACAGCTACAATTTTCGGAACGAAAGCCAGCGTCTGTTCCTGTATTTGTGTGGTTGCCTGAAAAATACTGACAATCAAGCCCACTACAAGCGCCAAAATCAGCAGCGGTCCTGAGATCATTAAAACTGTATATATTCCTCGCTCGGCTATTGAGATTACCGATTCTGCTGTCATTATCAATCACCTGCTTAAAAACTTTGTAATAATGATTTCACGACTAAATACCAGCCATCCACCATGACAAACAGGAGGATTTTGAATGGCAGAGAAATCATTACCGGCGGCAGCATCATCATACCCATTGACATCAGGACACTCGCTACTACCATATCAATCACCAGGAATGGGATGAAAATCATAAAGCCAATCTGGAATGCCGTTTTGATTTCACTGATCGCAAAAGCCGGGACAAGCGCCGTCAGCGGAATATCCTGCACCGATTCAGGGGTGTCCGCCTTAGCATATTGAAGGAATAATGCCAGGTCCTTCTGCCTCGTATGTGCGCTCATGAACTCCTTGAAAGGAATCGATGCCTTATCATAAGCCTGCTCCAGATTGATTTCTTCATTAAATAACGGTGTAAGGGCCTGTTCATTCACTTCCTGGAAAGTAGGTGCCATGATGAAGAATGACAGGAACATCGCAAGGCCAACCAGTACCTGGTTAGGCGGCATTTGCTGAGTGGCAAGCGCCGTTCTGACAAAGGAAAGAACGATGATGATCCTTGTAAAACTGGTCATTAGAATCAAGATGCCAGGCGCAATCGAAAGTACAGTCAGCAAGAGCATCAATTTTACGGATGTAGATACACTTTCTGGATCACTGCTGTTGAAAAACTCCATGAACTCATTCATCGTTCTTTGACCCTTTCTTTTGTATCTCCTCAAGCATCTTCTTTCGTCCGCTCGCCATGTCATTCAGCTGACTTTTAAGCAATGCGGAAAAGTTGGAACTTTGTGGATCGCTGCCATCTTTCTTCGTTCTTTTAAGCAACTTTGTCACAATATCGCTTGGCTGTATAAGCTGTTCCATTTTATTGTTATACTCCTGGATGACTTGATCGTACTCTTCTGGATCGTCTATTTCTCTCAACAGCTGAATATTTTCACCCACTCCAACAATCAAAAGCCGGTTTCCCGCCTTTACGATCTGGACAGACCTGTTGGCTCCAAGGCTTGTGCCACCAAGATTCTCAACAAGCTGTGAGCTTTTATATGACATACTTTTCTTATTGATGAATTTGAGAAGGAAATATATTAACGCTGCCACAAAGACCGTAGCAAGGATCATCCTGACAAAATCCAGGAAACTTACTCCTACTTGTGGTTGTGCTTGTGCTTCACCTGATTGTTTTGCTGTAGTTTTTGCCTGCCCATCATCACAAGAATCAGGATTTTTCATGCAATCCTGAACACTTTTATTCAGCTGCTCTGCATTAGTCAAGCCAATAGGACTGAACAGAGCAGCTAATAAGAAAAGAATGGCCGAGGCAGTTCGGATTAGTCTTAACAATTGCCGCACCCTCTAAAATAGATAAATAAGTCCATTATCCTAATGTTTTGGAAATCGCTTCAATAACTCGATCTGCCTGAAAAGGTTTCACGATGAAATCCTTCGCTCCTGCCTGGATGGCATCAATGACCATTGCCTGCTGGCCCATTGCTGAACACATGATGACCTTGGCATTTGGATTGATCTTTTTAATCTCCTTCAGTGAAGTGATTCCATCCATTTCCGGCATGGTAATATCCATTGTGACGAGGTCAGGCTGAAATTCTTTATATTTCTCAAGAGCCTGGGCTCCATCAGCAGCTTCAGCAACCACCTCAAACCCATTCTTTGTTAAAATATCTTTGATCATCATTCTCATGAAAGCCGCATCGTCTACGACTAAAATTTTGTTCGCCATTGGAATTCCTCCTGTAGATTATTTCAATTTTTTAATTCGATCGCTCTGGCTGATAATATCTGTAACCCGGACTCCAAAGTTCTCATCGATGACCACTACTTCCCCTTGTGCAATCAAACGGTTGTTCACCAGGATATCGACAGGCTCGCCTGCCAGTTTATCCAATTCAATGATTGATCCGGAACCTAGTTCAAGGATGTCCTTTACCGAGCGTTTCGTCCTTCCCAGCTCCACAGTTACCTGTAACGGAATATCAAGCAGCATATTCAGGTTCTTTGTTTCAGCCTGCTGCCCTTGAACATTCTCGAAACTGGAGAAGACTGCCGGCTGGACTGTCGGCTGGCTTCCGGCCATCACATTGCCGCCATAATGCTGCGGCCCCTGCTGCATCGGCTGAGGATTATATCCATATCCTTGCGGGATATTTTGCTGTGCCTGAGGCTGATAATAAACCTGCTCCGGCTGCGGCTGATATTCCGGCTGCTGGAAACCTTGGTGTTGAACAGTATTTTGCTGCTGCCCTTGTTCATAAGGATTGTTTTGTTCTGTGGCAGCCTGGTTGGCCTGCGGTGTTTGAGGCACAGCCTCTTCCTGCTGGACCGCTCCTGATCCCCCTGGATTCAATAATTCATCAACAAGACTTTTCGCGAAGGTTACCGGCAAAAGCTGCATGATGTTTGAATCAATTAAACTGCCAATTTTTAAAGAGAATGATACCTTAACTAAAATATCATCTTCAGGAATCGATTCTGTTCCTTCCCCTTCAACCACATTCAATAGATTGATATTTGGAGGCGAAATATCGACCCTCTTGCTAAATACAGTTGACATTGAGGTTGCCGCCGAACCCATCATCTGGTTCATCGCCTCTTGAACTGCACTAAGCTGGATTTCATCAAGCAGTTCCCTTGGATTCATTCCATCGCCGCCCAGCATTAAGTCGGCGATGATCGCTGCGTCATTTTGCTGGATCACAAGCATATTGCTGCCGATGAATCCCTCTGTATAATGCACTTGGACCGCCACATACGGATCCGGGAATTCATCTTCCAGTTTGGACTTGTGCACAACTGTAACCGTAGGTGTATTGATTTCAACCTTTTGGTTCAGCAGAGTGGATAATGCTGTAGCAGAGCTGCCGAATGAAATATTCCCTATTTCACCGAGGGCATCTCTCTCCATAAAAGAAAAATAGTCATCTACATCAATCACGTTTTCTGTTTCTTCCGCCTCATCAGAAGTCCCTCTTAGAAGCGCATCAATTTCATCTTGAGATAACATGTCATCGCTCACCATCATCGTCTCCCCCCTTAAATGTATCAAACACTTGAATGGCTAACTTCTTGTTCAATTTCCCTGGCTGTCCTACAAATTTAGGGATATCTCCGACTTTTATCAGTAAAGGCTGGTCTATCTGCTGATTCAATTCAATTACATCGCCGATATCAAGCATAAGAAAATCCTGGATCGAAATTTCAGACGACCCTATTTCTGCTGTAATTGAAACATCAGCCTTTTGGATTTCACTCTGCAGTACTGAATTTTCAATTGGCAAGCTTTGTTTCTTATCCGATTGCATCCAATATTTCACTGACAATTTAGGAATGATCGGTTCCAGGACTACATGCGGTATACATATATTGATCATTCCGCTCGCTTCCCCGATCGTCGTATTCAAAGAGATGACTACGACAGTTTCATTTGGAGAAACCATCTGCAAGAATTGCGGATTGATTTCAAATTCCGAAAGCTGCGGATCGATATCCGAAATCGACCCCCATGCCTCCCTGAAATTTTCAAAAGCTTTCTCAAACATATTTGACATGATCTTTGTCTCAATTTCTGTCAAACTGTCAACTTTGTTGTGGCTTGTCCCCCTGCCGCCTAGCAGACGGTCCATCATGGCATAAGCAATGTTCGGATTGACTTCCATGAGGATCCTGCCTTCAAGCGGTTCTACATCAAACACATTTAATATCGTAATCTTTGGTATAGACCGAATGAATTCTTCATAAGGTATCTGGTCAGCTGAAGCCACGCTAATATTGACATATGTCCTTAGCTGAGCTGAGAAAAAAGTTGTCAGCAGCCTGGCAAAGTTTTCATGAATTCGGGTCAGGCTGCGGATTTGATCCTTAGAGAAACGCAATGCCCTCCTGAAATCATATACTTTGACTCTTTTTTCTACCTGTTCCTTCTTTAATTCATCGGCATCCATTTCTCCTGTAGACAGGGCGGACAACAAAGCATCTATTTCATTTTGTGATAATACCTCTCCCGACATTCTCTTCACCTCCATACGTTTACGGTAATAAGATTCATTCTGTTACTGGAGGAGAGAACCTGTTATGTAGACCTTCTTGATTTTTCCATCCTGCATCAGGTCATTCAACTTCACTTTGAGAGTTTCTTCGAGGTTCATCTTGCCTTCCTTGCCTTGCAGTTCTTCAGCCTTTTTCTCGGATAGTTCATAGATAATCAGGTTCTTAACCTGGAAATCTCTCTTCTCTAGTTCTTCTTTTGCTTTTTTACCATCTGTTTCAATTTTGAATGAAATTTTGATGAAATCATTTGAAGCTAGGTTCGTCGTTACCTCCGGTATATCTACCGAAGCTTCCAGCACCTCTTCAATACTTGGTTCCTTTTCACCATCACCAGCTTTTAGCTTCATCACCGCTACAACTGCGACTGTTCCTACGAGCAGGATGGCTACCAGCATGACTGTCATAATCATGACCAGTTTATTATTCTTCATGATCCAGTTCCTCCAACAACCGACCTCCGAGAAGGCCGATACTCTGGTAATATTCCTTGATTAAAATCGCTACTTCATTTTCACTTTCCCTGACTACATACTTCCGGCCATTGGCCAGCGTGATCGTTGTGTCCGGAAAGGCCTCAATAGTCTCAATAAATAATGAATTAATCCTGAACGATTTACCATTTAATTTCGTTACTTTTATCACTATTATCCACAGGGGCTAAAAGGATGACCCTTTCAGCCCTGCTCCTCTCTTAATCTATCGTTTTAAGTTCACGAGCTCCTGGAGGATTTCATCTGATGTAGTAATGATTCTTGTATTTGCCTGGAAACCACGCTGAGCCGTGATCATTTCCGTGAATTCTTCAGAAAGGTCTACATTGGACATTTCAAGTGCCCCAGCTGCGATGGATCCCCTGCCTTCTCCAGGAACATTAATATTGGCTGTTCCAGAGTTAACTGATTCCTGTAATGTATTATTCCCTACCTTGGAAAGACCTGACGGATTGCTGAATTTAGCAAGCGCAAGTTGTCCAAGCGTGAGGACTAATCCATTCGAGAATACTCCATTGATTTCACCAGTTGAGCCGATGTTGAAGCTTTCCAGAGCACCCTGGGTGTTGCCGTCAGGGTAGGCGTTTGCGTCAAGGCTGCCACCATCAATAGTCAGATTTTCCAGTGGAATAGCCACTTTGAATACGGTTGCTACTCCTCCTTTATTAATTAGCAGATCTGCATTTTCGATATCATCTGTTGGAATTTTAATATCCACTTCTTCTATATTGGCATTAGGATTGTTTGGATCAACAGGCAATGATTTATCAACAAATGACAATTTCCAGTCACCAGTAGATGCATTAATTGGAGAGATGGTCATGTCAATCACATGTTCTATTCCGTCATTATCCACCACCTTTAATTGCTGAAGCAGTTCAGATGAACCTTTCGCGTCCTTTGGTAGGTTTCCTTTCATCTCCAACTCGGTCGTAACCTTGGCCGGTAACAAGGCATTTACGTTAACTGTAATGTCTTCAAGAACTCCATTATTCAATGATTGTACCTTCAATCCATCCCCGGTAACAAGCGTCCCATTATCATCCAGATAGAAGTTTCCGGCACGTGTATACATCTGTGATTGTCCCTGTTTTACTACAAAGTAGCCATCTCCCGATATGGCAAGGTCAAGCGCACGGCCTGTAGTTTGCAGGCTTGACTGGGTATCGATCATGTCAATACTTGCGATTGTAGAACCAAGGCCTACCTGCATCGGGTTCTTTCCGCCTTTATTCTGTGTCGCAGCACTTGCTCCAGAGATGGTTTGATTCATTGTATCTTTAAAAGTGACACGGCCTTTTTTGAAGCCGTATGTATTTACATTGGCGATGTTGTTGCCGATGACATCAAGCTTAGTCTGGAAATTTTTCATTCCGCTGATTCCTGAGTACATTGAACGAAGCATAACTTGTAAAACTCCTTTCGATTTAGGGGCTGCTTCAATCGGTCCACAGCCCAGGCCTCCGTGAAGGTCCAGCCATTTAGTATTTTTAATTTTCCATAACAATCGTTCCATTAATATTGGTGAAAATTTGTTCTGCCGCTTCCTGCCTGCCCATCGCAGTGATGACGGTGTTGTTTTTCGCACTGACAATCAGCGCTGCGTCTTTCAGCAGGACAAGCGAATCACTCACGCCCTTGGCCTTCGCCTGACTGACTTTTTCCTCAATCCTGTTCCAGCGCTCCTGGGAAATGCTTATTCCCCGCTGCTCCAAGCGTTCAGTTGCATGCTTGCTAATGGTCAGTCCATTCTTCGATTGGATGGCATTTTGCAATTGCAAGGAAAAAGGTGTTTGCGTAAAGTTGTTGGCTTTCACAGGTTTTTGGTTTGTCCTGTTAACAGGCAGTGAATGAATTGGACGAAAATTTGTTTTATCCATTACCTCACTTCCTTAGGTCATTGAATTTTGGTGATCTGTGAAGAAATGATGCTTGTTTTATTCTCATCATCCAGTAAATAGGATGTCTTTCCATTTTTAAATGAAACAGACAGGACATTAGCTGATTTCTCTTGTTTATTTTCATCTAGATAGGTAACAGATTTACCAATCAGCATGCTCGCCTGCAGCATATGGTTTTCACTTGATAGCTCATTGATCTGGGAAATGTTAGCAGGTTCCAGGACAGTGCCATCCTCAAGAATAAACGAAACGGTATCTTCCTTGAACTGGACAGAGGCGACCTTTCCATTTCCTTGTTGAATCGTTTCCTGGCCGTCGGCAGTGTCAATCTTATGCCAGGTAACCTCCTTGCCTACAAACTGACTGTAGGAGATCATCTTGTTTTGCTGCTCTGCCTGAACAAAACGGTCGATAGATTTTCCCATATTCGTTATTTGCTCAAGTGTCGAGAATGTTGCCATTTGCGCTATAAAGTCCTTATCCTGCATCGGATTCATAGGATCCTGGTTCTGAAGCTGGGTCATGAGGATTTTCAAAAAATCATCTTTCCCAAGAATGTCTGAACCGGCTTTCCTGTCCTTTTGAAGATTCGATAGCAGATAAGAAGAATTGATTGAGTTCACCATTGTCTTGCTCCTATGCTTCAGTATTTAGCAGTGCTTCCTCGAAGGTTAGGGTAAAATCCCCTTGATCTTCTTTCTTTTCACGTTCCCTGTTGTCCTGCTGTCTTTCCTGCTGCTGGGAATCTCTATTCAAGAACCGCTCTTGTTGTGCCTGCTGCTGGGAAACTTCGATTCTCTCGACTGAAAGGTTTTGTGCAGCGAAAGCCTGTTTGAGACCGTTAATATGGGATTCCAATGTTTCTTTTGCAGTGCCGGAAGTAGTAATGATCCTGGCCATCATTGTCTGGTCTTTTTGGAATAACTCTACCCGAATGCTGCCCAGGTGCTCGGGAAACAATTTTATGAAAAGCTTTTGTGTTCCGCCGCTATTCATGAATTGAGATTTTGAGAGAATGGCTTCGAATTGTTTCATTAATTGCTCTGCTGAAACGGGTCTTTCAGGACTATTCATCATTAATGTCAGCTGCTCTGCCCTTCCCATTTGAGGGAGAAATGTAACAGCCCCCGTTTGCCCATCCGTCTTAATGGACGGTTCTGTATCTGCTAAACTATTAACTTCTGTAAAATTTGTTTTTTTCGCATTTAACAGGTTTAACTCTCTTGCTAACTGGGTAAATCGAGTTTGTATATACTCACTTTGACCACTTCGGTTATCAGGTTTTAAAAGGCTAGTCAAAGTTTCCTCAAGTTTCTGCACCGTCTCCTTCAGTGATGCTGCGCTCTTAGATTCATAGCCATCAGCATACTTGGACATCAGCTCATACAGCTTTAGAGCCTTGATGGTTTCAACATCATTGGTATCAAGCCTGGCGGCGAGTTCATTTTTTGGCAAATTTGCGATTCCAGCCAGGATAGCGGCAAGTGACGCCAGCAATTCATCTTCAGGAAGATTATCTTTCCTTCCCTCATTGATCCCAGACCATTTCTGAAGAAGCAGCTGAACTTGATCCATGCTGATTCCTAAATGGGAAAGAGCCTGGCCTAAAAGATTTTCTGAATCTGTCATAAGCGATTCCATCAGCTTCAGTCCATCTTCCAAATCCAACAGGTCCTCAGTGTTTAAAAAGCCAGCCAAATCTGCCAGACTCTCTAATGCTTTAGTATCTTGTCCTGGTGTTTCAGCAGTCTTTGCGCCATTTGCTCCAGAAAGGACCATTGCCATCATGCCAGCAAAACCGCCTTCCATTTCACTCTTGCCGAATGCAGGCTGTTTCACAGCTGCGACACTATTAAAGAATCCAAGGCCTCCAATTTCCATCTTTTCACCCCCTTTCAAAAATGCAACTCTCTAATTGCTTTCCGTTTCGTTCGTCAATAATTCCGTATATCTTGCTGCTACATCTGCCGGAAGCTTTTCCATGATTGCAGCAAGTGATTCTGGTTTGATATTTGTCAGGATCTTTACCGCTTCATCTGATTCCATTTTAGAAATAATCGGAGCAGCGCTTTTGGCTGACATCGTTTCATACGTCTTGACAATTTCCCGGAATGCTCGTTTGTTTTCTTCCTGGATTGCAGTCAATTCCTCTATCTGCGCCTGAAGCTGGGCTTTCTCGAGTTCAATTCTTTTCAACTGTGTATCCTTGCTGTCGACTTTGGACTGAAGCTGTTCCACTTTAGCTTCACGGTCCTTTATCTCTGCCTCCAGACTGACGATATTCTTTTGGAACTCCTCAACGGATGGCTGCTTATCTTCTTTCACGATTTCTGATAGGAATGGGACCCTGCCGCCGATATCCTTTGCTGTTTCAAAAATATTGATTCCTAGAAAGGAAAGGGCAACCAAAGCCACAACAATCGCAAATAGAATCGGTATTGCTACTACGAGCAAAAAACCCTGGAACTTACTCTCACGCTGGTTTTCTTTTTCCTCCATGTTCTCCGCCATTTAATCACCTAATTTCCCGGTTCATGTATTGCTGAATCGAGACTTCGTCCATCATCCTGCTCTCCGCATACTTTTCATTCGCAAGAAACTGGAGATGGTCTTTCTCTTTGATTTTTTCGTACTTTTTGACTTCCTTGTTCTTTTCCATCAGTTGCATTTGCTGAAAGTTCATTATATTCCTCGCGTTCATCACAACTTTTTGATAATGCGCAATCGATTTTTCCAGATTGCCGATAAATTGTTGATGGTGACGTATTTCCTGTACCGGCAAACCACCGAGAAGCCTGTCAGATTGGAAGCTCTCAAGATCTTCTTTTTTCTTTAAAAGCTCATAAAGTCTTTCAGCCGCATCTTCGAACTTTTTGACTGATTCTTGGTAAACGACTTGTGCCTCGTCCATTTCTCTTGACTTGAGAGAAAGGATTTTATCAAATTTGTATTGATAACGCATCGAACGATCAACCTTTCCTTACTAGCTGCAATAGAGCCTCTACACTCTCATTGATCGAGACCTTTTCATTTGTACTCTGCTTCAAGAAATTCAGTATTTGAGGGTACTTCATAATGGCTTCATCGATTTCCGCAGACGTGCCTTTCTTATAGGCCCCTATATTGATCAAATCTTCAGAGTTCATATAGGTGCTTAATAATTCCCTCAATCTCTCAGCTGCCTTTACATGATCATCGCTGACAATATTGTTCATGATCCTGCTGATACTTTTCAGGACATTCACTGCAGGGTATTGTCCTTTATTGGCCAAGTCCCTGTCCAGTACAAAATGGCCATCCAGGATTCCCCGAACTGTATCTGCAATAGGCTCATTCATATCATCTCCATCGACAAGGACAGTGTAGAAGCCAGTGATCGACCCAAATTCATTGGTACCTGTTCTTTCGAGAAGCCTTGATAGGATCGCGAACACCGATGGAGTGTAACCTTTGGTCGTTGGAGGCTCGCCAACAGCCAGACCAACTTCACGCTGCGCCATCGCGACTCGCGTTACAGAATCCATCATGAGCATGACATTCAGGCCTTTATCGCGAAAATATTCTGCGATCGCGGTTGCCGTATAAGCCCCTTTGATCCGCATCAATGCCGGTTGATCTGATGTTGCGACAACGACAATCGAACGCTTTAAACCTTCAGGCCCTAAATCGCGTTCAATGAACTCCCTTACTTCTCTTCCACGTTCTCCAATCAGCCCGATGACATTCAGGTCTGCGGTAGTGTTTCGCGCAATCATTCCCAGCAAAGTACTTTTCCCCACACCACTACCCGCAAATATCCCAACACGCTGGCCATTGCCAACTGTCAGCAGACTGTCAATCATCCTGACTCCAACTTCGATTGGTTCTGAGATTGGCGGCCTGCTCAAAGGGTTGGGTGGATCTTGCTCTGTTGGAACCGATGCAAGTCCTTTCGGGAGACTGGATTGATCCAATGGGACTCCCAGAGAATCAACGATTTTCCCAATCAAACCTGGACCGGCTTTTATTTCAAGTGGTTTCATAGTAGTTTCCACGAGACTTCCAGGCGAGATATCATGAAGAGATGTATAAGGCATCAGAATGACATTTTCATCTTTAAATCCGACGACCTCAGCCTGGATCTTCCGTTTCTTCTTTGTGCCTACATGGATGAAACAAACATCCCCAATTGAACTTTCCGGACCTTGAGATTCGATCATCAAGCCAACTACCCGCTTGATCCTGCCGAAACGCTTGAAGCTATCCAAAGAGTCGACATGATGCAATAAATCCTCAGCCTTCACTATAGTTCACTCTCCAGAATCTCGAACAGTTTATTTTTGATTTCTTCCAACTGGCTGTCCACACTAGCATCAATCCTGCCATTTTCAGATTCGATCAGGCAGGCCGTTTCTTCCAGTTCCTCATCCGGATAGATGTAGAACACAATCTCTTTTGGAAAAATAGCGATCAATTCCTCTTTGTGAGCAAGCAATTCCTGATAGTGGTTTGGATGGACATGTAGCTGAATGTCCTTATAATCCCTTGCATTTTTCAATGCTCTTTTAACAAGCGGAAGGAACCCTTCATCAGCGGCCAATTTTTCTCCAATGATCTTTCCTGCGATTTTCACCCCAAGGTCGAGAATCACTTTTTCCGAAGAGTCGATATGGTTCTGGTAATCCTGTTTCGCCGCATCCACCGTTTCTTGTGCAAACATTATTGCCTGACGGTATTCTTCGTACCCTTGATGTCTGCCATCTTGATATCCCTGTTCAAAACCCGATTGCCTGGATTCCTCAGCCAAAATATCTTTTTGCTGTTCCCAATCCTGCTTTTCGGATGCAACCTGCCTCCTGATAAAATCGGCTTCCTCTATCGCCTTCGAAACAATACGATTTGCTTCCATCACAGCGTTGTCCAGGATTCTCTTCCTCTCATCCTCTGTATGAGTGAAGACAGGCGAAGCAGTTTCTGCTTCTGCGGAAGTTTCCAGCATCCTGATGGAAATGACTTTCTTTTCTGTTGTCAAAGCAGTGGTGAATTGTGATTTGATTAGCCTAGACAATGATATCATCCCCTCCGCCACGGGCAATGACGATTTCACCGGCTTCCTCCAGGCGGCGAATGATGGCAACAATCCTTGATTGAGCCTCTTCCACATCACGCAGCCTTACAGGGCCCATGAATTCCATTTCATCCTGGAAGGTTTCCATCATCCGTTTAGACATATTTTTGAAGACAATCTCCTTGACCTCATCACTTGATACCTTAAGAGCAAGCATAAGATCTTCATTTTCACAATCGCGGATAACACGCTGGATCGCCCGGTTATCAAGAGTGACAATATCTTCAAATACGAACATCCGCTTTTTGATTTCCTCAGCCAGTTCAGGGTCCTGGATTTCCAGTGCATCGAGAATTGTGCGCTCGGTTGCACGGTCTACACCGTTCAATACATCAACAACAGCCTCGATTCCGCCGGTTTGAGTATAATCCTGAGTGACAGTAGCTGACAGCTTTCTTTCAAGGATTTGCTCTACCTCATTAATGATTTCCGGTGAGGTACTGTCCATCACTGCAATACGACGGGCAATATCCGCCTGTACTTCCTGCGGCAGTTCAGATAAGATCTGTCCGGCCTGTGCGGAGTCCAAATAAGAAAGGATCAGTGCGATCGTTTGCGGATGCTCATTTTGGATGAAATTGAGAATCTGGCCAGCATCCGCTTTTCTCGCAAAATCAAACGGCCTTACTTGCAGTGATGAAGTCAATCTATTGATGATTACCGCTGCCTGATCGGTTCCTAATGCTTTTTCCAATACCGTTTTCGCATATCCGATTCCGCCCTGGGTGATGTAATCCTGCGCCAGCGCAATGCTGTGAAACTCTTCAAGAATTTCTTCCTTTGCCATGGAGTCCACTTTTTTCACACCTGAGATTTCAAGTGTAAGCTTCTCGATTTCTTCTTCACTTAGATGCTTGTATACCGAAGCAGAAACATCTGGTCCAAGCGAGATCAGGAGGATGGCTGCCTTCTGTTTTCCAGTTAATTCTTTTTGGTCTTTCCTCACTGTTGGTCCCCCTCCTAATCCTCAGAAATCCATGTCCGCAATAGCTTTGCGAAATCCTCTGGCTTTTCTTTCGCCATTTTTTCCAGCTGTTTTTTCTTCATTGTGCCTTCTGTTTCAAATTCCTTGTTCACATCAGGAACACGAATTGGTTCATACTTTTCTTCCATGACATACTCTTCTTCTTCCACTTTGTTCTTTCTTGATCTCATGAATAACAGCAGCAGGACGACAATTACCGCCAGCAGCAATCCGCCGATGAGGTATACCCACCAAGGCAGTTTTTCAACAACCTGATTATCGAATGTGACCTTTCCGTTGAACGGCTGGACAGAAACGACAACCTTGTCCTCAATCACCTCATCAGTCAACTCTGTTCCAAGAGCATCTTTATCAATAGTTGTCCTGATAATCGTACCGAGGATTTTGGTTATATCTTCTCTTCTTTCCTGAGGCAATGAATTAGGGTCATCAGGAGTCGGAGGTTCAACCATTACCTGGATTCCCAAATCCCTCACCTTGTACGGGCTTTCTGTTATTTCTTTACGGATCCTGCTTACTTCATTATTAATGGTTTCTTCCACTCGTTCATAGTCACCGTTCCCGGTCGCTCCCTCAAGGTATTGGGAACCAGTCGTTTCTCCAGGATTGCCTCCTTCAGGAATCCCTCCAGCCTGATCAGCATTACCCGTAAATGTCTCTGTAATCCGCTGGGCACTGATTGCGATTCCTTCCATATTTTCTTTATCAACAGGCTCAACGAGGTTTTCTTCCCTGTTTTCCTGGGTAAAGTCAATATCGGCAGTTACTGAAACAACGACTTTATCATGACCCATTAGCGTTCCGAGCATATTTTGGACTTGTCTCTGAACATCTCTTTCAATCTCTTGTTTAATTTCATGCTGTGAGGCGAATGTAGCGCCACTGGAATTTTTTTCATTTTTTAAATCAAAGTACTCAAAAAACTGATTCATGATGACGATATTATCAGTAGGAAGATTCGGAACACTTTTTGCTACCAGATGGTAAAGAGCAGTGATCTGTTCATCCTTAAATTGATAACCCGGACTGGTGTTGAGCACGATGGATGCCGAAGCCGGCTCCTCATTATCACTGACAAATATTCCTTTTTCAGGAAGGTTGATCATTACCTTGGCATCATTGACTCCATCGATTCCTTTCATCAAATTGGCCAATTCCGTCTGCATGGCTTCAAGCTTCAGTACATTGAACTCGTTATCTGTCATGCCCATGCCTGCGTTCTGGCTAAAGAATGAATAATCGATACTGCCCGACTTCGGAATCCCTTCAGCGGCCAGCTCTACTTTCAAGCTATCGACTGACTCTTCGGGAACCATAATGGTTTTTCCGCCATCCGTTATTTCTGATTTAATGCCCCTGGCATCAAGACTTTCTTTGATTGTTCCCGTCTCGGCGGGTGATAGATTGCTATAAAGCGGCACTAGGGAAGTCCTTGTGGCCAAAAAAGCGGTTAGGACGGCAACGGTCAAAATAAAGAAAATAGACGCCCCAATACTTATTTTTTGTTTTCTGGTGCGCCCTTGCCAGAAATCCTTCATTGTATGTATATACTTTTGAACGGTTTCTTTCATTTCAATCCCCCGGTTATTATGTCTCTTCTTTTTATACAGCTAATAACCGATCTAATCTTAGTTTTTAGCCAATAATATTAAACTTGCATTCTCATCATTTCTTGATATGCTTCGATCACTTTATTTCTGACTTCCATGGTTGCCTGCAGTGTAATGCTCGCCTTTTGGCTTGCGATCATCACCTGGTGAAGGTCAATATTTTCTCCACGAGCAAGTTTTTCGGTCAGCACATCGGATTGAAGCTGAGTTTCATTTAAATTTTCAATTGATTGCTTAAGTACGGACGAAAAACTTTTCTGCGCTTCGTATGGTGTAGGTGTGGGAGCAGACCCTTTTGTTTCAAAAGGCTTGACCATTTGGGTTACCGAATTGATCCCAGCTGTATTCATTTAGTTATCTCCTTACTTTCCAATTTCAAGTGCTTTCATCATCATGCCCTTTGAGGCGTTGAAAACTGTAACGTTTGCTTCATACGAACGAGTGGCACTTATTAAGTCCACCATCTCCCTTAAAGGGTCCACATTAGGATATGCAACGTAGCCATCTGCATCAGCATCGGGATGCTCTGGATCATATACCATTTTGAGAGGATTTTCTCTGTCCTCTATGATTCTTGTTACTTTAACTCCATTTCCAGCTCCTGATCCGTCCGTTTTTCCCATGGCTTTATTTAGGAATGAAGAGAAGCTTCCTTCCTTTGGCTGCATGACAACCATCTTCCTGCGATAAGGCTCTCCATTCACACCTCTTGTGGAATCGACATTCGCCATATTGGAGGAGATGACGTCCATTCTTAGACGCTGCGCAGTTAACGCAGATGCTGTCGTATCCATGCTATGAAAGATTGTCATTCCTACTTGCCTCCCCTTATGACGGATTGGAGCGTATTGAATTTCCCATTGATCCTCTCAGTCAGCGCATTATAGTAAATTTGGTTTGTTGCCATATCGGCCATTTCTTTATCCAAATCAACGCTATTCCCATTCTCGTTATAATTGACGTTTGGTTTATTGATGACTCCCGGCATACGGCTTGGTCTGCTGGTGAAGTCATAATGTCGTAAGTCCGATTTATGCGCTTGAAAGGATTGCCCCATAACATCCTGAAATACCGCTTTGAAAGACACATCCTTCGCTTTATAGTTAGGCGTATCAACATTGGCAATATTTTGCGAAATAACTTTCTGCTTTGCAGAAGAGTAGTTTAGCGCATGTTCCAGCGTCGATACCGTATTTGAAAACAATTTCATTTTTGCACCTCTCATTTACAAAACAGGATGATTTTGCTGAAATTTGTAATTCCTTGGTGAATTTCGTCAATCTATCACTAATTGTAAAGAATCTGAAATAATCTGTCTATGTACTTTCAGTTAATTTTTATCATGCATATTGCTCATTTTACAAAACAGGACAAAAGACCTATGTGTTTACTTTTATTTATATTTTTTAAAAAACCACCCATTTTTTTGTAAAGTTTTATTAGTTAACCAGGAAAAAAGCATTAAATAATATTCCTTAAAAGTTACGCAGTCGGGTTAAAATACCCATAAGTAATTATTTATTTTCCATTATTTTCTTTATTTTTTCCTGTAGAAATACAATCCATGAATGCACCCGTGTAAAAAAGCCGCAATCTTTTTGTAATATTTCAATGGTTGCTTAGATCATGACTCACCAAATAAGACCAAAAAAAATCCGCTGAGGTCAGCGGATTTTTCTTTTAGTTATTTTTAAGTTTTTCTAGCTCAAACAAGAACTTATCGTTCAATACTTTAATGTATGTTCCTTTCATACCTAAAGAACGGGATTCAATGACGCCGGCGCTTTCCAGCTTACGCAATGCGTTTACGATGACAGAACGAGTGATGCCGACTCTGTCTGCGATTTTTGATGCAACAAGCAAGCCTTCTTTTCCGTTAAGTTCTTCAAAGATGTGCTCGATTGCTTCAAGTTCGCTGTACGATAGTGAGCTGATTGCCATCTGGACGACAGCTTTGCTTCGTGCTTCATCCTCGATCTCTTCAGCCTTTTCACGCAGGATTTCCATTCCTACAACAGTTGCGCCGTATTCGGCAAGGATAAGATCATCGTCATGGAACTGTTCTTCCAGACGAGCAAGGATTAATGTTCCAAGTCGCTCGCCGCCGCCGATGATTGGCACAATTGTTGTCAATCCATTCTTGAATAACTCTCTGTTTTCAACAGGGAATGCTGTATACTCACTGTCCACATCCAAATTCGGAGATGTCTCCTGGATGTTGAATAGATTCTTTGTATACTCTTCAGGGAACTGGCGGTCTTCAAGCATTTTTACCATGCGCTCGTTTTCAATTTGCTGATTGATTCCGACGCCTAGCAGCTTCCCTCTGCGGCTGACAACAAAGATATTTGCTTCGATTACTTCACTTAGTGTTTCTGACATTTCTTTGAAGTTCACCGGTTTACCGGCAGCTTTTTGGAGCAGGGCATTAATTTTTCTCGTTTTTGATAGTAAGTCCATTGTTTCTTCCTCCTATTTGCTTCAAACAAAAATAACGTTTATTTTAATAATGGCTTGTTTCAATGCTTTAGCACAATAGGCAGCCTTTATTTGTCTACCCTATTGAGTATGCATTAAAACGGTTAACCATTATAATATGAACTGGCTTAAATCCTTATTTCTTGAGATAGCGCCCAGTTTTTCTTCAACATATTGCGGAGTGATCGCTACCTTCTCCATATTGATGTCTGGTGCTTCAAAGCTCAGATCTTCAAGAAGCTTCTCCAGAATCGTCTGCAGCCTTCTGGCTCCAATATTATCCGTATTCTGATTCACTTCGAATGCGACTTCTGCTATCTTACGAATAGCATCGTCAGAAAATTCAATTTGTATACCTTCTGTTTCCAATAAAGCTTCATATTGCTTTGTCAATGCATTATCTGGTTCAACCAGAATCCGATAGAAATCATCAACAGTCAGCTTGGTGAGCTCGACGCGAATCGGGAAACGACCTTGCAGTTCCGGTATCAGATCAGACGGTTTTGCCATATGGAAGGCACCTGCAGCGACGAATAAGATGTGATCTGTTTTGACAGGACCATATTTCGTGTTGACCGTCGAACCTTCCACTACAGGCAGGATGTCTCGTTGAACACCCTCTCGAGAGACGTCCGCACTGGAACCGCCGGAATTCTTGCTGGCGATTTTGTCAATTTCATCAATGAAAATGATACCCGCCTGCTCAGCACGATATGTAGCTTCCTGCGTAACCTCATCCATATCGATCAGCTTTTGCGCTTCCTCGTTGATCAGCAATTTCCTTGCCTCACGTACAGGAAGTTTCCGTTTCTTCCGTTTCTTTGGCATCAGGCCGCTTAATGCATCCTGCATGTTCATCCCCATTTGTTCCATCCCGGAGCCCTGGAGCATATCAAACATGGAAGGCGCCTGCTCTTCGACTTCAACGGTTACCAGCTCATCTTCAAGCTCTCCTTGTTCGAGCCTTTGCTTAATGATTTTCCGTTTTTCGAATAATCCCATATCCTCGGACTGGCTTGTTTCTTGTTCAGGCTGCTGCTGGCTGCCGCCAAAGAGCATTTCCAAAGGATTTTTATAATTCACCGATTTTTTCGCTGATGGGACAAGGAGCTCAACGAGACGGCGATTTGCATTCTCTTCCGCTGGTTCCTTGACCTTCTCCATCTTCTCTTCTTTCACAAGTCTGATTGATGTTTCGACCAGATCCCTGACCATTGACTCGACATCACGGCCCACATAGCCGACTTCGGTAAATTTGGTGGCTTCAACCTTGACGAAAGGAGCGCCAACCAATTTAGCCATCCTTCTGGCAATTTCCGTTTTACCGACGCCCGTGGGTCCAATCATCAGGATGTTCTTGGGAATGATCTCATCCCTGATATTTTCAGCGAGCAATCCACGGCGATACCTGTTCCTAAGAGCAACTGCCACCGCTTTTTTTGCATCCTTTTGTCCGATTATATACTGGTCCAGCTTTTCAACGATCTGCCTTGGAGTTAAATTTGTTGTTTGTTTCACACTCATCACTCCTTTTTATCATTACAGTTCTTCCACAATGATATTGTGGTTTGTGTAGACACAAATATCAGCTGCAATTTCCAATGAAGACTTCGCGATATCTTTAGCTGTCAGATGGTCCCCAGCATATTGCTTTAACGCACGGCCAGCAGACAAGGCATAATTCCCGCCAGAGCCGATGGCAAGAATGCCGTCATCAGGTTCGATGACTTCACCAGTTCCGGAAATGAGAAGCATACCACTTTCATTCATTACGATCAGCATGGCTTCAAGCTGTCGGAGGACTTTGTCGCTCCTCCACTGTTTGGCAAGCTCCACAGCAGCCCTCTGAAGATTGCCGTTGTATTCCTCCAGCTTGCCTTCGAACTTTTCAAACAAGGTGAACGCATCAGCTACCGAACCAGCAAAACCTGCAATTACTTTACCATTAAACAACTTCCGGACCTTCTTTGCTGTGTGTTTCATCACTACAGCATTGCCCATGGTAACCTGACCATCGCCTGACATGGCGCATTGCCCTTTATGTTGAACAGCAAATATCGTAGTGGCATGGAATTCCGACATCTTTTCGTCCTCCTTTTGGCTTATGCCCTCGGGTGGTGTGACATATAAATATTGCGTAAGTGTTCCTTTGTAACATGGGTATATACTTGCGTCGAAGACAGGAAGGCATGCCCCAGAAGCTCCTGGACAGTCCTCATATCAGCTCCGTTGCTCATCATATGTGTCGCAAAGGAATGCCGCAATTTATGCGGATGGATTTTACCGGTAAGGGCAGACTTTTCAATTAGTTTGTTCAGAATTTCCCTGATCCCTCTGTCTGAAAGAGGGCCTCCACGGAAGTTTACGAACAATTGGCCATGATCATCCTTGCCGTTCAGCAAGTCTGGCCTCCCATTCTTTATGTAGTCTTCAATCGCATCCTGAGCAAAACTTCCGAAAGGCACATATCGATCCTTTTTCCTTTTTCCATGAACCAAAACAGTCGAAAGAGACAAATCCACTTCCTTCACCTGTATTTTACAGCACTCACCTACACGGATTCCCGTTGCATAAAGCAGCTCCAGGAGTGCATTGTTCCTTTTTCCAAGTGCTGTTTCGGTTTCACATGCTTTGAACAGCTGAGATAGTTCCTCTTCATAAAAAAAATCCGGCAGCCGCTTTTCCAGTTTCGGGATGGATACAAGCGAAAATGGATTGTCACCGACCATTTTCTCACGAAGCAAAAACTTATAAAAGCTGCGCATGCAGGAAATCTTCCGCGCGACTGATTTTCTGGAGAGCTGCTGATCAAATAATTTTGTCAGGTAAATCCTTGTGTCCGCATACTCAACATCATCCAGACTTGTCAGCCCTTGTTCAGACATGAACAAAAAAAATCCCCTAATATCATGTTGATAATGTTCAATTGTATATTGTGAGTAGTTTTTCTCAATTTGTAAATATTCAATAAACAACTTTAAAGAATTGTTCACATTTGCTTCCATCTTATCACCTCACAAGGGCTACTAAATAGTATCATATTTATATAGCCCTCGCAATAGAAATTACAAATTTTTCACAAATTTCTGAATTGTTTCCAATGCTCTGGAAGCATGCTTTTCATTACGTTCCTGCTTGGCTTTGATTTTCTCTGGAAGATCAGGGAAAAGACCAAAGTTAGCGTTCATCGGCTGGAAATTCTTTGCGTTAGTTGTTGTAATATATCTCGCCATACTGCCCATCGCTGTTTCATGCGGGAATTCAACTGGCTCTTCCCCTTTGACAAGACGTGCAGCATTGATTCCGGCAATCAAGCCGCTGGCAGCAGATTCTACATAACCTTCGACACCGGTCATCTGTCCCGCAAAAAATAAATCCTCTCTATTCCTGAATTGATATGTCGCTTTAAGGACTCTTGGAGAATTGATGAACGTGTTGCGGTGCATGACACCATAACGGACGATCTCAGCATTTTCAAGACCCGGAATTAACCTTAGCACTTCTTTTTGCGGACCCCATTTCAAATGTGTCTGGAAGCCAACAATATTGTACAATGTGCCCGCAGCATCATCCTGGCGCAGCTGGACAACAGCATATGGCCTTTTCCCTGTTCTTGGATCCTCTAGACCTACTGGTTTCATAGGGCCAAACAGCATCGTCTTTCTTCCTCTTTGTGCCATAACCTCAATCGGCATGCAGCCTTCGAAAAAGACTTCCTTTTCGAATTCCTTCAACGGAACAGTTTCAGCGGTAATTAACGCTTCGTAAAATCTGTCGAATTCTTCTTCTGTCATTGGACAGTTAAGGTAGGCAGCTTCGCCTTTATCATATCTGGATTTCAGGTAGACTTTATCCATATCGATGCTTTCCTTTTCGAGGATCGGTGCAGCCGCATCATAAAAGTATAGATATTCTTCCCCAGTAAGCTGCTTCAATTGCTCGGACAATGCTTGGCTTGTCAATGGCCCGGTGGCAATGACGGTAGGCCCTTCAGGAATTTCAGTGATTTCTTCATTAATGACCGTTACGTTCGGATGCTCTTTTACAGAATTCGTTACGTGAGCAGCAAATTCATGCCGGTCGACAGCCAGAGCACCGCCAGCTGGAACAGCACATGCGTCTGCAGCTCCGATGATGACAGAATTTAGCATTCTCATTTCTTCCTTTAATACTCCTACGGCATTTGTCAATGTATTCGCCCGTAAAGAATTACTGCAAACCAGCTCGGCAAATTTATCGGTATGGTGGGCAGGTGTCTGCTTCACCGGCCTCATTTCATATAGGTTGACTTTGATGCCTCTCTCGGCAAGCTGCCAGGCAGCTTCACTTCCGGCAAGACCGGCACCAATGACATTTACTGTTGCTTCTGTCATATCTATTTCCTCCATTGCTATTAAAAGTCATCAATTAGTGAAAAACCATTTTTAGACAGTATGTAATGCTCCTAGATCAGGCAAAGTCGCATGAACAGCATTATCAAAAAGCTTATTATACCATCTGCCTTTACATAAAGCTTCTATTATATACTCATCTTACTTACTTTTCCCTGACACCTGTATCATTTTGCACTTTTCTTTACGAAAAAGAAAGAAAAAAGTTTCATTTTTTAGAAAAGCGGAAGCGCCTTGATCAGCCCTCACAAGCACTGGAGGGCATGGCAGTGAAGGCGCTTTGCAACTTCTTTACAAACATAAAGAGTGAGCCCATGGCTCACTCTAGCTTTGTGGTTCTTCTTTGAAATCACATTCTGTACACTGAACCTGGACACCCTTTTTAAGCTTCTTCTCGACAAGCATATTTTCGCATTTCGGGCATTTCCGTGCAAGTGGTTTGTCCCATGATAGGAAGTCACACTCAGGATAGCGGTCACAGCCGTAGAAAATGCGGCGTTTCTTGCTTTTTCGTTCGATGATGTTCCCCTCTTCGCATTTCGGGCACTTGACACCTATATCCTTGACAATTGCCTTCGTGTTCCGGCATTCAGGGAAATTGCTGCAAGCCATGAACTTTCCGTAACGACCCATCTTAAAGACCATTGGCGAGCCGCATTGTTCACAATCCTCACCTGCAGGTTCATCCTTGATTTCAATTTCCTGCATTTCTTTCTCTGCTACTTCAAGACTCTTTTCAAAATCCCGATAAAAATCATCAATGACCTTGACCCAATTGATTTTTCCTTCCTCGACATGGTCAAGGTTCTCTTCCATTTTAGCTGTGAACTCTAAATCCAGGATCTCCGGGAAGAATTCAATCATTAATTCATGAATGACCTCGCCAAGTTCTGTCGGTACAAACCGCTTATTATCAAGGGATACATATCCCCTTTTCTGGATTGTATCAAGAGTTGGCGCATATGTTGATGGCCGGCCGATTCCCATTTCTTCTAGCGTCCTTACGAGCCTGGCTTCTGTATACCTTGGAGGCGGCTGGGTGAAGTGCTGTTTCGGTTCAATATCTTTCTTGGTGACCTCGTCTCCTTCTTTAAGGTCAGGAAGGAATTTATCTTTTTCTTCAACCTGGTCATCCGTTCCTTCTACATACACCTTCATGAAACCTGGAAATTTAACCTTTGATCCGGTCGCACGGAAAGTAATATCTCCATTCCTTAAATCAACGCTCATCGTATCCATGATCGCAGAAGCCATCTGGCTGGCTACGAATCGTTCCCAGATCAATTTATAAAGCCTGTACTGGTCCCTTGAAAGAAATTCCTTAATCTTCTCCGGAACTTTCATTGTGCTCGTTGGCCTGATCGCTTCATGGGCATCTTGAGCGTTTGATTGTTTCTTCTCTTTTCTCGGCTCGGTTTGGACAAATTTTTCGCCATATTCGCCAATGATATACTCTTTTGCTTCTCCCTGGGCAAGCTCGGAAATCCTCGTAGAGTCCGTTCTCATATACGTAATCAAACCGACTGTTCCTTCTTTTCCAAGATCGATTCCTTCATAAAGCTGTTGGGCAAGCATCATCGTCTTCTTGGCACGGAAATTAAGTTTTCTTGCTGCTTCCTGCTGCAATGAAGAAGTGATGAATGGTGGTGCTGGATTTCTTTTCCTTTCCTTCTTCGTCACTGAATCGACTGAGAATTTGTTCCCCTTCACTTGCTTGAGGATGTTCTTTACATCTTCCTCAGATTTCAATTCGGCTTTTTCCTTGCCAATTCCATAAAAGGAAGCTTCAAAAGCATTTTTGCCTTTTAGGAATTCAGCACCGATTGTCCAATATTCTTCAGGTTCAAAGGCCGCAATTTCTTTTTCGCGGTCGATGATCATTCTTAAAGCGACAGATTGAACACGGCCTGCACTCAGCCCTTTCTTTACCTTCTTCCAAAGGAGCGGGCTGATATTGTATCCTACCAGCCTGTCTAATGCACGGCGCGCCTGCTGGGCATCTACCAGGTCCATATTGATCGCCCTCGGGTGTTTGAACGATTCCTTGATGGCATCCTTCGTAATCTCATTGAATACTACCCGGCAATCGGAATGAACATCAACCTCAAGGCTTTGCGCTAAATGCCAGGCAATCGCTTCCCCTTCTCTGTCGGGGTCAGCCGCGAGATAGACTTTCTTTGCCTTTTTAGCGGCAGATTTCAATTCTTTCAGTACGGGACCCTTGCCCCTGATTGTAATGTATTTTGGGTTATAGTTATTTTCTGTATCGATTCCCATTTGGCTCTTGGGCAAATCTATCAAATGGCCCATAGAAGCTTTCACTTTATATTTTTTACCAAGATAACGCTCGATCGTCTTAGCCTTGGCCGGCGATTCGACGATTACTAAAAAATCTGACATCCATTTGTCCTCCTTAGAGGTATAAAATTATCATTAATTATTATATACATATCTTAAAATTGTCAAATTTACCCTAAAAGTAAACGGTTTCATCTGATTTGGGGATTTTAAAATACCTGATGCAAAATGTATAACAGATTGAAAATTATTTCAACCTTTTTGTTGCAATTTCTGAGATTTATTCATAATTTTCTTCCAAAATGGGGTAATTCAAAACAAGTTTAACTGTTCGATCTTAGCTCCAAAACGTCAATTCTTCCTGCTTTTTAAGCATTATATACAATTCTTTTGTTATCATTACAGATTAGTTTCCGAGTTCCTCCAGGATATCCTCCGGACTTTTTATCAATTTCGCGCCCTGTTGAATCAAATAGTGGACTCCATCTGAATCTGGTGTCAGAATACTTCCGGGAACAGCAAATACATTCCGACCATCATTCAAAGCAAAATCTGCGGTGATCAATGAACCGCTCTTCTTTCTTGCCTCAATAACCAGTGTACCCTCTGAAAGGCCGCTGATAATCCTGTTTCGCATCGGAAAATGCCATTTTGCCGGGTAAGTGGAAGGAGGATATTCCGATACCACGAGCTGCTTTTCCATCATATATTCTGCCAGCTTGCTATTTTCCCTGGGATATAGATGATGAAAACCTCCGGCAATGACTCCGATTGTTTTACCGACAAGTTTGATCGCTGTTTTATGGGCATGCGCATCGATCCCTTTTGCAAGCCCGCTTACAATCATAATATTCTTCTCTATTAATGAAGGAAACAAGAAATCAATAGACTTAAACCCATAGTCTGTCGCATTCCTGGAGCCAACTACAGCCAGGGCTTTGTCTATTTTCAGCAGAGAAAGATCACCTTTAGCAAAAAGGACCCATGGAGGCTGATAGATATTCTTGAGTCTTTCAGGGTATTCAGCATCAAAAATGGTGATAAGATGGATATTTTGTGAGGAGTATTGAAAGAGAAGTCGATCAACGGATATGAGCTGAAGGTCTCGTTGGAGTTGTTGTGTTTGAGGTTGATTTTTGAAGGCATATTGAGTTTCTTCATTAATATTTCTGGATGCATCGTATTTCAGGATGGAATAGATTGTTTTCCAGCTCGCATGCCTGCTGTGGACAAGCTGAATCAGTTTCCTTTTAAATTCGTCCATTTTCTTCCCCCCAGGGATTAATAAACAGCCCCTCTGTTCAGAGGGACTGCCTGTTTGATTATATTAGTGTGTTTTGCACTTATCGTACAATCCTTGTTCTTTCAATACGCCGATCAGCGTTTCACCCATGACAGACGGAGTATCAGCTACCTTGATTCCGCATTCGTTCATAACACGGATCTTTTCGTCAGCAGTACCCTTTCCGCCTGAAATGATCGCACCAGCGTGACCCATGCGCTTTCCTGGAGGAGCCGTTCTTCCGCCTATGAAGCCGACAACTGGTTTGGTCATGTGTGCCTTGACCCACTCAGCCGCTTCTTCTTCAGCCGTACCGCCGATCTCACCAATCATGATAACAGCGTACGTTTCAGGATCTTCATTGAATGCTTTTAGAACATCGATGAAGTTTGTTCCGTTTACCGGGTCTCCGCCGATACCTACAGCTGTGGATTGGCCAATTCCAGCCTGAGTCAACTGGTGTACAGCTTCGTATGTCAATGTTCCGGAACGTGATACAACACCGACATGCCCTTTAGTATGGATATAACCAGGCATGATGCCGATCTTGCACTCGTCAGGAGTAATGACACCAGGGCAGTTAGGGCCTACCAGGCGAGTCTTCTTGCCTTCCATATAACGTTTTACCTTGACCATATCCAATACTGGGATATGCTCTGTGATACAGATTGCCAGATCAAGCTCAGCATCTACAGCTTCAATGATCGCATCTGCTGCGAATGGAGCAGGCACATAGATAACAGACGCGTTAGCACCAGTCGTTTCAACAGCTTCTTTTACTGTGTTGAATACAGGAACGCCTTCTACTTCTGAACCGCCCTTGCCAGGAGATGTTCCCCCAACAATTTTTGTACCATATTCAAGCATTTGTTTTGTATGGAAAAGGGCTGTAGAACCCGTAATTCCTTGAACAATGACCTTTGTATCTTTATTAATGAATACGCTCACGTCAAATTCTCTCCTTTCGATCCTACTTAACTAATGAAACGATTTTTTCAGCGCCGTCTGCCATTGATTCAGCAGCAATGATATTCAAGCCAGATTCGTTCAGAATCTGTTTTCCAAGATCAACGTTAGTACCTTCCAGGCGGACGACAAGTGGCACTTCAAGACCAACCTGCTTGGCTGCTTCCACGACACCTGTAGCGATGACATCACACTTCATGATGCCGCCGAAGATATTAACAAAGATACCCTTAACATTTGGATCTGAAAGGATGATTTTGAATGCTTCTGTTACTTTCTCTGCAGTAGCACCGCCCCCAACATCAAGGAAGTTGGCAGGGTCTCCGCCGTAATGCTTGACGATGTCCATTGTTGCCATCGCAAGTCCGGCACCGTTAACCATGCAGCCGATGTTGCCATCCAAAGAAATATAGCTCAAGTCATACTTGGATGCTTCAATTTCTTTTGGATCCTCTTCTTCCAGGTCGCGGTACTCAAGGACATCCTTCTGACGATAAAGAGCATTCGCATCGAAGTTTAGTTTAGCGTCAAGAGCCATTACCTGTCCGTCACCTGTAACAACAAGCGGGTTGATTTCAGCGATTGAGCAATCTTTTTCGATATACGCAGTATATAAGCCCATCATGAATTTAACAGCCTGGTTGACAAGCTCTTTAGGAATGTTGATATTGAAAGCGATACGGCGAGCCTGATATGGCATCAAGCCTAGCACAGGATCGATTTCTTCTTTGAAGATTTTTTCAGGAGTCGCTTCTGCAACTTCTTCAATTTCCGTTCCGCCCTCTTCTGAAGCCATCAGGACAACTCGTGAAGTCGCGCGGTCAAGTACAAGACCTACGTAGTACTCCTTCTTGATGTCACAGCCTTCTTCAATCAACAGACGTTTTACTTCCTTGCCTTCTGGTCCAGTCTGGTGAGTAACCAGCGTCTTGCCCAGGATTTCGGAAGCATATGTACGCACTTCGTCAAGGTTTTTCGCAACCTTGACACCGCCAGCTTTACCCCTTCCGCCGGCATGGATCTGAGCTTTTACGACTACTACTGACGTACCAAGCTCTTTAGCCGCTTCAACAGCTTCATCAACTGTAAAAGCAACCTTCCCATTAGGTACTTTTACCCCATATTTTCTGAGGATTTCTTTTCCTTGATACTCATGGACATTCATTTCCCATCCTCCTATCTATTAGAAAAACTTCATCGTTTCATGGCCAGACTATGGCCTGAAAATGTTTTCCTAAGTAGAAAATATAATTCATTTAAATTTTTAAAAAATAGACTGCGCTTTCATTTTATATAATGAAATATTGATTGTCTACCTTTATGATTTAAATATTTCCCGTTTTTAAATATTGTAAAAAAGTTTCATTGTGATTGAATGCTATTATAAAAAGCCGGGATGATAACCTTTCCCGGCTTTTAGCATTGAAATTCCTGGATGGAAAAACTATTTTTATTGATTGAAAATATTAATTTCGTTTCCCTGCTTGCTGGTCAAGATGATAGATATAGGAAAAAACCTCGGCCACTGCCTGGTACAGTTCTTCTGGTATTCTCTCATTTAATTCCAGCTGCGACAATACTTCAACCAATGATGGGTCTTCCTGGATGGGAATATCATGATCCTTTGCTTTTTCGATGATTTGCTGAGCCACAAGGCCCTTTCCCTTCGCCATCACTTTTGGGGCATCCATGCTTCCCGCGTTATACCCCAGAGCAACAGCTGTCTTTCTTGTATGCTTAGGAGTTTTCATATTTTAATATCCACTCCATAATATTCTTTTTGCCCATATAATTCTGATAGACTGCGCTGATTCCTTCCAGCCTTAGATCGCCCTGGGACATGGAAGTGAACAGCAGACAGCTGATAATCCAATTCAGCCAACTTTTTTTTCAATAACGGCGTCATCTGTTCGGCCATTTTCTTAAGATCGGGTTGATCATTAAAAATCTGTATGCTCATGACTCGATTCTGAACTTGCATATCGATAATGGTATCGTCAAGGTGCTGTAGCTTCAGGTAAAAGAGGACACGGCAAAAATCAGCGTCTATTTTGCCATCTTCAGTCCTTTTCCCACTCCACTGCATCGAGAGTTCACTTGTCTTCCCTCCCAGAATAAAAGGGACCTGGACCACGAGCTGCTGAATTGGGCCTGCTTCCTGCGACAGCAGCTGGAAGCCTGTGAGTTTATTTAACAGCGGCTCTGCAGCGTCTTTGACAGCCTGAGGAGGATTTTCATTCAACAATCGAAGTGTCAGTGATTTAAGTGTATCTGGGACCTGCGCTTTTCCCACCTCGCCCTCCTTCATGACTTCACTAAGATGGTGTTCGTAAGAGAGGCCCAGAGCAGAAAGATATCCTTTTATCCTTGCATCCGACAGAAGTGAGATTCCGTTTTCCTGAAGTGCAGGTGCCGGCTCTGCTTTGCCCGCGGCTTCCGATAACAGCTGGGCATGCATTCCCCCTGTACGGGCTTGCTGCTGCCTTCCTGCAGCCTCCAGCAGTTTTATTCCTGCTTGTTCCCAGTCTGCTTCCCCCGCAAGTATGAAGGACATCGCACCGTTGACATTGGCGTGTGATAATAGCTGTTTAAAGGCAAGGAGTCCGGTTTGCACATTCGTGTCCTTTCCATTTGTCCTGTCAAAAATGAAATGAAGCGAGTCTGCGACATTGTTTACAGGAAATGATTTATCAGGGTTGAAGCTTGCCATGATCTGCCGTACGGAGAAACTGTCTCCCTTCTCGATAAGCGTTAAGACAGTCTTAACAAATTTCAATCCTTCTGGCAAATTCTTTTCTTCTACATCCAAATTTTGAAGATTCGATAACAGCTGCTGCAAAACATTGCTTTCACTGCTTTTTGCCGGAATCGCTCCGTACTGTTGAAGCAGTCCCAAAGCGGCTTCGCTTTCCTTCCCATTGCTGCCGAGCCAAGCTGAAGCAAGATGGTTCAAAGCGGCTGCAGAGGATATAGCCCTGTTTGCTGGCAGCATCTCATCCAATAGCTTTTTCAGGCTTGCAACTGTATCCGTGTCTTCTGCTGCCTCCAGGGACTTTCCGAGCTGTTCCATAAGCATAACCAGCGACTGTTCCTTCGTGGCTGTATAAAGGGCCTCAAATGCAGTCTTGGTTAAAGGCATCCCCCTTGTCAGCAGCATCTTTATGGCATCCTGGCCTGCAGTCCGGGATTCAGCCGATTTTAACCATTCTGACGCGAGTTTAAGAAGCTCACCATTGACAGGGAGCTGTTCCTTGATGAAAAAACGGACAAGATCCAGGTTTTCCTTTGTCGGCTGCAATCCGAATTCAGCCAGGACCCTGGCCAGGTTCCCTGGCTGGCCCTTCTCCTCAGCACTTGAACTAATCAGCTTTAAATGGACCTTTCCTTCTCCTGGCTGAACCTGAAACCAATAGCGTTCATTTGCAGATAACGGCACTTCTAATTGGGCGACCATTTTTTGGTTCCCGATTTGAACTTCAGCTACTTGATCAGGGTATAGCTTAATGATTTTTCCATTGATGATTTGCCCTGGTCGGAATTCGGTTATTTTTGTTTGCTGTGTTGTCTTTTGGTTAAATAAACTTTTAAGCGCTCCTGTTTCCATGGTTCACCCGCTTTGCCAAGTTCTACTGAATACACTCTCTTACCGGAGCGAAGGTCTTCCGGTGATGGTCTGTAACGCCGTGTTCTCTCAGGGCATTCAAATGCTCAGCAGTTCCATAACCCATATTTGCCTGAAAGCCATATTGCGGGAATCGAAGACCCAGCTCCTTCATCAGCCGGTCCCTTGTCACCTTTGCAATGACCGAAGCCGCGGCTATGGAGATGCTTCTGGCATCTCCTTTGATTAATGCTTCAAAGGGATAAGGTGTCACCAGCTTGACTGCATCAATCAATAGAAAATCAGGATTAATTTCCAATTGGGCTGCCGCATGGAGCATCGCTTTTTTACTCGCCTCAAGAATATTGATTTCATCTATTTCGGCAGCTTCGATGATTCCAATACCGACAGCAAGAGCTTGGTCATTAATGATTTTAAAATATTCTTCCCTTTTCGCTTCTGTCAGTTTCTTAGAATCATTGAGGCCCGGAAGGTAAAAATCCTCCGGCAGGATGACTGCCCCAGCTACAACCGGGCCAGCTAGCGGTCCGCGGCCGGCTTCATCAATACCGGCAAGAAACCTGAAACCCTGGGACCGATACTTCCTTTCAAAAGATGTCATCTCAACGAACTGCCTGTGGATCAGTTCTTTTTGCGCTTCTTGCTTCTCCCATTTCATGATGAGTTTTTGAACACCTTTGCGGTTGTCTTTTTTTAATTCCTCAATGAATTCCCTATCCACTTTCTCTTTACTGAATAGCACCTGATCAATTTCGCCAATTGTCCATTTTTCCATATCCAATTTCCCCTAGTTATGTTCTTTATTATGTATCGGCAAGAAGAAAGAAAAATAAAGGTCCTGAAATCAGGACCTTCAATTTTCTTCTTGTTTATCTGCATCTTCATTCAACAGGTCTTGAGGTCTTTCAAAGGAAAGAGGACCTAATTTTTCAGTGCGTATTTCCCTGATTACCAGTTCAGCCACTTTGTCATAGTCAACATAACCGCCAGCCATTTTGCAGCCCCGGAAATCGCCAATCTCGTCGAAAAGTTCAACAATATCCTCAGGGAGCGAGGAAAGCTTGTACCTTTCCTGCAGCCGCTCAGGGTATTGCTTTTCCAGGAACCTTAATGCATATACGGTTAAATCCTGAAGATTGAGAATGGTATCCTTGATTGCCCCTGTTATCGCGAGCTTAGTCCCTACTTCCTGATCCTCAAATTTTGGCCAGAGGATTCCTGGAGTATCAAGGAGTTCAAGTTCTTTTCCTACCTTGATCCACTGCTGGGCCTTCGTCACACCCGGCCTGTTCCCGGTCTGGGCAATATTTTTTCCGGCAAGGCGGTTGATCAATGTCGATTTCCCTGCGTTCGGAATCCCGACGATCATCGCCCGGATTGCTCTTGGCTTGACTCCTTTAGACTTTAAGCGGTCAAGTTTATCCTTAAGCAGGACCTTTGATTCCTGGACAATTTGCTTTAAGCCTGTCCCGGCCTGTGAATTAATTGCAAGTGCAGTTATCCCTTTTTCACGATAATAGCGCAGCCACTGATCGGTGACAGCTTTGTCGGCCATATCTGCTTTGTTCAATAAAACTATTCTTGGCTTATGCTGGATGATTTCATCAATCATTGGATTTCTGGATGAGTATGGAATCCTGGCATCCACCAGTTCAAATATGACATCGACAAGCTTTAATTTTTCCGTGACCTCTCTGCGAGCCTTGGCCATATGGCCAGGAAACCATTGGATCGTCAAAGCAGCCACCTCCTATCTGTTTACAACTTTCAATACGGCGGCAGTTCAAATACTAGTCTATTGTCCGGATATCTTCAATCGGCCAGTAAATGACATTTGTTTTTCCCAATACCTTTTCGAATGGAACAGTGCCTATGTGACGGCTGTCCTTACTGAAACGACGGTTATCGCCCATGACGAACAGATGCCCTTCAGGGACTGTTTCACTGCCAATCTTCTCTTCCAGCGTGAATGGGTCTGTCAGGGGCCCATCAATCACCTGTTTTTTATATTCTTCCAAGTATGGTTCTTCATATGCTTTGCCATTCACATACAGCGTGTCATTTTTGTATTCTATTTTATCGCCTGGAAGGCCGATGACTCTTTTTATGTAATCTTTGTTCTCTGGTGCATGAAAGACAATGATATCAAATCTTTCAGGCTCCCCCACTTTATAGCTCAGCTTATTTACGATCATTCGGTCCTGGTCATGGAGAGTCGGCATCATCGATAATCCGTCCACTACGATTGGGGCAAATAAAAAGTATCGGATCACTGCTGCGAGCACGACAGCAATCAGCAGTGCCTTCGTCCATTCCCATAGTTCGTTTTTCTTTTTTTCGGCCATTCTTTTCCCACCATTCCAAAATAAATGTAGTTTAGGTACATAACTTTATTTTACATAAGTCAGTCAAGATAAACACGATGGGCGATGATTTTTTAAAATAAATTTTCATTCAGGCAATTTGTAATGAAAAAGGAGCTTGGCTAGGCAAGCTCCTTTTTGACATTCATTCTTATCGAATTTCTTTGATACGAGCTTTTTTACCGCGCAGGTTACGCAGGTAGTAAAGTTTCGCACGGCGGACTTTACCGCGGCGGATTACTTCAAGCTTCGCAATTTTTGGTGTGTTAACAGGGAAAGTACGCTCAACGCCTACTCCGTAAGAAACCTTACGTACTGTAAAAGTTTCGCTGATTCCACCACCACGACGCTTAATCACTACACCTTCAAACAACTGGATACGTTCGCGAGTTCCCTCAACAACCTTAACGTGTACACGTACAGTGTCACCAGGACGGAAAGATGGAAGATCAGTGCGAAGTTGTGCTTTTGTGATTTCTTCGATTAATTGTTGCATCGTTTTCAACTCCTCCCACGAATGCTCTTGCATACTTTCTTTGCAGCGGAACATTGTTATAAGCGACATCCAGCACGATTGCTTTTAGCCACAAGAAGTATCTTAACATAAACAGGGACTGACTGCAATATTATTCATTAAGTTTTATCAGCTCATCCAGCCATTTTTTTTGCTGATCAGTCAAATCTGCTTCTTCAAGAAGATCAGGCCTCCGGCTCAGCGTCCTTCTAAGACTTTCCTTCATCCGCCATTCTTCAATCAGCTTATGATTGCCGGAGACGAGCACATCCGGAACTTTCATCCCCCGGAAGTCTGCCGGTCTGGTATAGTGCGGGTGCTCTAGCAGCCCTGTGCTGAAAGAATCCTGGATATGGGACTCTTCACTGCCCAGTACACCCGGGAGCAGGCGCACAACGCTGTCGATCACGACCATTGCCCCGAGCTCGCCGCCTGTGAGGACATAATCGCCGATCGAAATCTCATCGGTGATGACATGCTCACGGATGCGTTCGTCATATCCCTCATAATGTCCGCAGATGAAAATCAAATGTTCTTCCTTTGCCAACTCTTCGGCTTTTTTCTGTGTATACCTTTCCCCCTGAGGACACATCAGGATCACTCTAGGCGAAGTGCTTTTTGCCTGTTCTTTTAAACCTGTTACTGCATCAAAGATAGGCTGCGGCTTCAAGACCATTCCGGCACCGCCTCCGTATGGATAATCATCAACGGTCTGATGCTTGTTATCGGCATAATCTCGGAAGTTGACGACATTATACCTGGCAGCTCCTTTTTCAGCAGCCTTCTTCAAGATCGACTGGCCAAATACACCTTCGAACATTTCTGGAAAAATGGAAAGGACATCGATATTCATCATGAGAGGAGCCCTTCCATCGGCTCAATCACAATCATCTTTTCCTTGACGTCAACTTTTTTCACGATGTCTTCAATATACGGAATCAGGACTTCCTTGCCTTTTTCTCCCTTAACCACCCATACATCGTTGGCACCTGGCGTGAGGATCTCGATTACCTTGCCAAGTTCTTCCCCATCGGTGGTCATCATTGTGCAGCCGATAATATCCTGGAAGTAGAACTCGCCTTCCTCCAGTTCACCGCGCTGTGTCTCAGGAACCTTGAGGATACCGCCCCTCATCCTTTCAACCTGATTGACATTATCGAAGCCTTCAAATGTCAGCAGATTGAAATTCTTATGTGTCCTGTGGCTTTTCACGACCAATGTCTCTGGATCCTTTGAACCTGGCATGAATAAAAATAGTGTATTGCCTATTTTGTAACGCTCCTCTGGAAAGTCCGTTCTTGAGATCACCCTTACCTCGCCCCGGATTCCATGCGTGTTGACAATCTTTCCTACATTAAAAAATTTCTCCATTGTTTGATCACCTCTCGCGTATTTCGGTCACGATGCCATCTTTTACAATTATTGTCTTACCTGAAAGAAACTCATCCCACTGATCGCCTATATTCACTTCAACGATCCCCTGAAGCTCTGTTTCTTTAATTTCACTCCCAAGCGGAAGAATATGTAGTTGTTCTATTTGAAAATCCAGGAGTTTGATTTTTTCTTTATGGACTTTTATTTCCTGTTCAAAATGCTTCTTCAATGTTTCAGGCGAAAACTTCTTGGATTTTTCTAGTTTCTTGAGTTCAAATCTAAGTTGATCGCATTCTTTCTGCAGCTGAAGCTTTCTGGAGTGGTATTTTTGGTGGATTTTTTCCTTGCTTTCTTCTGTCAGTACCTGTTTGACAATGACCTTTTGCAGTACCTTCAAAGCATTCCCTCCTTAAAGCCAACCTGTTCACAGCATTTTTCAGAGCTGGTCACAGATAACCATTAACCTAGTGCTCATTACTATATCAAGTATCTATTATACCCTAGTTTCTGAAAATAGAAAAAAGGAGGGTTACCCCTCCCTTTTAGAACAATCATATAGAGTTATCTACCTTCTGCTTGCGCAGCTGATTGTTATTCGACGATTTCCAAGAAAATCTTCTTTTGCTGTGATGATCCTGCTGCATAGACTACTGTTCGAATCGCCTTTGCAACGCGGCCTTGCTTTCCAATTACTTTGCCCATATCACTTTTGTTGACGGAAAGCTTATAGGTTACGCGCTGATCCTCTTCATGTTCATTCACATGAACATCTTCCGGAAAATCAACAAGGGGTTTCACGATCGTCTCGATTAATTCTTTCATGGGCGTGTCCACAATTACTTGCTAAGCTTTGCGTTGTGGAATTTTTCCATGATACCTTGCTTAGAGAACAAGTTACGCACTGTATCAGATGGTTTTGCTCCGTCGTTCAACCACTTAAGAACCAACTCTTCGTTAAGTTCAACCACTGCTGGTTGAGCAACTGGGTTGTAAGTTCCTACAGACTCGATGAAACGGCCGTCACGTGGTGAACGGGAATCAGCTACTACAATACGATAGAAAGGAGATTTTTTAGCTCCCATACGTTTTAAACGAATTTTTACTGCCATTTTAAATAAGCACCTCCGAATAGTTTCACACAAGATAGAATAATACCAAATTAAAAACAGCTTGTAAAGGTTTTTTTCTTTACAGACTGAAAATACCTGAATTTACAAGTTAAAAAGGGTTGAACGGCAGCTTGAATCCGCCTTTTTTCTTGCCTTTTTGCTGCATGTTCGTCATCTGTTTCATCATCTTTTTCATATCTTCGAATTGTTTCAGGAGACGGTTGACTTCCTGGATGGAGGTCCCGCTTCCTTTCGCGATCCGTTTGCGCCTGTTGGCGTTGATGATTTCAGGATGAGTTTTTTCATTGGCCGTCATCGATTGGATGATCGCCTCAACATGCGAGATTTGTTTCTCGTCGATTTGGAGATTGTTCATGCCCTTGATTTTATTTGCACCAGGCATCATTTTCAGGATTTCATCCAGCGGCCCCATCTTCCTTACTTGGCCAAGCTGGTCCAGGAAGTCGTCAAGGGTAAAGGATGCTGTGCGCATTTTTTTCTCGAGCTCTTTCGCTTTCTCTTCATCAACATTGGCCTGGGCCTTCTCGATCAGAGTAAGGACATCTCCCATTCCAAGGATTCTGGATGCCATCCTTTCAGGGTGAAATGCTTCCAGTGCATCAAGTTTTTCGCCAAGACCAACAAACTTGATTGGCGTATTGGTCACCGCACGGATGGAGAGCGCTGCACCGCCACGAGTATCGCCGTCAAGCTTCGTAAGGACAACACCAGTCAAGCCAAGCTGTTCATTGAAGCTCTGGGCCACATTGACGGCATCCTGCCCTGTCATCGCATCGACAACAAGGAAGATTTCATCAGGTTTAGAAAGCTCCTTGATCTGCTTAAGCTCATCCATCAGGTTTTCATCCACATGAAGACGGCCCGCAGTATCGATGAGGACATAGTCATTGTGGTCTTCCTTCGCCTTGGCAATTGCCTGCTTGGCAATTTCAACCGGGCTGACCTGGTCTCCCAGCGAGAATACCGGCATGCTCAATTGCTTGCCGAGTGTCTCAAGCTGCTTGATCGCAGCCGGGCGGTAGATATCCGCCGCTACAAGCAATGGCTTGCGGTTATATTTTTTGCGAAGAAGATTTGCCAGCTTTCCGGTTGTTGTCGTTTTACCCGCACCTTGAAGACCGACCATCATGATGACAGTCGGCGGGCGATTGGAGGCAGCAATCTTGCTTTGTTCCCCGCCCATCAACTCGGTTAGTTCTTCTTTAACAACCTTGATGACCTGCTGGCCTGGTGTCAGGCTTTTTACAACCTCCTGGCCTATAGCCCTTTCAGTGACCTTCTTCACGAAGTCTTTTACAACTTTAAAGTTAACGTCGGCTTCAAGAAGCGCCAGACGGACCTCTCGCATCATTTCTTTTACATCCGCTTCTGAGACCTTGCCTTTTCCGCGGATCTTTTGCATTGTATTTTGCAGTCGGTCGGCCAATCCTTCAAATGCCATATCATGTGCCTCCCTAGTCTAATTTCTCAAGCTCGGCTATCATTTCAGCTAGATCACCGCTGTTCTCGCCATTCCCCACAAGCTTTTTCATTTTGGAAATCAGCTCTATTCGTTTCTGGAATTTTTCGAACAGCAACAACTTCTCTTCATACTCCTCAAGCATCGCTTCGGTACGTTTGATGTTGTCGTATACCGCCTGCCGGCTAACATCATACTCTTCCGCAATTTCCCCCAGAGAGTAATCATCAAGATAGTATAGAGCCATATAACTGCTTTGTTTTGGAGTCAGCAATGCCTGATAAAAATCATACAAATAATTCATTCGGTTCGTTTTCTCAAGCATTTCAATTCCCCCATGTTAAGTGAAATACCTTTACATTAAGAGTTTACACACGTTCCTCTTCCCTGTCAAGATAAGTTCTTTACAGCCATATGCCTGTAAATCAAGATTCTTCCGCTATTTCCTCTTCCTCGACAAGGTCAGCAAACAGGCCATATACATATCTTTCAGGATCGAATTCCTGGAGGTCATCCATCTTTTCGCCAAGACCGACATACTTCACCGGGATATTCAATTCATTGCGTATGGCAAGGACAATACCACCCTTGGCAGTACCGTCAAGCTTGGTCAGAACGATGCCGCTGACATCTGTCGCTTCCTTGAACGTCTTGGCCTGGATCAGTGCGTTCTGGCCGGTAGTGGCATCCAGTACAAGCAATACCTCATGAGGAGCACCCGGCACTTCACGTTCAATGACACGTTTCACCTTTTCAAGTTCCTTCATGAGATTGACCTTGTTTTGAAGACGTCCGGCCGTATCGCAAATCAGGATATCTGCTTTACGGGATTTCGCAGACTGGACAGCATCATACATGACAGCCGCAGGGTCGGAGCCTTCTGCCTGCTTGATGACATCCACCCCGACACGCTCTCCCCAGACCTCAAGCTGCTCGATTGCACCTGCACGGAATGTATCCCCTGCAGCAAGAAGGACAGTCTTTCCTTCACTCTTGAATTTATGGGCCAGTTTGCCGATGGTCGTTGTTTTGCCGACGCCATTGACTCCTACGAACAAGATGACAGTCAATCCATCTTCCTGGATGTTCAGGTCGAACGATTGTTCATCTGCTCCGTTTTCATAAATTTCAACAAGCTTCTCGGAAATGACAGCCTGGACATCTTTCGTATCCTGGATGTTGCGTCGCTTAACCTCTTTCTTCAGTTCCTCGACTAATTCCATCACCGTTTCGAATCCAACATCCGCCTGGATGAGGATTTCTTCAAGCTCTTCGAAAAATTCCTCATCGACTTTACGATAACGGGATACAAGGTCATTCACTTTATTGGAAAAGTTATCCCTCGTTTTCGTCAAGCCATCTCTGAATTTCTCTGTGACACTCTCAGTCTGTGTCGTAAATTTTTCTTTCAATTTCTTGAAAAAACTCACAGTCCATCGCCTCTCTCATTACAATTTCACAAGTTCTTTTGAGTCCTCCAGCCGGACGGACACAAGCTTGGAGACGCCCGATTCCTGCATTGTTACACCATACAGGACATCCGCTTCCTCCATTGTACCTTTTCGGTGGGTGATGACAATAAATTGCGTTTCATCACGGTATTTTTTCAGGTATTGGGCGAATCGGTATACATTGGCTTCATCCAATGCCGCTTCCACTTCATCCAGAATACAGAATGGGACTGGACGTACCTTCAGGATGGAGAACAGCAGTGCGATCGCCGTCAATGCACGCTCACCGCCAGACAACAGCCCGAGGTTCTGAAGCTTTTTCCCGGGTGGCTGTGCAACAATTTCGACACCGGTGTTTAACAGGTCATCAGGCTGGGTCAGCCGCAAATCTGCTCTTCCTCCGCCGAACAACGCCTGGAAAACGGGTTCGAAGTGGGAACGGATGCCGGTGAATGTCTGCTCAAAACGCTTCTTCATTTCCTGGTCCATTTCCTCGATGACAAGGAAAAGAGTGTCCTTTGCTTCCTGGAGGTCATTTTTTTGCTCCAGCAGGAATTCATAACGTTCAGATACTCTCTCATATTCCTCTATTGCACCAAGATTGACGGTTCCCAGTTCTTCAATCGCCAGTTTGATAAGCTTTACTTTCCGTCTTGCTTCATCAGCCGGGATTGTCAGCGGATACTGCTCTTTAGCACCCTCATAGGAAAGCAGGTACTCTTCGCGAAGATGAGCGAGCTTATTGTCCAGTTCCACATCTAGCCTGTTCAGTTTTACTTCCTCATCCTTGAGGACTTCATTGATGCCTTTTTGCAGCCTTCTTAGCTCCTTCGACTCCAATTCCTGGTCCTCGAGCCTGTTCTGCAGTTCAAGCCTCTCATGTCTCCTGGATGCGATCAGCTTCAATGTTTCATTTTTATCCTGAAGCTTCCGCTTTGCTGCTTCCTCCAGCTGAGTTTCTCCGGAGGAACTATCCGTCATTTCTGATGAAAGAAGTGACAGGTCTTCTTTCAGCACTGACAATTTCGCTGATTGTTCTTCTGCCTGCAAGCTTGCAGAATCCAGTTTTTCCTTCACATGCGAAAGCTGCTCTTTCTTTGCAGCCAGGCTGATTTTCAAATCACTGATTTCAGAAACAAGCGTATCCTTGGAGGTAGAATTCGAGTTTTTCAGCTCTGTCAGTCTTTCTATTTCTTTATCAAATTGAATTAGAGTCTGCTGATACTTTGCCAGCAGCTCATCCAATTCGACCAATCTTGATTCAAGCTTTTCCTTGTCTGTATCAAGCTGGGTCTTTTCAGAATCATAGACAGACAAACGTTCATTGATATTTTTATGTTCCAGCTCGACTTCCCTTAGGTCACCTTTCAGGGCCTGCTGCTTGAAACGAAGCTCTTCTCCGGTTTTCCTGAGTTCTTCAAGCCTTGCTTCACTTGATTGCGTGTCAGCCTTCAATGTTTTTACCCGCGATTCCAGCGTCCTGGTTTTCTCTTCCATGTCAGCCAGCTTGTTGGTCAAATCCTCTAATTCACCTTTACGGCTTAAAAGTGATGATGACTTCTGCTTCACTGCACCGCCCGTCATCGAACCGCCCGGATTGACTACGTCGCCTTCAAGGGTCACGATCCTGCTGCGGTATTGCAGCATTTTCGCTATTTCATTGGCACCCTTCAAATCTCTTGAAATCACGACATTTCCAAGCAGGTTCTTTATGACCTCAGCATACTTTTGATCATATTGAATCAAATCAGCTGCAGTGCCGATATAGGCGCTGTGCCCTGAAAGAAGTGATAGCTGAGAGCTTGCCAGATACTTGCCCTTGATGATGCTGAGAGGCAGGAAGGTTGCTCTGCCAAATGATTTTTGCTTTAGATACTGGATCGCAGCCCGTGCATTTTCTTCCGTCTGGACCACAATATGCTGCATTGCCCCGCCAAGAGCCGTTTCAATTGCCGTTTCATATTGCTTGGGTACATGGATTAGTTCGGCAATGGCTCCCTCTACCCCTTGAAGACGGGTATTCCTGGCTTTCAACACTTCTTTGACCCCCTGGAAGAAGCCTGAATAGTCTTCTTCCATTTCCTCGAGCATTTCTTTCTTCGATTTCGCCTGCTGCAGGAACTGATAGGCTTGATAAAGTGTTTTTTCTTGCTTCTCATAATTGTTTCTTAGCGATTCCAGTTTCTTCTGTTCATTAAAATAAAGCTTTGCCTGTTCTTCCAATTCCAGTTGTGCCGAAGCGGCCTTCTTCTCGATTTCAGCTTTCTTTTCATTGATCTCATCGCGAATCGATACAAACCGATCATTGTCATGATCCAGTCTTGACCCCTTGGCTGCATGCTGCTGGAGCTGCTGATCGATATAGATTTTTTCATTTTTGGCGCCGGCCTGTTCATTCAGCACCTCGATATAATCACTTTTGATCGAATCGATCTTGAGCTCGACATCTTCGCTATAGAGCTTCAATTGCTCCTGTTTTTCCTGAAGCTCTTTTTGCAGCGCAGCCGCCTCTGCCGCCAGCTCAGATACAGATTGCTCATATTCAGCCTTCTGTTCTTCAAGTCTGGCAATGGAGAATGTCAGTTCCTCAATATTCTTTTCAAGCTGGCCTTTATTCTGAGAGGCATTTTTTTTACGTTCCTTGAGGACTTCCCTCCTGCCTTCCAGCTTTTCAAGCTCCTCGCTTGCATGCAGGAGGACATTTTGAAGATCGCTGACCGATTCATCCAGCGCAGCCAACTGATCCCTCATTCTTTCAATTTCCGCCTCTTTTTTCTGAAGAATCGCAGACTGCTTGATTTCATCTTCTTTATGCTGTTCCAGCTGCCTAGAGAGCTGCTCCCAGCGGGCATGCAGCTCCTCTATTTCATACGCTGTCAGCGCTACTTCAATCTGTTCAAGTTCTTCTTTTTGCTGGAGATAATCCTTTGCAATCGATGCCTGGATTTTCAAAGGCTCAACCTGGCCTTCAAGCTCATGGATGATGTCAGTTACACGGTTTAAGTTCTCCTGCGTTTCGAACAGCTTGCTTTCTGCTTTTTTCTTCCGTGATTTATACTTTAGGACTCCAGCCGCTTCTTCAAAGATGGTCCTCCGTTCTTCAGGCTTGCTGTTGAGGATTTCTTCAACCCTTCCCTGGCTGATGATGGAGAAGGCTTCTCGTCCAAGTCCGGAATCCATGAATAAATCGACAATATCCTTCAGTCTGCAATTCTGTTTATTGATTAAGTATTCACTATCTCCTGATCGGTAGACACGTCTTGTTACACTCACTTCGTTATAATCGAGCGGCAAAGCTTGGTCTTCGTTATCAAGGGTTAATGTGACTTCTGCAAAATTAAGCGGTTTTCGTGAATCACTGCCGGCAAAAATAATATCCTCCATCTTTGCGCCTCGTAGCGACCGGGCTGATTGTTCCCCTAGAACCCAGCGAATGGAATCGGTGATATTGCTCTTTCCGCTTCCATTCGGTCCTACGACAGCGGTCACGCCCGGAACGAATTCGACAGAGATTCTCTCGGCAAACGATTTAAAGCCGACCACATCTAATCGTTTTAAAAACAATATGGCTCTCCCTTTCCTGTTTAACTTTATCTGAGATGTCATTAGGCACAAGCGACTCGAGCTGCTCCAAGTCAAAGCTTTTCGCTAATTTCTTGAGGAACGCCAATCCAGGGTGTAACTGGCTAAGCTCTATAGCTGGCTTTTCTCATAGCGAAAATCATTAATGATTCTATCATCAGCCTTGTGTCCTATTGTTCGTCCTGTTCCGGGGCAGCCTCTATGTGGGCCTTCAGCTTTTCAAGAGCCATCTGGGCAGCATGCTGCTCTGCTTCCTTCTTGGAGCGGCCAGTACCAGCACCCAATTCTTGGCCATTCAGGTAGACACGGGATTCGAATTCCCTGCTGTGCGCTGGACCAATCTCCTTCATGATCTTGTATTCCAGCGAGCCTGCGGCATCGCGCTGGACGAGTTCCTGAAGCTGGCTCTTAAAATCCATCACATGAGAAAAAGCACCGGCATTGATTTTTGGAAATACGATTTCTTCCAGAAATGTTGTGACTGTATCAATTCCTTTATCAAGGTACAAAGCACCGATGAATGCTTCGAAAACATCAGCCAGGAGTGCAGGCCTTGTCCTGCCGCCTGTCATTTCTTCACCTTTGCCAAGTAGCACCAGTTCGCCAAAGGCTAGCTCATTGGCAAAAGCCACAAGCGACGGTTCACAAACGACAGCTGCCCGCAGCTTTGTCAATTCACCCTCGCTCATCATCGGGTATTTTTTAAACAAAAATTGGGATACAGTCAGTTCCAACACAGCGTCCCCGAGGAATTCCAGTCTCTCATTATCCTCATGGGGTTTCCTGCGATGCTCATTCACATAGGATGAATGGGTAAAAGCCTGTTTCAATAGCTTGTCACTGTCAAAATGAATTCCAATCCTATCCTGGAATTCTTTGAATTTCATGTCCTTTGCGCGGATATTCTTCTTATCTCTTTCTCTGCCATTATTGCGCATGATTAATTCCACCTTGCTCATAAATTAAAGCTGATTTTACATGAATTGCGGATTACACAATTCATACAGACTACTAACAGTTTACAAAAAATGATGTCCATAAAGCAAAAAAACTTGGTTTGATTCCAGCAGATTCCATACTGAAGAAAGCCAAGAGCTTTATTTACAGAAGAAAGCCCCGTTTTTTAAAAACGGAGCTTCTCAGTAAATCGAACAATTACACTTGGCTATTTATGTAGTTCACAGCGTCACCAACTGTACCGATTTTCTCAGCGTCATCATCGGAAATTTCCATGTTGAATTCGTCTTCCAATTCCATAACCAATTCAACAACATCAAGGGAATCAGCACCTAGATCATCTTTAAAAGATGCTTCTAAAGTTACTTGAGATTCATCTACTCCCAAACGGTCAACAATAATTTTTGTTACGCGTTCTAAAACGTCTGCCATGCTCGTTCACCTCCCCTCAAGCCATTATAGATGATTTTATATAATTAATAAATGGCTGCAATCACTTTTTATTTTGTTCTGGCTTTTTTCAGGTGTGCAGGCTTCTACATTACCATGCCGCCATCGACGTGGAGGGTTTGGCCTGTCATATAAGCACCGTCTTCAGAAGCGAGGAAGATAACAGTCCGGGCAATATCCTTTGGCTCTCCAAAACGCGCCAATGGTATTTGCTTCAGCATTTCCGCCTTGACGTCTTCATTCAGTTTATCAGTCATGTCAGTCGTGATAAAGCCTGGCGCAATGGCATTGACAGTGATTCCTCTTGACGATAATTCTTTCGCAGAGGTTTTTGTCAGCCCGATCACTCCGGACTTTGCGGCGACATAATTGGCTTGCCCCGGATTACCGCTGACACCGACGATCGATGAAATATTGATGATCCTTCCGCTTCTTTGCTTCATCATTTGCCTTGTGACAGCTTTCGTGCAAAGGAAGACACCTTTAAGGTTGATGTTGATGACATCATCCCACTCGGATTCTTTCATTCTCATCAACAGGTTATCTTTTGTAATACCCGCATTGTTAACAAGTATGTCAAGCTTCCCGAAATGTTCGATTGTTTCTTTTACCATACTTGTCACTGAATCAGAACTGGAAACATCCGCCTGGATGGCAAAAGCATCCCGGCCCATCGCTTTGATTCCATCAACCACTTCTAATGCTTTGGCTTCACTGCCGGCATAATTGACAGCAACCGAGGCACCTTCACGGGCAAGTTCAAAGGCGATTTCCCGGCCAATTCCACGTGATGCGCCTGTTACAAGCGCTACTTTACCTTCAAGTCTCATTCCTTTTCCTCCTTCAATGCTGCCACGGCCGCAGTACAAGTTTCCGCATCATAGATTGCGAATGTCCTTGCAGAGCGGTTCACTTTTTTTACAAGACCGGATAACACCTTGCCAGGTCCGATTTCTACGAAAGTATCAACTCCGAGTTCAAGCATCTTTGTCACAGAATCCTCCCATAGTACAGGAGAGTATAGCTGCTCTACCAATCTCTTTTTGATTTCAGATGCTTCTGTCATCGGTTCAGCAGTCACATTGCCGATCACAGGGGTTGAGGCTTCCTTAAGTGAAATATTGTCCAGTACAGCTTCAAATCTTTCGGCTGCAGGCTTCATTAGCGAAGAATGGAATGGCCCGCTCACATCCAAAGGAATAACCCGTTTTGCTCCGGCTTCCTTGGCTTTTACAGACGCTTCTTCCACTCCAAGTTTGGAACCTGAAATGACAATTTGCCCCGGGCAATTTAAATTGGCCAACTGAACAGGATTGCCACCTGCCGATACGGTCTCGGTCACATCCATAAGTTTATCGCGATCCATTCCAAGGACGGCTGCCATTGTGCCCTCTCCATTTGGCACCGCTTCTTCCATGAACTCACCACGCTGGCGGACTGCGTACACTGCATCCTCAAAGGACAGCGCCTCCGATGCAACAAGTGCTGAATATTCGCCAAGGCTATGGCCTGCGGTAAAGTCCGGCTTGATTCCAAACTGGCTGAAATATTTCAGGACGGCAATGCTTGTCGTCAGCAGTGCAGGCTGCGCATTTGTCGTGAGGGTCAGCTTTTCCTGAGGACCTTCGAATATCAATTTGCTCAGTGACTCCCCAAGGACTTCATCCGCTTTTTTAAATGTTTCGGAAACTGTTTGCTCGGATTCAGCAAGTGCCTGCCCCATGCCAACTGTCTGTGACCCCTGGCCCGGAAATAAAAACGCGATTTTCCCCATGAAAGATTCCCCTTTATCGTTTATTTTATCCAGTTGATCCTACTGATTAACGCCTTCTCTTTTTTCAACTGCCGCCCTGATTGTGCCTGAAACATCATTTTCAACCATTTCTCTGGCCTGTCGGATTGAGTTGAAAACGGCATTCGCATCCGATGATCCGTGTGCCTTAATGACCGGAGCTTTCAATCCGAACAATCCGGCACCACCGTATTCTGTGTAATCCATCTTATTTTTCAATTGTGTAAGGTCTGGCTTCAGAACTGCGGCAGCCATCTTGCTCTTGAAGCTTGATGTCAGGGCCGATTTCAGCATTTTAAATACTGACATAGCCGTTCCTTCGATAGTCTTCAGCACCATATTGCCGGTGAATCCGTCCGCCACGACCACATCTGCCACACCATCCAGCAAGTCTCTTGATTCGACATTGCCGATAAAATTGATATCTGCGTCTTTCAGCAATTCAAAAGTGCTTCTTACCAATTCATTGCCCTTCTTCTCTTCTGTGCCGATATTCAGCAATCCAACCCTCGGGCGCTCAATCCCCCTTGCTTTCTCACTGTAGATAGAGCCCATGATCGCATATTGGACAAGATGCTCCGGCTTGGCGTCAGCATTTGCGCCAACATCCAGAAGCAGGAAGCCTTCTCCACCAATCGTCGGAAGTGTCGGAGCAAGCGCAGGCCGTTCTATGCCTTCGATCCGGCCAATCACAAACAATCCTGCAGCCATCAGCGCTCCAGTGTTTCCTGCTGAAATGCAGGCGTCGGCTTTTCCGTCCGCTACCTGCTGTGCCGCCAGAACCATAGATGCAGTCTTTTTACGGCGAACAGCCCTTACAGGTTCGTCTGTTCCCAGGATGACCTCTTCAGTATGTAGAATTTCAATTCTTTCTTCTGCCGTCAAATGCTCCCTGATTTTTTTCTCGTCACCCACAAGGAGGATATGTATGTCTTTGAAGTTCTCTACTGCTTTCATTGCTCCGAGGACGATTTCTTTTGGTGCATTGTCTCCGCCCATCGCATCTACTGCAAGCCTCATCGCTTTTCATCCCTTACTTTTCATTATTTGATCTGTACATTTCAAATTCGCCTTTGAAGACGAGTTCACTATTTACGTAACTCATCACTTCCACGATTGTCCGCCCATTATCACTATCGATTTTTGTGACCCTCGCTTTGGCGATGACCCGTTCACCTTCTTTTACCGATCTGGTAAACTGGATATTCGATTTTGCGGTCAGCGCCAGCTCATCATTGATCACAGCAACCGCCAATGAATTCGCCTGTGCAAACAAGTGGTGTCCTCTGGCGATTTTATTTCGTTTGAAAACATGTTCTCTTTTTATATCAAGTATGGAAATTGCACTCTGGTCAAGTTCAATATCTATGATTTCTCCAATTACTTCTTCCAGCGGCAATGAACGGACTTCGTCTTCAAAACGTTTTTCAGCAACGTTCTTAATTCTCTCCCTAAGTTCAGGAATAGACAATTCGAGTCTGTCCAGTCTTATCGTCTGGATGCTGACAGCAAATTTTTCGGCCAGCTCTTCATCTGTTATGAATGGGTTATCTTTTATCGTATCAGTCAGCAGTGACTGCCGTTCTTTTTTATTGCGTTTCATTTAAAAACACCGCCCGAGCTATTAAGACTAGGTACTAATAGTAGTATATATATTATAAAAAAAGATTGCAAGAAGAAATATTTTTATCAGAAAAGCGTAAGCGCCTTGGTCAGCCCTGACAAGCGTTGGAGGGCCGACCGGTGAAGTCGTTCTTTGACTTTATTGGGCGGACCGAAACGTCTCGAGGGGCTAGGCGCTGGAGCTGGACAATTCTCGAAGTGAATTTTATACTTTCTTAACCTATAAAAAAAGGAAGCAGATGACTGCTTCCGCTCTATCATTCTTCTAAAAATAAGTAGATTGAATTGGGTCAATCCAGTTTTTCATTTGCCAGCGCACCGGACTCTGCGAGATACTCTCGCAATAAACGATATTTTTCGCTTTGCCAGAAAGCTCCTGACTGCACCAGCAAGGATGCATCATTCCTCGCTGTTTCCAAAGCTCGGTAGTCATGGACCATATCCGCCACTTTGAATTCTGGCAGACCGCTTTGTTTTTTTCCGAAGAAATCTCCAGGACCGCGCAGCTCCAGATCCTTCTCACTAAGAACAAAACCATCATTGGTTTCTGACATGATTTTCATGCGCTCTTTCCCGACTTCGCTTTTCGGATCGGCGAGCAAAATGCAATATGATTGGTCACTGCCACGGCCAACCCTGCCTCTAAGCTGGTGGAGCTGTGACAGACCAAATCTTTCGGCATCATATATGAGCATCACCGTCGCGTTCGGGACATTCACTCCAACTTCCACGACGGTAGTGGATACGAGCACTTGCACTTCATTTTCACTGAAGGCCTTCATCACCTGGTCTTTTTCATCGGAATGGAGACGTCCATGCATCAAGCCAACCTGAAATCTTCCCTTAAAATAGAAACTCAAGGTGCTGTGGACATCGATCGCATTCTGGACATCAAGCTTATCTGACTCCTCGATCAATGGGCATATCACATAGGCCTGCCTTCCTTTTGCCAGTTCCTTTTCCATGAAAGCAAGCACCCGTTCAAGCATCTCGTGCTTGGCCCAATACGTTTCGATCGTCTTGCGACCCGCCGGCATTTCATCGATCACCGAGACATCCATTTCACCAAAGACCGTGATTGCCAATGTCCTCGGGATAGGTGTTGCTGTCATGAACAGGACATCCGGATTTTCACCCTTCTCCCTAAGAACCCGCCTTTGTTCAACCCCAAATCGATGTTGTTCATCTGTGATGACGAGACCAAGGCTCTGGAAGTCGACTTCATCCTGGATCAAAGCATGCGTCCCGATCAAGACATCAACGTCACCCTGCTTTAGCTGCTCGAGCATCTCTCTTCGGCGCTTCCCCTTTACCGAGCTTGTCAGCAGAGCCGCTTTTACACCGAATGGCTCAAGCAACTGTGTCAGGGACTGCGAGTGTTGTTCGGCCAGTATTTCCGTTGGGACCATCAATGCTCCTTGATAGCCAGCTGTCTTTGCGGCATAAAGGGCAATCGCTGCGACCACCGTTTTACCTGAACCGACATCACCTTGTAGGAGGCGGTTCATACGGTAAGGCGATTTCATGTCACCGAGGATCTCATTGACTACCCGTTTTTGGGCTCCGGTTAGCGGGAATGGAAGCCCGCCGATGAATTGCTTCAGCTTGTCCAATTCATAGGCAAACGCAATACCTGGACTCTGTTCACGTTCCAATTTCCGCAAAGACTGCATTTTAAGCTGGAATAACAGAAACTCCTCGTACACAAATCTTCTTCTCGCCTGCTTCATCTCGTCAGAACCTGAAGGAAGGTGCATGATTCGTAACGCATCCCTGCGGTTCAGCAGCTTATATTTTTGCAAAAGCTCTGCCGGCAATATCTCGTCTATTTCATGTCCGAACTGGGAAAAAGCCTGCTTGATCAGCCTTCTGATCGTTTTTACGGTCATTTTTCCTTTCACCGCATAAACCGGTTCAAAATCCTGGCTTTGAGCTTGCTCTCCCAATGACATTTGACTGGCAGTGATCGTCTGTCTGTGCTGATCCCATTTCCCCGTGACAGTAATCGTCTCTCCGAGGGATATTTTTTGTTTTAAATAAGGCTGGTTAAAGAAAGTGACAATGATTAAGTAACGGCCTACTAGCAGCCTGACGGTAAGTCGATTCTTTTTCCGTCCGTAATAGACGAGTGCAGGCTCGCTGTGTACCTTGCCCTCCACCGTGACTCTTTCGTCATGCTTTACTTCTGCCAGATCTTTAAGCCGATAATCTTCATAACGATATGGGAAGTATTCGAGCAGATCACCGACAGTCCTGATGTGCATATCCGCCAGAGTCTCCGCCATTTCATTGCCGATCCCTTTTATTGCTGTTACTGGTTGCTTTAGTTGTTCATTCACATTATTCAAGCGGTGTGCCGAAACTCTTGGCCTCCAGCTCCCGGCCAATCGGTGCTGCCGCTCCCCCTCCTTACGCTGTTTCTGGAGTACTGATGTTATTTTGATTTAATTGGAGATCAGAATGACAATGCAAAGTTCCTTTTTGTCCAACCACCCTGTATTCAGTTCATACAGCTGTTCTTACGTTTACTTTTCAGATATGATAATCCTTTTGTATACAAAACGAAATAGAAGGGGAATCCCCTTCTATTTCTTAGTATCATATTGCAATTTTATTTGTCCAGCCGGAGATTCTCCGAAACCGGAATTATTTATTCAATTGCGAAGATGAAGGCGTATAATGGCTGTTCTCCATTATGGACTTCTATCTCAACATCTCCATATTTACCCTCAACAAACTCAACGATGGAATCAACATCTTCATCTGAAGCGTCTTCCCCTTTAAGGATGGTCAGGATTTCAGTGTCTTCATCGAGCATCTGGTCCAGCAGGTCCTTTGCTGCTTTAACTTTATCCCGATCTTTCAAGACAATTTTTCCATCTGCCAGGCCCATGAAATCTCCGGTTGAGATTTCAAGTCCATCGATGCTGGTGTCACGCACTGCATATGTCAGTTGACCCGTTTTCACATGCTGCATCGCTTCTGACATCGCATCTTTATTTGCGGCAGGATCGGCTGATGGATTGAATGAGAGCAATGCTGTCATTCCCTGAGGCACAGTTTTTGAAGGGATGACTACCACTTCTTCCTCCGCTACCTCAGCTGCCTGTTCTGCAGCCATGATGATGTTTTTATTGTTCGGCAGGATGATGACCTTTCGTGCGTTTACCTCTTTGACAGCCTTGATGATATCCTCGGTGCTCGGATTCATCGTCTGCCCGCCTTCGATCACGGCATTAGCACCAATGCTGCGGAAAAGTTCGGCAATGCCGGAACCCATCGAGACAGCGACGATTCCGTATTCCTGCTTTTCTTTCTTTGGTTCATTAGTCTGTGTGCGCAACGGTGTTGTCGATTCACCGACAATATCCGTATGCTGCTGACGCATATTTTCGATTTTCATATTGATGAGGCTTCCGTATTTTTGTCCATAAGACAAAACATCGCCAGGCTGTTCTGAGTGGATATGTACTTTTACGACCTCTTCGTCGGAAATGACAAGAAGAGAATCTCCATATTTGCTCAAGTCCTGACGGAAATTCTCCTCAGAGAATGCCTCTTTCCCTTCAAGCCTGACCATGAATTCAGTACAATAGCCGAATTCGATGTCCTCCGTATTCATGTGGCTCTGGACACTCTTATGGTGCTCGGCGCTTACAAGCTCAGTCATGTTTGGCATGGCAGATGGGGAGTCAGGAAGCTTTTCGCCCTTCAATTCTGCAAGAAAGCCTTCATAAACGAAAACAAGTCCTTGTCCGCCACTGTCTACTACTCCTACTTCCTTCAGGACCGGCAGCAAATCTGGTGTGCGATTCAATGACGCTTTCGCTTCTTTAAGAACCTCTTCCATAAGTCCGTCAATGCTGTCGTGGTTTGGTGCGACTGCAACAGCATGCCTTGCAGCATCTTTGGCCACTGTTAAAATCGTTCCCTCAACCGGCTTCATAACTGCTTTGTAAGCAGTCTCCACACCAGCGTTTAACGCAGCTGCAAATTCAACAGATGTAACAGTCGGCTTTGTTTCAATTGCTTTCGCAAATCCGCGGAACAATTGGGAAAGGATGACTCCTGAGTTCCCCCTCGCTCCCATAAGCAAACCTTTAGCAAGCGCGGAACCTACCTTCCCGATATGTTCCTGCACATTGTTCTTTACTTCCTTAGCTCCGGAAGTCATGGATAAATTCATATTTGTTCCCGTATCACCATCAGGAACAGGGAAGACGTTCAACGCGTCGACATACTTGGCATTCGCCGCCAAATGGTTGGCACCCTGAATCACCATCTCCGCAAAACGTTTTCCGTCTAGAACATTAATAGACACAAATCTTTCCTCCTCTTACGGGTTCGTTACACGAACTCCCTGAACGTAAATATTGACCGAGTCAACAGCCAGCCCGACTGTTTTATCAAGGGTGTACTTAACCTTTGACTGGACATTGTGGGCAACCTCGGAAATTTTCGTCCCATAGCTCACAATAATATACATATCGATATGTACTTCGTCATTTTCCTGGCGAACGATGACTCCGCGGGTAAAATTCTCCCTGCGCAGGATATCTGTTAATCCGTCCTTGATCTGATTCTTTGAAGCCATCCCGACAATACCATAACAATCAACTGCTGCACCGCCTGCAATTGTTGCAATGACATCATTTGATATATCAATTTGTCCGTACTTCGTTTTTAGCTCGATGGACATGACTCGTTCCCCCTTTGGAAAAAATAGCATTATGCTACAGTTATTTTACTATAAGCCAATCAATTTTTAAAGTTATTCTGCCCTTCCCTTTATTATTCAGCAAGAATCTGAACTATATGTCAAGGTTTTTTTCTTTATAGCTTTTACCGGAAGTATTGCAAATGGGAAATTTCTATGATAAATTATTAAAGTATGTCAGAGAAAAGGTTATCCTGTTTCATTCGCAATTCTGACGATATGCAAATAATTGCAGCAAAAAATAGTAACAGCTTTTGTCAGTTAGGAGGGAAATCATATGCCACGTAAATGTGTAGTAACTGGTAAATCAACTCGTTCTGGTAACGCACGCTCCCACGCAATGAACGCTAACAAGCGTACATGGGGTGCTAACCTTCAAAAAGTACGTATTCTTGTAGACGGTAAGCCAAAGCGTGTTTGGGTATCTGCAAGAGCTCTAAGATCAGGTAAAGTTGAACGCGTATAATTAAAAACCGCAGACTTACTGCCTGGCTCCAGCAGCCGGAAGTAAGCTGCACGGCATCCATAAAGGATGCCTTTTTTATTGCCTGAACTTGCACCGTCCATCCTTCTGTTCATTCTGCCCAATTCGATAAAAAATAATAGCACCCCGTCACCAGGGTGCCAAATGCTTGCATATCGGTTTTCAATCTTTGATTATTCTTCACGCTAAATGGTTTTTAATCCTTTTTAAATGCACCTAACATCGCCCGTACGAGGCCACCCAAAAATCTAGGCAGTTTGATTGTATAGAATCTCATACCGTCCCTCCTCACCATCTCTCGCAAACCCGTCTTCTTTCTGTATCCCTATAGTATATTCCCGGGTATACAAAATTTGCTCTTTTCAGGGGAAGAATTCATATTGCTGAAAAGAACCATGAGCTAAATGAAGACATCTCAATCCTTGCTCCTTACAACTAATAATATGCCTTCGGAAAAAGAAAAAGTACCATGACCTCTAATAAGTTCATTACTAATACATAGTGTCGAGCCCATCGGAATATGACAATCATTTAACGGGTATTTGAAATTTTCAAGCGACAGTCCGGAGACAGCTGGTGTGACTGGAAGGAAGGAAACATACTTGAAATCTTCAATCTGCTTTACTGTATAGCTTCCTGGTTTTTTCACATATAAAATATTATGGGAATCAATGATCTGGATGTGTACAGGAGCATCCTCTTCAAGGGGCCTGACCAGCAGCTGGATATTGGCCATAAAATGGTCAAGGCGCCCCCCTGTCGCACCAAAAATGGCAATCGACTCCGGGTGCTGATCCAGAGCCCAATTTAGCGCCAGCTCCATATCGGTTTCATCTTTTTCCGGCTTGAATTTCTTCAAGTCGGCAACCGCCTTTTCAATGTTAGCCAATTCTTCTTCGGAAACGGAATCGAAATCGCCAAATGCTGCTGCGGGATTGACTCCTGCTTCTAATAAATAAAATACACCCCTATCAATCCCTACCCAGATCACATTTTCCTCTTCGTAAAGATGGAAATCAGGTATCAGGTACCGCGGTCCACCGGCAACCAAGTTAATTTTCATTAAAAGATCTCCTTTGTTTCTGGATTCCATTGCCCTTATTGAAGAAAAGCCAGCCTCTGTAAGGCTGGCTTTTCTTTATGGTCTCAAGCCGGCGATCGCGGCTTCTCTGTCTTCTTTATTGAAGATTGCCGAACCCGCCACGAGAACATTTGCCCCAGCTTCAATCACAAGCTTGGCCGTCTCCTCGTTCACTCCGCCGTCGACCTCGATTTCCAGGTCTGGATTCAGTGAATCAGCCAGTTCTTTGACTTCCCTGATTTTTGGAAGTACGGAAGAGATGAACTTCTGACCGCCAAAACCAGGATTGACTGACATAAGCAGGACCATGTCAACATCCTCGATGATGTACTTCAGGCTTTCTGCTGGTGTAGCAGGATTTAAGACGACGCCTGCCTTGACCCCTGTTGATTTAATCAATTGGATTGTCCTGTGAAGATGTCTGCATGCTTCCACATGGACAGTGATATAATCGGCACCTGCCCTTGCAAATGCTTCAATATATTGGTCCGGGTTCTCAATCATCAGGTGAACGTCAAGGGGAAGCTTTGTCACCGGCCTGATTGCCTCGACAATCAGTGGCCCGATCGTGATATTCGGCACGAAATGCCCATCCATTACATCCACATGGATATAATCGGCCCCGCCGCGCTCGACATCCTTTATTTCTTCGCCAAGTCGCGCAAAGTCGGCTGATAAGATTGAAGGTGCGATCTTAACCATGAATCAATACCTCGGCTTTCTATCTTTGATTTCTAACAAAAAGTCTTTATAATGCTCATACCTGTATTCAGGCAGAGTGCCTGACTCGACTGCTGCTTTGACCGCACATTTGGGCTCAGCCATATGAAGACAGCCGCGGAACTTGCAATCCTCGCTGACCTCAGCAAGATCAGGAAAGCATGAATTTAGCTCTTCCGCTTCGATCTCCGTGAATTCAAGAGAACTGAATCCAGGAGTGTCAGCAACAAGCCCATTATTAATGGTAATCAGCTCCACATGTCTTGTCGTATGCTTGCCCCTGCCCAGATGGGAGGATATATCATCGGTTTTCAACTCGAGATCTGGCCGGATCGCATTGAGCAGGGATGACTTCCCGACTCCAGATTGGCCCGCAAAGACTGAAATCTTTCCCTCAATATGAGGTCTCAACTTTTCCAGACCCTCAGAAGTTTCAGAAGATGTAAGAATAACCTCATAGCCTGCTTTCCGATAATCCTCTGCATATTCTTCGAGACGCGATTTCTCCTGTTCATTGGTCAAATCCATTTTCGTAATGCAGATGAGGGGCTCAATGTGATTATATTCTACAAGAACTAAAAACCGGTCGAGCAAGGCTGTACTGAAGCCAGGTTCAACAGCTGAAAAAACAAGGATGGCCTGGTCTACATTCGCAATCGGCGGACGGACCAGCTCATTTTTCCGGTCCTTGACTTCCAGGATATAGCCTTCCGTGTCATTCTCAGCCTGGAAAACCACCTCGTCACCAACAAGGGGTGTAACCTTATTCTTGCGGAAAACCCCTCTTCCACGGCATTGCACTATTCCGTCCTCATTGGCAACATAATAAAAACCGCTCAGCGCCTTGATAATTTTGCCCTCAGGCATAGCAACACTCCCTGTCTGTTAGTCTTCTGGATATGGAACCTCGTCACTAAGGATCATACTGTTATCCCGCATTACCATATATGACGCTTTACCGCCTGCCGGAATCCTGAGTTCAATTTCATATTCCCTGTTCTCTGTTATTACAAAGGAGTCATAGGGAACTGAGATGTTGTGCTCCAAATCATCGACATAAATCTGAATGGATTGCTCTTGGTCGGGCTCTGCAGGCTCATATTGAATATTGATCTTTTCTTTGACGACCTTAGGAGGTATCTGCTCAGGCCCTTTAGAAATGACCACTTTTACTTTACTTCCTTTTTTTAGTTCAGTACCAGGAGCTGGTTCTTGGGAAATGACTGATCCTTCTTGAACCGTTTCATGGAATTCTTCTGTGCTTTCTTTCTCTAAACCATACATCTGCAAATAATTATTAAGCGCTTTTTCATTATAACCGCTCAGATCTTCAAGCTTTATTAACTCTGGCCCAATACTGACGGTGAATTCCATTTCCGTTTCATCGGGGATTACAAACTCCCCGCCCGGAGGATATTGCTTCAAGATTGTACCAGGTTCACTGTCATCATGGATTTCATTTTTTACAGGGTTCCCAAAATTCTTTGATTCGAGCAATCTCTCTACATCATCGTACATTCTGCCTGTATAATCCGATAACTCTATTTCTTCCTTGCCTGTGCTGATATAAAGATCAATTTTATTGCCCTCTTTAATCATCTTTCCGGCCTTTGGATTGGTCCGTATGACATTGCCTTCTTCGATTTCTTCATCACTGATTTCTTTTTTGTCACCAATGATGAAACCAGCGGACATCAATTCGGCAACAGCTTCATCGACTTCCATGCCTGTAACTTCAGGCACTTCCTTCTCTTTTGGCCCAAAAAGATCTGGCCCCATCGTCACCATGACAATACCCGCAGTCAGAATAAGCAAAAACAAAACAGTTAAAATAATTGGCCATTTCTTTTTCTTCTTTTTCAGCTGTTTATCTTTTGGTGCCTGTTCCATGGAGTTTTGGGCATCTTTGCGGATAATCGTTTCATCTAGATTATGATAAGGCCGGTCATTCGTTATGATAGGAATCGCTTTGGTTGCTTCATCGTCCTCCGGTATGACAAACTTGCTCTCATTCAGACGGTTGCTGTCAAGCGCTGTCCTTAAATCCTCTTCCATTTCATCGACATTGTCGTATCGATGGAATGGATCCTTCGCAGTGGCCTTGAGCACGATATTCTCAACGCTTTGCGGGATTTGCGGATTCCATCTTTTTAAAGAAGGCGTTTCCGACTGAAGATGCTTCAATGCGATGGATACGGCTGATTCACCTGAAAAAGGGAGTCTGCCTGTCAGCAATTCAAACATGACGATCCCAATTGAATAAATATCCGATTTTTTATTTGCCATGCCGCCTCTGGCCTGTTCTGGTGACAGGTAATGCACAGATCCCAGCACTGAATTCGTCTGGGTGATGCTTGTTGCACTCAATGCCATCGCAATGCCAAAGTCTGTAATTTTCACTGTACCGCTGCTGTCTACCAAAATATTATGCGGCTTGATATCACGGTGGACAATATGATTATGATGGGCATGGGAGATAGCAGATGTCAGCTGCTTCATGATGTCCAGGGCTTCTTCAACTGGAACTGGTGCATGCTGCTGTATGTATTGCTTCAGTGTCTGGCCGTCGACATATTCCATCACGATATAGTATAGTCCGTCCTCTTCTCCGACATCATATATACTGACGATGTTCGGATGGGCAAGGCTCGTTGCAGATTGTGCCTCTCTATGGAACCTGCGGATGAATTCATCGTCATTGGCAAAATCAAGACGGAGCATTTTGACCGCAACATCCCTGTCAAGGATCATATCATGCGCAAGATAGACATTCGCCATCCCGCCGCCGCCGATCATATCCTTGATTTTATAACGGCCGCTGATTCTTTTTCCGATGATCATATTTTTCACCTGCCCTCGTTGAATTCCTGGTATTCGACGATTGCAAGAGTTATATTATCTTCGCCGCCATACTGATTGGCCCTTTTGATAAATTCTGCCGCTTTATCTTCCAGTGACATATGATTGTCTGTCAGGATGCTTTCCATTTCTTCCTGGCTCACTTTATTGGAAAGGCCATCCGAACAAAGCAACAGCACATCTTCCTCTTCATAGATAATGGTCTTAATGTCCATCTCCACTGATTCTTCTGTTCCAAGGGCTCTTAATAGAACATTTTTACGAGGATGGTGCTCTGCATCTTCTTTAGAAATTTGTCCGGAACGTACAAGTTCATTGACGAGGGAATGATCCTCTGTCAACTGTTTGAATCCTGTTTCATTCAGTAAATAACAGCGGCTGTCACCGATGTTCACCACTGTTGCGAACAGGTTCGTGCAAATGGAAGCAACAATTGTCGTGCCCATGCCCTCACATTCCGTATGATTCAATGAGTGCTGAAAAATCTCCTGATTCACTTGTAAAACAGACTCCTGCAGCCATTGTTCCGCTTCTTCTGCTGTATGTATCTTTGTTGACTTTTCCCAAAGACCTTTTAGATGCTGGATTGTCATTTCACTGGCTACATCTCCTGCACGGTGGCCGCCCATGCCATCTGCTACGATGGCAAGGCGTTGTCCGTGAGAGTTCATAAAGATGCCGCCATTGTCTTCATTATGCAGGCGAACCTTTCCCCTGTCTGTCATGAAAACAGCCTTCATCTTGTCACCTCGTCTCTTCTTTTCTTTCTTTTGCCCGAAGTTGTCCGCAAGCTGCTTCAATATCATGCCCTTGTTCTCTTCTTATCGTTACATTCACTCCACGGTCGCGGAGAGTACGTTCAAATTTGAAGATCTGGCTCTTAGGTGTCCTTACGTAATCGCGTTCAGGTACATAGTTGACCGGAATCAAATTGATATGGCATTTCAATCCTTTTACCAGCTGGGCAAGCTCTTCCGCATGCTCAACCTGATCATTCACGCCGCCAAAAAGACCATATTCAAAACTGATTCTGCGGCCGGTTTTGTTTACATAGTAGCGGACCGCATCCATTAAATCAGGAAGCTTGTATGCTCGGTTGATTGGCATCAATCTGCTGCGAAGCTCGGTATTCGGAGCATGCAGTGAGATCGCAAAATTGATTTGCATGTTTTCATCCGCAAATTCATAAATCTTTGGAATGATTCCGCTGGTCGATACAGTAATATGGCGGGCTCCGATGTTCATCCCTTTGTCATGGTTCATGATTTTCAGGAATGAAAGCATGTGATCATAGTTATCGAACGGCTCACCGATCCCCATGATGACGATTGAGCTTACTCTCTCGTCTGTTTCATCAAGAGCTTGTTGTACCTTTACGACCTGGGCAACGATTTCTCCTGCTTCCAGATTCCTTTTTAAGCCACCAAGTGTCGAAGCACAAAATGTGCAGCCAATGCGGCAGCCAACCTGTGTTGTTACACATACGGAATTTCCATATTCATGCCTCATCAGCACGGTTTCAATTGAGACCCCATCATGCAGTTCAAACAGGAACTTGATGGTTCCATCTGATGATGTCTGCTGGATGATCGTACTCAGGGTAGTCAGCACAAAATGCTGTTCCAGCTTGTCGCGTAAAGGCTTTGACAGATTGGACATATCTTCGAATGAAGCTGCTCTCTTCTTGTAAAGCCAGTCATAGATTTGTTCTGCCCTGAATGGCTTTTCTCCTTGTTCCTTCAGCCAGTCTTTCAGTTCGTGCAGCTGAAGTGAATAAATGGATTTCTTGACTGATTCTTGTGTTGCTGATGTTCTAGTTGATTTTTCCTGTTCCATGTTATTCCACCTTCTTTCTCAAACAAGCAATATAAAACCCATCCGAACCAAAATCCTGAGGAAGAATCTGAATATCGAAACCATTGATCAATGGCCTGATTGCATCTGGCATTCTTTCTGCAAGTGTTGGATCTCCTGAGAATTCAGGATGCTCGCGTAAAAATATTTCTATTACTTCCTGGTTTTCTTCCCGATCTACTGTGCAAGTGCTATAGACAAGCGTACCGCCATCTTTAAGCAATGGCGCGACTGATTCAAGGAGGCTCAGCTGGATTGACTTTAGCTGGCTGAGATCCTGTTCTTTCTTCGTATATTTCATATCAGGCTTCCGTCTCATTACGCCCAGTCCTGAGCAAGGTGCATCAAGCAAAACGCGGTCAATCGATTCATGCTTGAATCGTTGTGCCGCCTCCCGGCTGTCCATTTTTTGCGCTTCGATATTCTCGAGGCCAAGACGCTTAGCATTCTGGGCAATCAGCTTGACTTTATGGTCGTGAAGGTCCAGTGAGATCACTTTGCCGCTGTTGCCAAGCTTTTCCGCAATATGAGAGGATTTCCCCCCAGGGGCAGCACATGCATCGAGGATTACTTCTTCTTCCTGAATGCCTAGTGCATGGGCAACTAGCATAGAACTCTCGTCCTGAATTGTCAACAAACCATATTTAAATGCCTTAGAAGAGGCGAGATTGCCTCGGAGACATTTGATGGCTTCTGGCAGGATTGGGCTGGGTTCCACTTCAAAGCCTTCTTCCGCCAGCAATTCCAGGCACTCCTCACGGGAAATCCTTGTCAAATTGACCCTTCCTGTCTGCAGCGGCGCAGTCAGATTCACTTCGCACATTTCTCTTGTCTTTTCAATCCCGAACTGATCTACCCACCTTTTGACTAACCATAATGGGTGGCTTGTTTCTATTGAGATTCTTTCCGCTGGGTTGGATATCGAATCCAGGGAAGGAAGTCCGTTTCGCTGAATGCTGCGGAGCACACCATTCACCAGGCTGGCAATGCCTTTATGTCCTCGCCGCTTGGAAATTTCGACTGCTTCAAAAATCGCTGCCCTGTCTGGTATTTTATCTAAATACTCCATCTGATAAACAGTCATCCGCAGCAGATTGACCACCCAGGTTTGCAATTTCTTGTTTTTCTCGATGAACGGCTTAAGGTAAAAATCGAGAGTCATTTTTCGCTGTAAAGTCCCATAAACCAACTCAGTCAACAAGCCGACATCGATGGGATTAATTTCATTTTTTTCAATTGCATTGTTCAGGAGCAGATTGCTGTAAGCCTGGTTCTTTTCAACCGTTTCCAACAGCTGCAATGCAGTATCCCTGACATTCTTCTTTTTACTCATTCCAGTCTCCTAACCTGACGCCGGGCTCTAAATTCGACCCTGCCCCAAGCAGGAATTGCTTAGCGTCCATCTTTTTCTTGCCAGCTGGCTGGAGCTCTGTAATCTTAATGGCTGTTTCATCTCCGGTTGCCACTATAAAACCGTCATCTTCAATCTTGACGATCGTCCCGGCTTGTCCGCTCCCTTTATAGTCCGTCTTCACAGAACTCCATATCTTCATCACTGCACCATCCATTGTCGTATAGGCAACCGGCCAGGGATTCATGCCGCGGATATGGTTATAGATTTCGTGTCCTGGTTTGCTCCAGTCAATTTTCTCCTGTTCACGCTTGATATTCCAGGCAAAAGTCGCTTCGGCATCATTTTGCGGAACAGGAGAGATCTCCCCGTTCAATAACCTTGGAATTGTCTCAGATAAAAGATCTGCTCCAGCAGGGCTCATTTTATCGTGCAATGAACCTACTGTATCTGTTTCCGTGATCGGAACTTCGACTTGTGTCAGGATGTCGCCAGCGTCCAGCTTTTCAACCATATACATAATCGTGATACCCGTCTTCTCTTTTCCTTCAATGATTGCGTAATGGATAGGTGCACCACCGCGCAATTCGGGCAAGAGTGAAGCATGGACATTGATACAGCCAAACTTTGGTGCTTCAAGCAGCTGATTTGGCAGAATCTGTCCAAAGGCTGCAGTGACGATTAAATCTGGTTCAAGCGCGAGGATTTTATCCAGTTCTTCCTTTTGGCGGATTTTCTCCGGCTGGTAAACCGGGATGCCATGCTTCAGCGCTTCTGCTTTTACAGGAGGCGGCGTCAGTACGCGTTTTCTGCCAACAGGGCGATCAGGCTGCGTGACGACGCCGACCACCTCGTAACCTTCCTCTACCAGCCTTCGCAAAACCGGTACTGAAAAGTCTGGAGTTCCCATAAATACAATTCTTGTCATTCCTGGTTCAACTCCTCTAAATCAGCTTCTTCCATATATTTGGACACTTTCGTGGTAAATAACACACCGTGCAGATGGTCGATTTCATGCAGGATCGCCCTTGCTAAAAACTCCTCGGCCTCGATTTCAAAGGTCTTTCCTTTCCGGTTTTGGGCCTTCACCTTCACATAATTTGGCCGGGTTACTTCTCCGTACAATCCAGGAAAGCTTAAGCACCCTTCCGGCCCAGTCTGCTCACCACTGGTTTCAAGAACCACCGGGTTGATCATCTCGATCGTGCCATGCTCATCATCAATATCGACAACCGCAATCTGTTTCTTTATATCAATCTGAGGGGCGGCCAGGCCGACTCCATCAAACTCGATCATTGTATCGTACATATCATCCAGCAGTTTGGCCAGCTTTTTATCAAAAACGGTGACTTTTTCACATTCCTGCTCCAATATTTCTGCCGGGTAGGTTACTATTTTTCTTATTGCCAAAATAAATCCTCCAATAAATCCATTTAAATATAGTATTAGCTTGTTCAATCAGCTTTTAACGTAAACTTTCATGTTTCCATAAGGCTCTTTTCTCAAACTTTGTTGCTAGTGCCTACAAAATTGGATTGAATTACCTAAGATTATTCACATAATTAACGACTATTATGAGAAAAGAGCTTGCAAACTTAGTACTAACATACAAATTGCTTCTATCACGTTAAAAATCGGCTTTAAGATTTTAACAATAACCTTTACGATAACAGCCTTCCATAAAATGATCACTACATCAGGATGTAAGGATTCAGGTCGACGGAAATCTGCAGTCCGCCTGATCCCATTTCCTGCTGGTAATGGTCCAGTATGGATTTTAGCGTAGTGCTAAGTTCTGGTTCCTTTTTGTATTTTATCAGACATTGATAACGATATCTATCGTTGATGCGAGGGATCGGCGACGCAACCGGGCCGAGGACCACTGAATCGTTAGACAGTCTGGATGTAATGAATTTGGCGATTTTCTCAGTGACCGATACCACTTTCATCAATTCTTCATGACTGACCGTCACAAGTGACAGAAAATAAAACGGCGGATATTGATGCACCTTCCGCATCAGCATCTCCTGCTGGTAAAAACGGTCGTAATCCTGGGTTCCTGCCAGCTCAACACTATAGTGCTCAGGGGTATAAGTCTGGATGACCACCTCACCTGGAAGCTTGTGCCTTCCAGCTCGCCCGCTGACCTGAGTCAGAAGCTGGAAAGTTTTTTCCGAAGAACGGAAATCCGGCAGATTCAGCATCGTGTCTGCCGAAAGCACGCCTACAAGCGTGATATTGGGAAAATCAAGCCCCTTGGCAATCATTTGAGTCCCCAATAATATATCTGCCTGTCCTTCCTGGAAAGCAGTCAACAGCTTCTCATGAGACCCCTTACGCCCTGTTGTATCGACATCCATCCTGATGATCCTTGCTTCAGGAATCAGTTTGAGCAGCTCTTCCTCCACTTTTTGAGTTCCGGTTCCGAAATAACGGATATGTTCACTATTGCATTCAGGGCAAATTGTCGGCACCCTGTCTTCATACCCGCAGTAATGGCATTTCATCTGTTCATTGTATCGGTGATAGGTCAGCGTAATATCGCAATGCGGACAATTCATCACATAGCCGCAATCACGGCACATGACAAAAGAGGAATGTCCACGTTTATTAAGGAACAGGACTGTCTGTTCCTTCCTCTCAAGCCGGTCTTTAATTTTTTCAAAAAGCTTTACCGAAAACATCGACCGATTGCCCGTTCGCAGCTCTTCCCGCATATCAACGATTTCAACTGCGGGAAGTGGCTGGTTGTTCATCCTTTTCGGCAGCGACAGCAAGGTGTATCGCCCTTTTTGCGCCCTGGCAAAGGATTCAAGTGACGGTGTAGCACTGCCGAGAACGACCGGGCACGCATAGGTTTTAGCACGCTGAATCGCAACATCCCTGGCATGGTAGCGCGGGTTTTCTTCCTGCTTGTAGCTTGTTTCATGCTCTTCATCAATGATGATGATGCCGAGGTTCTCGAATGGAGCAAAAATGGCCGACCGCGCCCCTACGACTACTTTGACTTCCTTTCGCTGGATTTTCCGCCACTCATCATATTTCTCACCTGCAGAAAGGCCGCTGTGCATGACGGCAACAAGGTCACCGAACCGCTCCTTGAAACGGGTGACCATTTGGGGAGTCAACGAGATCTCAGGCACAAGCACGATTGCTTCTTTTCCTTTGCGCAAGACTTCCTGGATCGACTGCAGGTAGATTTCCGTCTTGCCGCTTCCGGTGACTCCATATAGAAGGAAGACTTCATGAAGCTCCTTTTCAATCGAAGATAGAATTGGACTGATTGCTTTTTCCTGCTCAGCGGTCAATTCCAGGGCAACTTTCCTTTCAAATTCCCTTTCTGAATAAGGGTCTCTGTATACCTCCATCTCTTCAGTTTTCATGATTCCCTTTTTGACGAGTGATTGAACCGACGCCTGCGAGATTCCAAGAGTGGTGAGAAGCAGCCTCTGTTCCACAGGCTCAGGATGTTCCAGGAAGAAATCAATCACAGCCTGCTGTCCTGACGCCTGTGCTGAAAGCGTGTCTCTTGCTTCTTGCAGCTGTTCCGTGCCAATCGCAGGATAAACATGCTTGAGCAGCTTTTTGCGCACCCTGTCCTTCACTTGGTAGACAACCTCTACCCTGCCGGCCGCGGCCTCTTTCTGCAGCTGCTGGACCAGCCCCTGGGCAACGGCATCTTCCCATTTCAGTTCACTATGTTCTTGAAATAATTCGGCAAGATTTTTTGGCAAGCCACTTAATTCCGTCCCTTTTGCCAAAACAATCTTTTTTTCGTATTTTGCTTTTAGCGCTGCTGGAAGCATTGCCTGGTAAGATGAAATTTTATAGCTTAATGTATGTTCTGTCAGCCATTCCCCCAGCTGCAGAAGTTCCTTATTCAATACCGGGGTCAAATCCAGCGGTTCAACGATGGACCGCAGCTTGGAAAAACTTGACTGGTCTTTGAGACCCGTGACAAAACCCTGGATTTTCCGCGGGCCAAAAGGCACGATGACCCTTGTCCCGGGCTTAATGACATCCAGGAACTTATCAGGAATTTTATAGTCAAACGTTTTGTCCGTCTGCTTTGCAGGGACATCGACAATAACACTGGCTATATTCATTGGCTTTCATCCTTTTTTAAAAGAAGGACGACTTCTGAGAGGATTTGACGGGCAACCTCCGTTTTGGCCATGAGGGGCAGTTCGTTCTTACTGCCGTCTTTCTTGTATATGGTGACAATATTTGTATCGGCACCGAACCCGGCACCTGCCTTTTTTACGTCATTTGCCACAATCATGTCGGCATTTTTCCTGGTGAGTTTGCCCATAGCGTGCTTTTCGATATCATTGGTTTCAGCTGCGAATCCAACAATGACCTGGGCAGCTTTTCTTTGCCCAAGTTCAAAAAGGATATCCTTCGTCCGTTCCAGCTCAAGTGCCTGGTCGCCTTCTTTTTTCTTCATCTTTTCTTCGTAAATATATTTAGGCCGGTAATCTGCTACCGCAGCGGTTCCAATCAGGACATCCGTTTCCGTGAAATGTTCAAGTGCGGCGCGGTACATCTCTTCGGCGCTTTCAACGTTAACCAGCTCAGTTCCTTTTGGCGGAGCAATGGAAACCGGACCGGAAACGAGGATGACTTTTGCCCCCATCTTTACCGCTTCCCCGGCAATTGCGTAACCCATTTTTCCGGTCGAATGATTGGTAAGGAACCGCACTGGATCGATTTTCTCCCTCGTAGGCCCCGCAGTGATCAAAACAGTCTTTCCAGAAAGTTCCCCGCTTTCTGTTATGAAAAACTGGCTGGCTCGCTCTACAATCGTCTCCGGTTCCTCCAGGCGGCCTTTCCCTGTGTATCCACATGCCAGATAGCCTTCACCCGGTTCAATGAATTCATAGCCGAAGCTCCTGAGTGTTTCCATATTTTTTACAACGGCCGGATGTTGGTACATATGCACATTCATGGCTGGAGCGATCCAAACCGGAGCAGTCGCCGCCAGCAATGTCGTTGAAATCATATTGTCGGCAATCCCGTTTGCCAGCTTGCCGATAATGTTGGCAGTAGCCGGGGCAACGATGATCAGATCAGCCCAATCGGCTAAATGGATATGCGCAATCTTTTCCGGATTTTTTTCATCAAATGTATCGGTATAAACCTCACTTCTGGACAACGCCTGGAATGTGAGCGGAGTGACAAATTTCGCTGCTGATTCACTCAGGATTACCTTTACCTCTGCGCCAGCCTGGGTCAACTTGCTTGTCAGCGCAGCGCCTTTATATACAGCAATCCCGCCGGTTACGCACAATAGTATCTTTTTACCGTTCAGCATGTCAGAGAACCCCCATTTTATAACAATCTATCATTATGATAGAACTATAACATTTTTTCACAGAATAAGCATGAAATAGGCAAGATGAAACCACATCATAAGTCACAAAAAACAAAAAAATAACAACCCAATAAATAGGTTGTTATCGCGGTGTTATTCGTTGATATTGAGCTCTTCGTGGCTTCCAGCTGTTTTGAAGTGAAGCTTTTCAGCATTGATTTCTTCAAGTGCTTTTCCTACGAATTTGTTGGAAACATACTTTTCAATTTTTGGGTCCATATGAACCTGCATGCTGCGTGCGCGCTTGGCCGCAACAGATACTAAAGAATATTTCGAATCAATTTTTGTCATTAAAGAATCAATAGAAGGATAAAGCATTTAATCTACCTCCAGCATTTTTTTATAACGATGTTGAACTCGTTCCCTGCGGCAGTGCTCAGCAACGACAATCGATTTAACACGTGAGGCTGCTCTCTCCACCTGGTCGTTTTCAACAACATAATCATATAATTCCATCATTTCAAGCTCTTCTCTTGCCGCTTTCATCCTGCCTCTGATGATATCTTCCGTCTCGGTTCCTCTAGTCACGATCCGATTCTCCAATTCTGAAAGGCTAGGCGGCGCAAGGAAAATGAACAGGCCTTCGGGAAATTTCCTTCTTACCTGGCTGGCTCCCTGAACTTCTATCTCAAGGAAAACATCTTTCCCCGCATCAAGAGTTTCACGGACGTACTCAACAGGAGTGCCATAATAATTGCCTACAAACTCTGCATACTCAAGCAGTTGGTCCTCCCTGATCATCTCTTCAAATTCTTCCCTTGTTTTGAAGAAATAATCTACTCCATTCCGTTCTCCTTCTCGCGGAAGCCGCGTTGTCGCGGACACCGAGTATTCAAAAGCGGTATCCGGCTGGGAAAACAACTCTTTCCTGACCGTTCCTTTACCAACACCGGAAGGTCCCGAAAGCACAATCAACAATCCTTTTTCCTGCATGAACACGTCCTACCCTTCATCAATAATATCATCTCGGTCATTCAAGCGGTGTGCCACTGTTTCCGGCTGTACCGCAGAGAGAATGACATGATCGCTGTCCATGACGATGACAGCCCTGGTCCTTCTTCCATATGTAGCATCTATTAAAGATCCACGATCACGTGCATCCTGGATGATCCGTTTGATCGGAGCTGATTCAGGACTTACGATTGAAATGATCCTGTTTGCTGAAACAATATTGCCGAAGCCTATATTGATAAGCTTAATTGCCATGATGGTCCCCCAATCATCAGTTAATTATTTTGGCCCTGCGAGGCCCATTCTAAACGCTACTCTATATTTTGTACTTGTTCCTTAACCTTTTCAAGGAGGCTTTTCATCTCGACAACTTCCCTGGCAATCTTTGAATCATTCGCTTTGGATCCAATCGTGTTGACCTCTCGGTTCATTTCCTGGAGCAGGAAATCCAGCTTCCTTCCCAGGGGCTCATCCACCTCCAGGATTTCGTTGAATTGGCTTACATGACTTTCAAGCCTGGCAATTTCTTCGCTGATATCTGCTTTATCCGCAAAAAAAGCTGCTTCTGTCATGATCCTGTCATCCTCTGCACTGCCTTCCATGAAATCAGCCATCTTTTTTCTTAGCCTCTCACGGTACTGCTCCACAACATCAGGAGCAAATTGCTTTACACGCAAAATATGATTTGACATCAGACTTATATATTGCAAGACATCCTTTTGAAGGGCTGCACCTTCAAGTCTGCGCATTTCAACCAGCTTAAGGCCTGCCTCTTCAACTGCAGATAGGACAAGAATTTCCAGTTCGGCATTCTCTGCTTCCTTTTCTTCAATATGGATGATGTCTTCCCTGCTGACAATATCACGGATTTCTAAGTCTCCAGCTAAACTGTACCTGTTTTTAATCTCGGATATGTTATCGACAAATTCGTCAAGGGCTTCCCAGTCAATATGTACCCTTCGGCTGACGATCCCTTCGCCTTCCAAAGTGACAAATACTTCGACTCTTCCTCTTTTAATATGTTCGCCAAGTTTCTTCTTGATTTTTTCTTCCGTTTTCAGGAGCTGCCGAGGCATTCGAATATGAAATTCACAAAAACGGTGATTGACCGTTTTCACCTCAACCGTGACACTGCAACGTTCAGATTCTGCCTTGCTCCTGCCAAACCCAGTCATACTGACGACCATTCCAGACACATCCAATCTCACCAAAAAGTCGAGTTTCCTGTTGACCCATGGAACGGGTAATATATGTAAAAAAAAAGAAAGGCAATAGAGTGTTCTCTATTACCTAACGGATTATATCATATTTCTCTTTGTTTTTCTTGCAAAAAATGTTCCGGCAAGCAAAAATGTTGGAACGGCTGATAAGCCTATTATCAACAGCCAGTCAGTCAGCAGGATCGGGACCGTATGGAAAATTGGCTGTAAGACAGGTGAATAAATGACGCCAAGGACCATAACCAGGGATGAGATTACTGCCCAAACCAAATATTTGTTTCCGAATGGGTTACGGGCAAAGATCGATTTTTCACTCCTGCAGTCAAACACATGAATCAGTTGAGCCATGACAAGTGTTGTGAAGGCAATTGTTTGGGCGTAGATCAGTTCATCTGGGTTCCTTTTATATACAACGATGAATGCGATCAATGTCATCAGCCCAATCAAGAAGCCACGGGAAACGACCTTCCACCCTAACCCGCGGGAGAAGACGCCTTCCTTAGGATGGCGAGGATCCCTCTTCATCACATCGTCCTCCGGCTGATCAAGCCCAAGGGCCATTGCTGGCAGGCCATCTGTAACAAGGTTCACCCAGAGGATTTGGATCGGAACGAGCGGCAGCGGCAGCCCGAGGATCATCGCGAAGAGCATGACCAAAATCTCGCCAACATTCGAGGCAAGAAGATAGCGGATGAACTTCCTGATATTTTCATAGATATTACGGCCTTCTTTGATAGCTGCTTTGATGGTGGCAAAGTTATCATCCAGAAGTACCAGAGACGAGGCTTCCTTCGCGACATCGGTACCCGTGATACCCATTGCCACACCGATATCTGCCGCTTTGATGGCCGGTGAATCGTTTACTCCATCACCTGTCATTGCGACGATATGCCCTCTGTTTTGCAGTGCCTTCACAATTTTCAATTTATGCTCTGGCGATACCCGGGCAAAAACTGAAACATCGTCAACAATATCCTCCAGCTCAGAAACTGACATTTCGGATAAAGCTTTGCCTTCTATTACTTTGCTGTCTTTTGATAATATCCCTAACTGTTTGGCGATTGCCTTTGCTGTGATAACATGGTCACCGGTAATCATGACGGTTTTGATTCCTGCATCACGGCATTCTTTTACGGCTGTTTTTACTTCAGGACGTGGCGGATCGATCATTCCCTGCAGCCCGATGAAGGTCAAGTCTTTTTCAGCTTCGTTTTCATGGAGGATCACCGTCCCCTGCGGAATTGGCTTGAACGCGATTGCAATCGTTCTTAATGCGTTACCTGCAAGTTCGTCAATTGCTCCCTGGACTTTTGCATTCAGCTCCTTCGTTAACCGCTGCTGCCTTTCATCCCAGAGAATGGATTCACTCAATCCAATCAGGACATCCGGTGCTCCTTTCACAACAGCAAATTTTCTGCCTGTTTTATCTTTAACAATTATGCTCATCATTTTCCGCTTGGAATCGAATGGGAACTCATTGACAATTTCAAATTGCTCGAGCAGGAGATTTTTCCGATAGCCTGCTTTCATCGCGGCAACCAGCAGCGCCCCCTCAGTTGGATCACCATCGATGGTATACTCCCCTTCTTTCTCAACCATCTCTGCATGATTGCACAGCATTCCGAAGGTCAGCAGCTGCTGAAGTGATTTTTCGCTCTGTGGATCAATGCTTTTGTCCTTATGGAAAAACAAGCCTGTCGGGGAATAACCCACTCCATCAACTCTCCAGGTTTTGCTGCCGCTCCATAAATGGGTCACCGTCATTTTGTTTTGCGTCATCGTTCCTGTCTTATCCGAGCATATGACAGATGCACAGCCAAGCGTCTCCACTGCAGGCAATTTCCGGACGATCGCATTCTTTCTGATCATCCTCTGGACACCCAGTGACAATGCAACGGTCACAATGGCCGGAAGACCCTCGGGAATCGCCGCCACGGCAAGGCTGACCCCGGCCAGGAACATTGTATACAGGTCATGGCCTTGAAGGACTCCAATCCCAACAACAAGCAGTGTCAGGAATAGCGCAGCTGTAATCAGGATTTTTCCTAACTGTTCAAGTCTGCGCTGGAGAGGTGTTTCCTGGGCTTCAGCGGTTTGCAGCAAATCGGCAATTTGCCCCATTGCCGTTTTCATTCCCGTAGCAACGACCACTCCGGTACCGCTTCCTCTTGTGACCATCGTGCCCATGAACGCCATATTTTCCATATCGCCAAGCCCCGGATTCGGAATTCTTAATGGTGTGGTGCTTTTTTGAACCGGAACTGATTCCCCAGTGAGTGCCGACTCTTCAATTTCAAGACTCCAGGATTCAATTAGCCGAATATCCGCTCCAATCCTGTCCCCACTTGAAAATTTCAGGACATCCCCTGGCACGACTTCCTTCGAAGGAATCTTCACCCATTCCCGGTCCCTTAACACATGAACCTGCGGGGCTGACAGTTCCTTTAAGGCATCGAGTGATTTCTCCGCCTTTCTTTCCTGAAAAAATCCCAAGATGCCATTTACCAGTACGATAGCAATTATCGCGATTGCATCGACCATCTCACCAAGAAGGCCTGATATTAACGTTGCCGCCAAAAGGACAAGCACCATAAAATCCTTGAACTGGCTGAAGAATAATAACAGGGCGGATTGCTTTTCGCCTTCCGCCAGAGCATTATACCCATGCTGATCACGTCTGCGTTTTACTTCCTTTTCCTCCAATCCTTCTGTAAAATCTGTTCTTAAGGCACTAGCAATTTCTTGTTCATTCATTTCATGGAACTTCATGGGGCCATCACACTTCCTCCTTGTTTGTCCTACTCTAAAGAAAGCTTATTCAGCCCTGTCCAAAAAAATGATAAGATGTTTAATAGATATAAAAGCGGAGGCGACTGCTTAACTCCGACAAGCGCTGGAGGGCCGACCAGTGAAGTCGTTCTTTGACTTCATTGGGCGGACCGAAACCGAAAAGTATAGCCGACTGTCCAGAAACGCAGAAACTGGAGACTCCGACAAAGAAGCGCTTTTTGCTTCTGCCGGCGGAGTTGAAGTTTCGGAGTTTCTAGGAGGCGACACTAGACAATTCGAAAAGCAGAGGCGACTGTCCAACTCCGA
>NZ_JAGGQK010000019.1:0-38454 GCF_018613355.1 Bacillus sp. ISL-35 | reverse complement strand
TTTCGGGCACATGTTGGTCTTGCTTTTGACCGAAAATCCATCTTTTTGCGATTTTCGGTCACATATTGACCTTGCTTGTGACCGTGATTCCAGCTTTTCTCGATTTTCGGGAACATGTCGGCCTTAATAACTCTAATTCTTAATTTAATAGAAAAAAAGTCCTGCAACTCAATGAGCTGCAGGACTTTTTTCAACCAATCGGTGTGCATATTTCAATATAATGTCCATCGGGGTCTGCTGCATAGGCAACGACCTGGCCCCATGGTTTTTCGGTTGGTTCAAGCAGGATCGGGACTCCGGCGGCGCGAAGTTTTTCAACGGCGCCCTGGACATCTTCTGTTGTGAATCCTAGCTCGAAGGTTTGTTCTTTCCTGATTCCATCCGGGATTGGAAGCTTGGTAATTTCACGGCCGCTTTCCCTGGTGTTCATTGAGAGCACGGTACTGCCTGTTTCGTACTCGATATAGGTCCCAAATTCGTTTCGCAATTTTAGGCCCAGCAGCTCACCGTAGAAATGCTTTGTTTTCTCCAAATCGGAAACATATAAAATCACATAGCCCATTTTCAGTTCCATGATCATCACCTCTTTAGTTTTACATTCGAGGTTGATTGGCCGGATTCCTTCATTAAAGTTTTTCCAGCTCGATAATTCAGAATCGCTTCCTTTGTGCAGGCATAAATCCCCTCATTGATAAGCTTGCCTAGCTGCGAAGCGGTCCCAGCATAGGAAATCTCTTCCCCCTGCTGGGTAGCGGCGATACAGATACTGTCCGTTGAAATGCCGAAGTTCTGTCCGGCATTCAACAGGGTGCTTCCTTCCAGCTCCTGCAGGGCGCTCATTTTCGCCTCAGCCGCGGTCATTGCGCTCTGGATGAATGCTTCTTCCGAAATTCGGCCATTAATGAACAGCCATGTATTGATATTCCTTGGGCTCTCGCGATGCGTGTTGCCTGCCGAGACCATAATGAAGAGGGACAATTCGCCATCCTCAAAAAACCGGCGTGATACCGTTTCAGCTGGGACAGCTGTCATCATCGCAACCGTCTCGCTCGGCAGAAAACCATTTCCCTGCAGGTACTCAGCCATTTCTGCCTTATGGTCGCTGCAGTCATATTCCATCGGGACCACCCGGTGTACAAAGGAATTATGCCAGCCAATCCCGGCACCCGTTATTCCTGATGACATTGTCCTCAATTTCACCGGTGACTGCAAGGTAATCCGGTCGAGACCGAAATCGAGAAATCTGGCGTCTATTTTAAAATCGGCAGCTTGATTGCCGTCCCACTCGGGAACGAGCAACAGCTGCGGCCTGGCAATTTCCGGATGGGGGTGGTTCTTGATCTGAGTCTTATAGACAGCCTTGATCCGCTCTTCTTTTAAAACCTCAGCAGGAGTATCGACAATCAGCACTTCGCCGTTATCCATGAGCAACAACCTATCACAATATAGCGATGCAAGGTTCAAATCATGGAATATCGAAACGACCGTTAACTGCTCTTCTGAAGCCCAATTTTTCAGCAAATCCAAGAGCTCTTTTTGGAAGCTGAGATCAAGATGGTTCGTCGGCTCATCAAGCAACAGGATTCTCGGCTGTTGAGCCAGTGCCTGCGCAAGATAGACCCGCTGCTTTTCGCCGCCTGATAGTTCAATAATTGATTTTTCCTGGAGATGGGTGATCCCAGTCTGGTCCATCACCTTGAGAACAATCTGCTCATCTTCATCACTCCAGCTGTTGAACCAGCCTTTCTGGTGCGCATAGCGCCCGAGCGAAACGGTTTCTTTCACACTATATGGGAAGGCCTGGTCAGAATGCTGCGGCAGGACCGCCATCATCCTCGCAAGCTGCTTCGGTGAATACTGAGTCAACGGCTTGCTGTCCAGCTCGATGGCGCCTTCTCTGAATTGTAAAGCGCCGCTGATCATTTTTAACAGCGTGGTTTTCCCGCTTCCGTTTGGTCCAAGAATTCCGAACAACTCACCCTTGCCAACCTCGAAGGAGATTCCCTTCAACACCTCGCCGCCTGCATATCCGCCTGTCAAATTCTTCACTGTGATCATCGGCCAGCACTTCTTTCCCTGCGATTTTTCATTAAAATAAACGCAAAAACCGGCGCTCCGATTAATGCCGTGATCACCCCAATCGGCAATTCCGAGGGCGCGATGATGGTCCTTGATATTAGATCAGCGAGAATCAGGAATCCGCCGCCAATCAGCACCGATAACGGCAGCAAATGCCGATGGTCAGGACCCCAGACAGTCCTTGTCAGGTGGGGAATGACCAGGCCGACAAAGCCGATCGTTCCTGATACTGCGACAGCCGATCCGGTCAAAAGCGAACCGGACAGCAATATCAAAAGCTTGCGGCGCTCGACATTGACACCTAGATGCTGTGCCCGCTCCTCGCCAAAGGACATCGCATTCAACTCCCTTGTGTTTGCCAATAAAATCACCAGGCCAATCACGAAGAAAGGAAAAATGATTTTTATATACTCCCAGCCGCGCATTGACACACTCCCGAGCAGCCAGCCGATGATTTGCCGCAGCTCTTCACCGGATAAGGCGATCATCAGCGATATGAACGAGCCGAGAAATGAGCTTAAAATGATTCCCGTCAATATAATGGTTTCTACCCTGAGCAGCCTGTCGACTTTCCGGGCAAAAAACAGCACAAACAGCACCGTAGCGAATGCGAACAAAATGCTGAGCACCGGCAAGGTGAAGGCACCGATCAGCGGCAGCGAAAGGCCCAAAAACAACGTGACGACCGCACCAATAGAGGCACCAGAAGAGATTCCGAGTGTATACGGGTCTGCCAGCGGATTGCGCAGCAGGCCCTGGAACGCAGCGCCGGCAATCGCCAGTGATGCGCCGACAAGTCCTGCCAGCAGAATGCGCGGCAGCCTGATTTCCATGACAATACTTGCGTGCATCGGATCGATTCCTTGTCCCTGTATGCGGAAAATTTCAGCACCAATGATTTTGATGATAGCGGGTACAGGAATGGAAACTGTTCCGATGGAAATCCCAAGCAGCATGGAAATAATAAGGAATGTTGCTGCAAATAGATATGCTAATCCTTTATTATTTAAAAACGTCCGGGTAAATGGCTTTTGCAAGTTCCTCCGCTCCTTCAGCGAGCCTTGGACCTGACCTGGTAACAAGATCGGAGTGGACATCGAATACCTGCTGGTCCTTGACTGCTTTTACATTGTTCCAGCCCTGCCGCGCGAGCACCTGCTCAGCCGCTTTTTCAGTATAGTATCCATAGGTTGTCACAATGACATCCGGATTACGCTCAACCATAGCTTCCGGGTCGACTTTCGGCCAGCCTTCCATATCGCCGGCGGCATTCTTCGCGCCGATCAACTCAAGCATTTCGTTTATAAATGTATGATTACCGGCTGTGTAGATTTCAGGTTCAGGTGAGACCTCAACAAATACAGTCTTTTGCTCTTCCGGTTTGATAGCCTCCGCTTTCTTCTTTAGTTCTGCGAAGCTGTTTTTCATCGTATCAACAAGCTCAGCTGCTTTTTCAGGCTCACCAATCGCTTTTCCAATCATCTCGATTGATTGATACACTTCTTCAAAGGACTGCGCATCATTTACTACGACAACTGCAATTCCTGCGTCCTTTAGTTGCTGCAGCCCTTCTTTTGCCGTATCCGCGGTAGACCCCGGGGCAAGGACAAGGTCTGGCTTTAAGGAAATCATTTTCTCGATATTGAATTCCATGCCGCCGACTTTTTCCTTCGACATTGCTTCCTCTGGATAATTGTCGAAATCTGTGACACCGACAATTGCGTCCCCGCTGTCAAGCGCATAAACGATTTCCGTGTTGCTCGGAATCAGGGAAATGATCTTTTCTGGCTTTTCTTCAATGACAACATCTTCATCAAGCGCATCTTTTACCGTGACAGGAAATCCTGTCTTTTGTTCTTGCGCGGTTTTTTCGCCTTCCTTTTTTTCCGGCTGTGCTTCAGTACCGCAGCCAGCCAGGATCATGGCAGCTGCCATCCATAACAACAATAACTTCTTCATTTGCTTCTCCTCCGTTTTTTCGATAAAAATAAAAAACATCTCCACCTGAAGGGGAGATGTCCGAGTAAGCAAATGTTTTTTATCATAAAAGACATAAAGCCTGTCGGCACCTCCCTATCCTCGTAGGTTTGCTTGGTGCAATGGACAGGCAGGTCTCCTGGCTCATGGTCAATGCTCGCTGCGCCTTCCCATACATTTGTACAGTGGCATGTTGCAGCTTGCTCCCATTTACAGTGGCGGGACCGCGTTGGATTTTCACCAACTTCCCTATTAAGTCTTGTTATAAAAGACACCCGTTCATTTCGATATGTAATTTTCCGCTACAACCCATTATACACGATTTGCCAAAAGTTGCTGCAAAAATTTTGTTTTTTCGACTTATTGTGCAAGCAAGCTCCATTCCTTCAACTTCTTATCGAAAACAAGTCTGCCGTCAGGATTGCTGTGGCTTGCCTCTTTGTATTCATCATGCATGTCATCCATGTTGGCAAAATCTCCGATGATCCAGATCGGTATTTCAATCCTGTTGCGGTTCTGCTGCATATTTTTAAGCGAAAACACAGCACCTTCCTTCAAGGCTGGTATCAGTGAATTCAGGATTTCGTTGCTTACAGATGGATAGGACTTCTTTTTCCGGATCCCAAGCAGCGTTTTTTCCGGTTTCATTTCTCCGAGCTTGCCTGAAAGGACATTGCCAAGCATGCGGAAAAAATCATTGAAATTGCGGTAATAGGTCTTGTTGAACCAGCCGTCCTCATTGGACAGGTATACAAAACGATTATTAAGCTGATTGTAAAAGGGCAGCTTCAAATGATGCTTGATATGCCCGAGATAAAGAAGTTCGGCAATTTCCTGGGCCGTCAGCACATTCAGCGCTTCCACTTCCTCAAAATCGATCCAGCAAAAATCCCCATAAGCATGTACATTGGCTCCTACCAGCTTTTCAGCACCGTCATCCGGTACAAACTCAAATAAAGTATGCCTGTTGAACTCACCATCCTCATAGCGATGCTTCAACAGCAAAAGATGATTAAGCGGATCAGGCAGCGACCTGGCGAATTCATGGAATTCAATTCCATGCGAAAGCACATAATGATCCCTTTCGTTCATGTGGAGATATAATAAATCCCTGCTATAAGGATGGTTCTTTTTCAACAGCAAAACCTCCCGGAAAATTCTAAGCTGCAGAATGCCAGCGACTCCGTACAAATAACGCTTCTTCCATTCTAACAAAAACGGTGGAAAATATCTTATTTTGAATCCTCAAAAACATAATTATTATCCACCTTTCCGGTGAAAAGAATCCCTTTGTTAAAAGAAACTAAACCCTCCTGTCATTCGTCTATACTTGTAGGAATATATTACCTGATGAGGGATTGTGAGGATAATCCTTGTCTGCTAGCATAAAATTACAATACCTTCACAAACAGGCTAATTATTATGTGTAAAAATGATTTGGACAGGGTGTAGCAAATGGATAAATCGACCAAAAAATTCGACCGCTTTGATTGGACGTTAACACTTTTTTTATTGCTGTTTTTCCTGACCAGCTGCCTCGCCATTTATAGCGCCCAGAAGACCGGGCAATATGTTGGCCAGAACTTTTTATATAAGCAAATATTCTGGTATGTCGTCGGTTCAGGTATCATCGCAGCAGTCATGATGTTCGACAGTGAACAATACCGCAAGCTCGCATGGTATTTATACGGCTTCGGAATTTTCCTGCTCGTCTTCCTGTTTTTCGCTCCTGCCAGCATTGCCGAAGAAAGAAACGGAGCCAAAAGCTGGTTTTTCATCGAGCCATTCGGTTCGATCCAGCCTTCGGAATTCATGAAAGTCTTTTTGATTCTAGCCTTGAGCAGCGCCATCTATGCCCACCATAAAAAGAATCCAAGAAAGACACTTCAATCAGACTTCCTGCTGTTCATCAAGCTTGGCTTGATCACCGCCTTGCCGCTAGGGATGATCATGATGCAGCCTGACCTCGGAACTTCCCTGGTCGTGATTGCGATTTTCACAGGAATCATCCTAGTTTCAGGCATCACCTGGAAAATCATCCTGCCTCTCTATGGCGGTGGAGCTGCACTTGGAGCCGGCATTCTGTATCTCGTCATCTGGAAACCTGAGATACTGAAAAAATATATGGGGGTAAAAACGTACCAATTTGGGCGTATTTATGCATGGCTTGATCCGGAAAGCTACCCGGAATATGGCTACCATCTGTTAAAGTCACTCAGTGCGATCGGGTCTGGCATGCTGACTGGAAAAGGTCTCAATGGCAGTGAAGTCTATATTCCTGAAAGCCATACAGACTTTATTTTCAGCGTCATTGGCGAGGAATTCGGTTTTGTTGGCGGCAGTTTTGTCATCAGTCTTTATTTCCTGCTTATCTACCATCTGACCAAAACGGCACTCGATACGAATGATCCTTTCAATACCTATATTAGTGCAGGTGTCATTAGCATGATTACCTTCCACGTCTTCCAGAATGTCGGAATGACCATCCAACTGTTGCCGATTACGGGGATCCCTCTTCCTTTCATCAGTTATGGCGGAAGCTCGCTGATGGGCAATATGCTGGCGATGGGACTGATTTATGGAATCCGGTTCCATCATAAAACCTATATGTTTGCCTCAAGAGACAGGAGTTTTGATCTATGAAGCTAGTAAGCCATTATCGCGATAATATTGATTTGAGGAAGAGTTTCATCCAGCTTGCTGCCGACACTTTCGGCCTTGATTTTACCAACTGGCATGAAAAAGGCTACTGGGGAGAGCGATACATTCCGTTTTCCTACGCAGATGGCAGCCGGGTGGTTGCGAATGTATCGGTCAATGAGCTTGATTTGATCATCGATGGAACAAGCCGCAAAGGCCTGCAAATCGGTACTGTGATGACGCATCCTGAGTATCGCCATAAAGGGCTGTCGGCATGTCTGATGAACCATGTGCTGGCCGAATACGAGGGAATGTATGATTACATGTATCTGTTCGCCAATGACAGCGTGCTTGATTTTTATCCGAAGTTCGGGTTTGAGCGGGTTGAGGAGCACCAGTTTTCAACGAGGGTTCCTTCTAATACAGGCCGAGCAGGATTAAGGAAACTGGAGATTCCGGCAGACCTTAAGCAGATTGAAAAAATGGTTTATGGGAGAGCGCCAGTCTCCCGGGCCTTTGCGACTGGCAACTCCGGCGGCATCACCATGTACCATATCCTGAATGTTTTTCCCGACCATCTATATTATTCTGAGGACGAGGACGCGATTGTGATCTTCACGGAAGAGAACGGTCGGGTCCAATTGTATGATGTAATCGGCTCCTCACGGGTGAATATCACCAATATCCTTCCTGCAGGGGAAGTTGTCTTCCATTACACACCTGACTACAAGGATTTGGACTTTCGTTCACTTCCTTTTAAACGGGAAGGAGCATTATTTGTAAAAAACGGCATCGGACGAGAGTTCCCGCGCTTTGTTAAGCACCCTCTCACATCTGAGGCATAAAGAACAAAAAGCGCAAGCGCCTTGTTCAGCCCCGACAAGCGCTGGAGGGCCTGACAGTGAAGTCGTTCTTTGACTTCATTGGCAGGACCGAAGCGTCTCGAGGAGTTAGGAGCCGCAGCTAGACAAGCGGCTCGAGGGGCTAGGCGCTGGAGCTGGATTAAGACTCCCATATATAGTTACCCACACAAAAATACTTTTATTATTTCCTAAACAACAAAAAAAGGCTGAGCAGCTCAGCCTTTTTTCATTGCTTTTATCCTGATTTTACCGATAGCCCTTACGAAGAAATACACAATGAAGATACCCATGAGGACAAGCCCGGTTTTGTTCAGATCAACCAGCTTCAGAACCGCTCCTGCCAGCGTGACAAGATAAAGGATTCCGAGCATGGAGTTCATTTCCTTATTTTCAAAATAAGCAGTCATCCTGGCACCGAACTGGGAGCCGACTAACGCACCGGCAATCAGCATCAAACCGATGAAGTAATCGATTTGCGTGTTGATCGCATAGGAAATGAAACCAACTGAGACGATGAGCAGCACGGCAAACAAACTTGTTCCAACTGCTTTTTTCGGATTGAATCCCAGCGAGGTGATGATGAGCGGAACGATGATGAACCCGCCTCCTACTCCAAGCGATGCCGAAACAAAGCCTCCGACGAACCCAACTGCCAAAAGCTTTGGTACCGAAAAATGAGCAGGTGCAGGAATCTCTTCGTCTTTCTTTTTACCCTGACGAATCATTTTTATCGCAAAATAAGCGAGCAGTACAATGTAAAGGAACGGAATGACAATCTCATCCCAGCCCCGCGCTTCGAGAGCATATACAAGCGGCCGGGCCAGTTGTGTCGCAACAATCCCGCTTAGCCCCATGATCAATCCCTCTTTCCAGAGGATATTTTTCATGAGGATATGAGCGGCAATCCCTGACATTGATGTGCCCACCGTGAAAAACAAGCTTGTCGTGATCGCTTCAAGCGGAGAAAACCCAATCAATAGTAAGATCGGTGTCAGGATAAATCCTCCCCCAACTCCGAAAAACCCCGACATTACACTGATCAACCCGCCCAGCAGCAGGAAAAATATGTATTCCATAGATAACATCCCTTTTATAGACTATTTCTTTTTTTAGGATACCATTAATAGTTGGCTCTTGCAGAATTATAAATGGTATACTTCTAATTAGGCTCAACTGGCACTTACTATAACAATTCAAAGGAGATACTGTTTCATGTCTGAATGGATCCACGCGATTGAAGAATGGCTGCTTGAATTTGGTTCATGGGGATTATTCTTCGTCTCTTTCCTGGAATCTTCCTTTTTCCCGATTCCTCCCGATGTTTTGCTGATTCCGATGGGGATTGCGAACCCTGACAAGGCCCTCTGGTATGCCTTCATCACCACAACAGGTTCTGTACTTGGCGCCCTGCTTGGCTGGTACATCGGTAAAAAGGTCGGCCGTCCAATCCTTCGTTATTTTATTAAAGAAGAGAAAATCGTCCTGGTCGAACGCTATTTTGAAAAATACGGTGCAATGGCCATCCTGATTGCCGGCTTTACACCTATCCCATATAAAGTTTTTACGATTTTTTCCGGAATCTCCAAAATCAAGATTCCTACACTCATCATCTGGTCCATCATCGGCCGTGGCCTGCGCTTCTTCCTTGAAGCAGCCATCATCGTCACACTCGGCGACAAAGCTATGCCATTCATCGAAGAAAACTTCACAATGCTGACACTTGTCCTCGGAGCTGTCGTGATCATTGGATACTTGGTTTATATGTATTTAAAAAGATTGAAAAAAGCATAAAGATGCATAAAAAATGCTTGGAGCCTAAATGGGCTTCAAGCGTTTTTTTTGGTAGTGGTTGGATTAAAAGGTTAGTACACTAGGTTTAAGTCCAATAATTAACATTTGTTTTATCTATATTAAAAGGCCAAACCGCAAATGATTTGGCCTTTTGTTTATTCGTCTATCGCCTTCTGTTTCGCTTCCGCAAGAACGATGGAGTCTCAAGCGAGTCATCTGGCTGCTTGGTACCCCGTTCGTAATTCGCAGGCTCCTCATAGGCAGGCGGATTGCTGTAGTTGCCCGATTGGCTGTAGTTTCCGGACCGGCCGTAACTGCCAGACTGGCTGTGGTGTTGGGCCTGGCCATAATTTCCCGATTCTGCATAGGCTACACTCTCTCGCTGTCTCGATTGAGAATTGTATTGCTCACTGGAATTGGCAATCATGTCTCCAGGACGTCGCGATGTGTTCGATGGCCGAGCTTCATCCACATCATGATCGAAGCCTGTCGCTATCACGGTCACCATGATTTCATTTGTCAGGTTTTCATTGATAACTGATCCAAAAATCATGTTAAGCTGGTCATCTGTTGCAGCCGCCACAATATCGGCCGCTTCCTGGACTTCGTACAAACTGAGGTTCATGCCGCCTGTGATGTTCATCAGCACTCCTTTGGCGCCATTGATGCTTGTTTCAAGCAATGGCGAGGAGATGGCCTTTTTGGCAGCTTCGGCAGCACGGTTTTCTCCCGAAGATACGCCGATGCCCATAAGTGCCGTTCCTCTGTTTGACATGATTGTTTTCACATCAGCAAAGTCAAGGTTGATCAAGCCTGGTACGGCAATTAGGTCGGAAATGCCCTGGACACCCTGTCTGAGAACATTGTCCGCCTCACGGAAAGCTTCAATCATCGGCGTTTTCTTGTCGACGATTTGCAGCAATCGCTCGTTTGGAATGATGATTAGGGTATTAACGGCTTTCTTCATCTCTTCAATTCCGGCTGCCGCATTTTGTGCCCGCTTGCGGCCTTCAAAAGTGAACGGACGAGTCACCACTCCAATTGTAAGTGCGCCAAGTTCGCGCGCAATATGAGCAATCTCCGGCGCAGCTCCGGTCCCGGTTCCGCCTCCCATTCCGGCAGTTACGAACACCATATCCGCACCTTCCAGAGCATCCCTGATCTGCTTCCTGCTTTCCTCGACAGCCTTTCTGCCGATTTCAGGATTGGCACCAGCGCCCAAGCCTCTGGTCAGCGAACCGCCGATTTGCATCGTGACCTCCGCTTTTGACATATTGAGAGCCTGCGCATCTGTATTCACAGAAATGAACTCTACTCCCTGCACACCGTCCTCAATCATCCTGTTCACGGCATTATTTCCGCCACCACCGACCCCGATTACTTTTATAGTGGCAAATTGATCGATATTAGTATCAAATTCTAGCATATATAGTCCCCCAAATTAGCTTCTGATTTTTTCCCCTATTTTTCTCTGTACCTATAAAGTTCGCCACCGCCTTGGAAATTCTGTCTTTTTCTGCGATTTGTTAAACAACTGTAATTCTACAGTAATAAAGTGTCATTCTTGGTGGGAGTTATGCAGCCCGATTCTACAGTTGAAGTCTCTCTATTTCTTATAAATAGTCACTTTAATACTACCTCTTTGGATTTCGACAGTTTTAGTATCTTGAATCTAAACCAATTAGTCATTTTTTCCTTCAGTTTTTCGTTCATTGCCCCTTTTAAAATTCCCTGTTATCTTCGCCATTACTAACTGTTCTTCCGTTGTATTTTCAGCAGCTTTGATTCTCTTCAGAAATTTCTCTGCTTCTGTTCCTTTTAAGACTTTAACCTGTCTACCATAATAATTTAAAAAGACTGTATTCTCCTTTGTCACTCGAAAATTAAAAGGTTCGTCATCTAAACGCTTTCTTTTATCAATATTATTCATCTATATTTTTTCATCCTTATTCAATTTTAGTATTTTAAGATTTTAAAACTTAATTGAAGAATGCCTTTTTCTTACTGAAACGACTCGGCTGTTTCTATCATTTTTTCCTTGGTCCCATTTTCTTCGGAATAGGATGTCAAAATGTAATGATAATCACCATCCGTCCAATGAATTGAGGGCCCAGGTCCTTTTATATAGAAACCGTTGTTTCCATTAACGTTAACATCCTCTCCCTCAGCGTTGACGTATTCAACCGGGGGCGGTTGAATAGTCAATGAAAACTGCATTCCTCCTTCTTTTCCATTGAATATTACCTCGATTATATTTGTTTCGTGAGGAGGAGTAACTCGTTCGTACCCTGTAATGATCATAGGAAATTTAGTCGGAAGCTTTGGCGTGATTCCTTCCTCTTTTAATTCCTCTTTTAATGTCGTGTGGTCAAACCTTTCCTTTTGTTGACTGCATCCCAATACAACCAAGGGAATTAATAAAAATAACATAGACAATACCCTTTTCATGAGCGCGCCTCCCTTAAATTACCTGCGTTTTATAAAAAAAACGTTCAGTTTCCTTCAAAAACGTTAAGGGTATTCAATCAACCAACAATCCCGATATTCCCCTTCGTGAAGTTCACGTTTTGGGAGTAGTTTTACTTTTTTAAAACCACATTTCTCATAACACCTTAAAGCCCTTTCATTTCTAACTTGAGGGTCCATAACTACTCGGTCTGCTTTCTTATGATTAATTAGAAATTCAACCATAGATGTAACAAGTAATGTGCCGATCCCTTTATTCCAATACTCTACTTCACCTATGAATTGATCGATCCCATAAATATTTTCATTAAAGTACCCGTATACATTTTTCGTGTCACTATCTAATTTATAATATTGGATATATCCAATTTCATTACCATTAAATTCTACGATACATTTAACTGTTTCATCTTCAGAATTATAAAAAACATCATTAACTTTTACTATATCGAATGGATTATCTCTTCCTTCATAAAATTCAAGAACAGACGGATCGGAAAGCCACTTGGATAATATATAAATATCCTTAACTTCTAATTTACGTACTTTTAAATGACCATTTTGGAAAAGCATATAATAACCCCCCAATTAAAACTATTCCAACGGGCTTTCAATTTTATGATCTAATGCCTCTGCCTGGCTAATAAAGGAATCTATATTGGCACTTATAGTCAAATTCAATCCTAAACCAACTTCACGAAGTGTTTTTCGCAGGTCTACAAAGTTCTGTTTATCCTCTTCTGTTAAATCGGCAAAGCTATATAATTCATCATGTGGATATTGATTCAATTTGGAATACAAATGTTCAAGGACTTCCTTGTCACTTTTCGAGAGCGTTCCTAATTGTTCTCCAGTAGTCATTCCGAGCCAAATACCATTTAATACATCGCCTAATTCGGTTGTAACCAGGTTTGGTTCGGACCAATCATTATCCATCTGGTGGGCAATGAGGCCTTCCAACTCAACTAAATTATTTTGGACCTCTGTAACAAAAACTTGCTCCTTTACAAAGTTCATCTTCATCATTCCCCAGGCGACAATTATGACGAGTATTAGATTTAACCCTATCGAAATACTGAGAAGTAATTTCCTTCTTTCACCCAATTAAACTCCTCCTTAACGATTAGAAAAACAGCAGCTCCCTGCTTCAATAACAAAAGCCGCCAAAATGGCAGCTGCTCTTTAACATTGCAACGGTAGTAAAAGTGCTTCTTATCTTCGCAATTCATCAGACAAGCCGTCATCATTTCCGTATTCGAACCTGGCGATTTTCCCTTCTGCTTTTGCGGAGAAAGAAACTTTCCCTTTTACATTCGCCGTGTTTTCTTCACCATTTTTGTTATAACCGACAATGGCAACAAAGGTATAAAGATTCTGGTTATCCTCGTTTTGCTTGATCGTGACATCCTTGAGAGTTAATTCATATTCATTCTCATAAGCATAAGTTGGATATTGAGTACCCATTGCTGCAATGAAGAAATCGAGGCCTGATTTTGTAAAGTAGGGCCCGTAAACTTCTTCTACATATTGATCAAATTCTTTATTTTCTTCCTTTTCATTTACAACAGTCCTATATTCAGGGTTCCACATTAGGTCCATAAATTCCTCGTCAGGACCGGTAAACTGGTGTTCAAGAACTTTTGTGATTGCTTCCTTCTTAGTCTCTTCCGATTTCGAACATGCTGCCATGAAAAGGCCTGAAACCATCAATAAGAGGATAATGACTGTCAGTTTTTTCATCATAATTAGTCCCCCTTTACAGAAAGTAATACGTTTTAAAAAGACAAAAGTTTCAGATTATTCATCTTTCGGTTGCTGTCATTTATAGGATCATTGGGATTCGATTAGTTTATGCCAGTAGGAATTGGGTAGATTAAAGTATGCTTGCTTGCTAACTAAGGACTTATTTCATAGGTGTCAGCTGAACGGGTTCCAGTTTTTATCCTTTTTCACATTACAAAGCCCGCCTTGGACGTCCAATACAATAAGGAGTGAGAGATTTGAATAATACTTTTTACAATGGCTGGGATAGCATCCTTGGCAAACTGCCAAACGTGCTGATTGCGCTTGCTGTTCTCCTGGTCGGATGGCTTGTCGCCAAAATCATCGAGAAGGCGGTTTATAAGGGATTGCAGAAAACCAGTCTCGACAACAAGCTTTTTTCGAATGTGAACAATAAGAAGTATTCTGCTGAAAAAATCATCAGTAAGATTGTCTATGTACTGATTCTCGTTTTTGTCTTCATCATGTTCCTGAAAATACTAGATTTATATGTTTTGACTGAACCGCTTATAGGCATGTTCTCCACGATTGCGGCAGCGATTCCGAATATCTTGAAAGCAGGCTTGATCCTGTTATTTGCATGGCTGATCGCATCAGCATTGAAATTCCTGATCCAGAAAGGCGGCAAGACGCTTGGTGTCCATGAGAAATTAAGCAAGTACAAGCTTACAGAGGACAACCAGCAAACGACAAACGTTGTCGATACGGTTGCGAACATCGTATTCTATCTGGTTTTGCTGATGGCGTTGCCGGCTGTATTGTCCGCACTGAATCTTCGCGGTGTTTCTGAGCCATTTGAAAATATGATCGAGGGAATCCTCTCGTTCATTCCTAAATTATTCGCGGCGGCACTGATTCTTTTAGTCGGCTACTTTGTTGCCAAAATCGTCCGCGATATCCTGACGAACTTTTTGCAAAGCATCGGCACGGAAAAATTAGTCCAGCGTTTCGGACTGTCCCGTTTATTCGAAGGCACAAGCCTTTCACGTGTGATTGGCACAGTTGCTTTTGTACTAATTCTAATCCCTACTGTCATCGCTGCTCTTGAGCGTCTTGATGTTGAAGGAATTTCTCAACCGGCGATCGCGATGCTCAATGACATCCTGACCATGATCCCGAATATCGTCGTTGCGATCATTCTTGTCATGATCGGACTATGGCTCGGAAAATGGCTGAAAAAATTTACGGCTGATTTGTTACGAAGAATCGGCTTCGACTCTTATTTTAAAGGTGTGGGTCTGGGAAGCGCCACAACTCGTCCCAACTCACTAAGCCTATCCGAAGTCGTCGGCTATATCGTCCAGGTCATCGTTGTCCTGTTGTTCGTGGCCGAAGCATTGAATGTAGTCAAACTTGATTTCTTCGTCGACCTTGCACGTGGTGTGATCGCGTATCTGCCGCATGTCATCGCAGCGATTGTTATCCTTGGTGTTGGCCTGTGGCTCGGCGGCCTTGTGAAGCGAGTGCTTAGCAGCATCCTTCAGGGTGATTCTTCCAATGTGCTGGCGACGGTCGCAAAGTATGCAATTATCACCATCACCGTCTTTATGGCGCTAGACCAGCTTGGAGTCGCACCAGCGATTGTGAATGCAGCGTTCATCCTGACGCTTGGCGGACTGGCACTGGCATTCGGTCTTGCATTCGGACTTGGCGGCAAAAATTTCGCTTCCAAGTATTTGACCAAGCTTGATGAAAAAATTGAAAAAACCAGCATTGACCAAGAAGCGGTCCAGCAGCAGAAAATGAAGAAGAACAACCCGAATCCTGCGACACCGCCAAATTTGAATAACCTGAACCAGAATCCTGGCACAACCAACACGACTGGCCAGAACCCGGGTTATCCGCCAAATATCAATAACCAAAACCCTGGAACTCCTCCGAACTTGAACAATCGGAACCAGGGCGGAAACAATAACCCAATGGACCCTAATAACGGTAACAATCCGTTGAATCCATAAAAATACGCAAATAAATAAGCGGAAAAATTCCGCTAAAATTTAAAACTCCCCTTATTTACTTAATAATAAGGGGAGTTTTTCCGTTTATTTAATTTAAATCATTGAATTTGGTCTTATTTAGAGTAGTTAACGGGAATATCTCCGCTTATTTCAGCAAAAATGCACCCATTATAAACAAAAGCGGGAAATTTTCCGATTATGAATGCTCCTGCCTACACGAGATAGCAAAGCCGCGCCCCAACGTCAACCTCGTTGACAAAATTACTTTAAAGTGTTATTATAAACTTGGTTGACAATTTTATGTAGGGGATGAGCAAATGTTTAGTATAGGAGACATGGTGATCTATTCAGCACATGGCATTTGTAAGATTGATGATATTTGTGAAAAAACAGTGTTAGGTGTGACAAGACCTTACTACGTATTACACCCAATGAATGACAATCATCATTTGACTCTAAGTGTTCCAGTTCATAGCGATAAAGTAGCCCTTCATGAAATGGTCCATAAAGAAGATGCCGAGGAAATTCTCGATTCCTTTAGAAATCCAGGAGTTGACTGGAATGACAAACCGAATGTACGCCACAATCTATTTTCCAATATTGTAAGCAACGGAGACAGAATGGAGATTGCCCGACTCATCAATACCCTCATGCGAAAAAAGATCGAAGCCGAGCAGAATGAAAAAAAGCTTTACGAACAAGACCGAAAAATACTGGATACTACACAAACCATCCTTTTCAAAGAAATAGCCATTGCTCTGAATACCACTGTTGAAAGAATACACGAGCATGTCACAAGGCTGTTGAAAGATAGTAAGCAGGTAGTTAACTAAGGGACGTACCTTATGCTTCCAAAAGGAAGCATAAGATTCGTCCCAATTTTTTTATTTATCGATATTCCAATCCATCTTCAAAATTTCTTTAAGAAGCCGTACTTGCTCAGCCCCGATTTTTTCGGTTATTTTCCTTTCGATGCCAGCCTTGAGCTTTTCATTTTTTTCATAGCATTCTTCGCCAAGCGTGGTTAACTGTATCCATTTTTCCTTTTTGTTATTTTCCACGTTGTTGACTTCGACTAATCCTTTTTCAGCAAGGTTTTTGATGAATTTATGTATGGCCTGACGGGATATTTCAACATTTTTATTAATATAAGAAATGGTTGGCTGCTTTTTATAGATCCTGGCCATGATATACCATTCAGAGTTTGAAATATAAATATCACTCTGATTGTTCCAGGCTTTCTCTGAGATTTTACGAAGATGTGTATGACGCTCACTCAATAGATCAACCAGGTCTAAATCTTGTAATTCATAGTTTACACTCAATGGACTCACCCCAATCCCTTTTCTACTCCACTACTATACAACAATTGCGGTCCAGGACAAACATTTTTTTATCGGGGATTGATTCAGTTTCTTTCGAATAAAAAAGCAGTCCAATTCATTTGGACTGCTGCGGTTATGTATTCAACTTTATTATGTAGTTAACTGAAATTGTCGATGAAAAAGATGACGATAAAAACGATGAAGGCATAAAAACTAAGATGCAGCAGCACAGTAGTGAAAAAATCCTTCAGTTTATCAAATGAAAAAGGTTCACTCTTCCTTGTCCTTGCTCTCATAGCCAGCCTGTCCCCCTTAGCAAAACTACCCATTAAGTCCATTTTTTTCATTTTAATCATAGCATAATTCGACCCGTTTGTGACTGATATTTTACGAAGAACCGATTTAAAACCAAAAGAATAACCCTCCAAAAAGAGGGTTATCTCTGACCATATGTTTTGAATTTCTCTGCCAATCGGGCCATTTCTTCATCGGTTAGCATTGTCGGCTCGCCTATCGCTTTGGCCTGGTAAAAAATCTGGGCACTGAATTCGATTTCTTCCGCGACAGTGAAGGCTGTTTCGATATTATGGGCGCCGGCAATCAATCCGTGGTTCGCTAGCAGGACGGCTCTTCTGTCCATCATGCCTTCAAAAGCCTTTTCCGCCAGCTCTTTCGTGCCAAACGTTGCGTAAGGAGCACATCGAACATTCGGGCCGGCAAACGCCACCAAATAGGATACCGGCGGGATATCCCAGCCAAGCGTCGCGATTGTTTTCGCATACGGTGAGTGGGTGTGGACAAGTGCGCCAATATCCTCGCGGCGCTGATAAAAAATCAGATGCATATCCAGCTCGCTCGATGGCTTCTTGTTTCCATCAACAATCTCGCCATCCAGATTAATGATCACGACATCCTCAGGCTTCGTTTCGAAGTAATCGATCCCGCTTGGACTGATGGCAACCATCTTTTTCTCCCGGTTGAAAATGCTGATATTGCCGCCGGTCCCCTTAGTAAGACCGCTTGTGATGATTTTCTTTCCGTACTCTACGACCTTCATCCGTTCTTCCAGAAGCAACATATTCTGCGCCTCTCTTTCTTTAAAAGAATTGGAACGGTCTTATTATCGCATATTATGGTTTGATGCTGAATCCTTTAGTACTTGTAAAAACTGTTCACCTGTTTTGTAGGCAGCTGCATTCAAGATGAACTGCTTTGCCGCTGTCAGGCAGATTCTCTCAGCTGTTACGCGCTGCTGTTCATCTTCAATGGAAGTTAAATCCTTCACTTTTGCCAAGCCCGCAATACGGCGGGTCATTTCCATGCCCGTAACGGATGCTGTATCCCGGAGAACAGTGTCCAGGTACCAGCGGTCAAAGCCCTGCTCCTTGGCCATGATGTCCGTCACGTTTTCCTTCCAGCTCGCCAGGAACTTCTCGCTAAATAGGTCAACACTATCCTTGATGGTCTGTTCCAGCCATTCACTGTACTTTTCATCGGCGTTTGTCACATATGCCCTTGCCCACGCAAACATCAGGTTGGCAATCACGTTTCCTACGTCATACCCCATCGGACCGTAGAATGCGAACTCCGGATCGATCACTTTTGTAGAATCTTCTTTTACAAAAACAGAACCAGAATGAAGGTCGCCATGAACAAGTGCCTGGGCATTTGTCATGAACGCGAATTTCAGCTTGGCTGCTTCGAAGCGCAATTGATTGTCACCATAGATGTTCTCCTCGATCCAGTCTTTGTTGGCCGGAAACAAGTCATTACGGTTGTTATGGTCTGTAAAAGGTTCTGAGTATACGAGGTCCTCAGAAATTTCACATAATTCGGGATTGATATAATCCTGGACAAGAGCCTTCTTCGCTTTATGCTCCATGACCACATCAGAGGTCAGCAATAATGTATTTACCATGAATGTCGTCAGGTCATCCGCAAGCTTGGGAAAAATTCTTCCTTCATTGAGAGCCGTACGCAGGATTGTATGATCCGAAAGATCCTCCATCACACAGCAATTCATTACATCATCATACAGGTACACATCAGGCACCAATCCCGGAGCCAGCTCGCCCTCAAGCTTCAGCACATTCGACTCGATTCGGATGCGGTTCGTTGAAAGTTTGAACTCATCGGAAATCCGCGCCGTATCCCCGGCCTGTTTGACAATCAATGATTTCCCGGTCTGCTCATCGCGAACACGGAACACATAGTTCAGATTTCCATCGCCAATTTCATCACAGCTTAAACTCGCTTCTCTATCAAAAAAGTCGGTCTTTGCTTTTACATAAGGAATGACCTCATCTGCATTCATCAGAAAATACGTATTAAAATTTGTCATGATGTCCATTACCCCTTCCCGTGGATCAATTATAGAAATCTTTTAAAAATTATTATAGCTTAAGATTGTATTTCGGGGCACTAAAATTCATCTGAAAATATAAAAAGGAAGACAGTTTCCTGTCTTCTTTAAAAGAAATCGTTATTACCCGCAAGGCAGCAGGATCGTGAAGGTCGTGCCCTCCCCTTCTTCACTCTCGACATTGATTTTGCCTCTCATTCTTTGGACGATATCATAGGAGATCATCATCCCGAGGCCAGTGCCTTTTTCCTTTGTTGAGTAGTAAGGGTGACCGAGCCGGGTAAGCTGTTCCTTTGTCATGCCGACGCCCTCATCCCGGAACTGGATCCTTACATTGTCCTTGTCAACCTTGGCGATGATGAAAATACTTCCGCCTGAGGGCATTGCTTCGATTCCGTTTTTTAAAATATTGATGAATACCTGCCTGAGTTCATGCGCATCACCTTTGATGAAAAGATTCTTATCGATTGCTTCTACCAATTCTGTATTGCCGAGATGGGAATAGGATCTCATGAACGCAGTCGTTTCTTTCAAAATGGCACTTAGGTCGATTTTATCCATCGTGCCCGTATTTGGTTTCGCCAGCGCCAGGAAATTATTGATGATCGTCTGAGTTCGGTCGAGCTCCTGAAGCGAAATGGTAATGAAGAGGTTCTGGTCATCACTCAAGTTCCTTTCTCCCTGCAGGACTTGCATGAAGCCTCTGATTGTAGTCATCGGATTACGGATTTCATGGGCGACCGATGCAGCCAGCTGGCTGATGGCCGAGAATTTCTCCGCCTTGTGAAGTTCATGCATCAGCTTGAGCTGCAAATTGGTCATTTCAATGATATAAATGAATAGAGATAAAGCAATGAATGAAACGAGCGAAAAGACGATCAAATACATATAGTCGCCGGCATGGCCAGATTTGATCAATGCAGCAAGCCTTGTTGAGGTAACTAAACCATAGACAAAGAGCCCAAATGCGATCTTCCTATTGACCGTCGACTTGTTATAAGCCTTTTCAATCGCAAAAAACAGAATGAAGATGATCCCGTAATTGATGGCTGTAACAGGCAGTCTGTCTAGCCCCACCAGGCTTTGTAATAGCAACAGCACCACTACGATTAAAAATCCATCTGTCCTGCTTAAATAAAAGAAGGCAATAAAGACAGGAATCAGCTTAAAATCGAACTCAATGCCGCCATGGAACCTGACAGGCAGTGCCATTGTGACCAACAGTGTCGCCAAGATCGCCAGTTTAAAGATTTGTTTCTTATATACCGGACGCTTCTGCATCCACAAAAAGTTATACATGAAGCCGAGTGAAAGTATGATGAAAAAATGCAGGACCAAATCTTTAATGAAATCTATCATTGTATCCCCCGGAACGCGAATGATTAAGAATAATTACCTATATCTATTATCCACCTGACGTGACGATTCTTCAACGGAAAATTCTGAAATCATCATATTTCTTCCAAAATTTTAAAATAAACTTTTTTCACAGTGCCTATAAATCTTATGCTATAATGAAGTCAACCATTGCTTTACCACAGTAAAAACCCCACTCTTTTTCGAGTGGGGTTTTTTGCTGTCTTTTAGTGATTTTCGTGTAGGCTGGAGAAATTAATAAGCGGAGAAATTCCGGTTAACTGCTTTAAATAAGGCAAAATCCAACGATTTGGATTAAATAAACGGAAAAGCTCCCCTTATTTTTAAGGAAATAAGGGGAGCTTTCAATTTTAGCGGAATTTTTCCGTTTATTTATCAAAAACTGCGAGCTCATCCGTCCAGGTTTACCAAAACCGAATATAAAAAAACAAGCCCTGATCAGATCAGGACTTGTTTGTATGGGCTAATCCGTTATTATAGTTTTGTAACGTTAGCTGCTTGTGGTCCACGAGCACCTTGCTCAACGTCGAAAGATACTTCTTGGCCTTCTTCAAGAGTCTTGAAGCCTTCGCCTTGGATAGCTGAGAAGTGTACGAATACGTCTTCTCCACCTTCACGCTCGATGAATCCGAAACCTTTTTCTGCATTGAACCATTTTACTTTACCGTTTTCCATTTTTGTTGCCTCCTAGTGTGATATCCACACAATTTGTTACTATTCTTGTCTCAGTGATATCCAGGCGAATCAAGCAGTGCATGTTCTTTCCTTGCATACCGAACAAAAATAATTCTCCCTTAGAATAACAGAATTGAAAGGATAGTGCAAGCGTTATGGGAATTGGGAAAACTAGGAGTGCCAAAAAAACGGATATGGATAAACAAATGGGGATCATGAAAATGTGGTATAATAAAGGTAACATGAAAGGGCGTGGCTAATTGAAAAGCGCAAGCAACCTTTATAAATCTGGTCAATCTGTCAGTATCAAGGAAACCGGCGAAACAGTGACAATCATGAAGTCTCAATATGTGAAAAACATGAAAAGATATTCATACACCGTCAAAGAACATCCGAGCACTTTTTATTTTGAGGAGGAGCTGGAAAAAAGCTAGAAGCTGGTTTCCTTGCTTCTTTTTTTTCTGCCTATATGCCTCAATGTCATGTGGCAAATCCAAATCACTCCTAAGCGTGCGCCATTTAGCACGCTTTTTTTCATCACCATCTTATCCCAGTCACATCCTTATCAAATACTAATTACCTTTTTCCTACCTAACCCCATTCCCATAAAAATAAACTCTATCTAAACTACTTATTTAGCAACTCGAAATTTGTCTATCAAATAGGCATCTTACTCTATTAACCGTTTTTACAATATTCAGTAAAATAGAGTTGAATCTATTAATAGGGGGAATGACAATGACTTTGAAGAAGAAGGTTCTATCCGTATCTTTATCAAGCATGATGGCATTTGGCGCGGTGACTGCAGTAGCCCTGCCGGCAGCTGCTGTTGGAAATGGACCAAATACTGGCCATGGATCCATCCAGACATCGATTTTGCATACATACGAGAGTTTAGTTGATTACCTGAAGACCCAGGATGCCCAGCAGGAGGCAATGGAACTGGAAGTGATTGGCCAGACCGTGAAAGGCCGTGATATTTACATGGCCAAGTATATCTCCAATCCTGAAAATCCAACGATTCTGTTCCTGACCCAGCAGCATGGGAATGAGCAGCTGACAACCGAGGGAGCGATGGAATTCATCAAACATCTAGGTACCGGTAAAACAAGCGGTGTACTTGAGAACGTCAATGTTCTTGTTATCCCAATGCTCAATGCCGATGGCGCAATGGGTGATGTCGATTTCTCACTAGAAGACTATCTTGCTGATGGCGACCGTCATCTGACTCGCTATAATGCGAACAAGATTGACCTTAACCGTGAGCATGATAAAGCAACCAGCGAGATGCAGCCTGAAGCCCGTGCGCTTCATGAAAATGTTTTTGCCAAATATGATATCGATTACATGATTGACCTCCATCACCAGGGCACCCTCAGCGAAACAGAAGGCGAGCTTGTTTCAGGCTCCATTTTATATCCTACGAACGATGCTGTGAAGCCGGAGGTGCTGGAAGGCTCGAAAAAGCTTGGCTCAATCGTGTACAATACCCTTGAGGAAAAAGGATGGGGACATATCGGGAAGTATGTCGGCGGCAACGGAGCGAACATCGGCCGTAATGGCGCGGCTGTCCGCTATGATATCTCAACACTCCTGTTCGAAATGCGCGGAATGTCCGATCATTATTACGAGCCTTATGCATTGGGGCAAAAGAGCAATGGCTACCTGATCAAGCAGACGATCACTACTCTCGATGCGACGGTAAAAGCCATTGCCGACGGCTCGATCGAAACAGCCGATACTAGCTTCTGGGATACACTTCCTGAGCAGTCGAACAGACAGAGTGAAGAAGACGAATAATCTTTTCAACAGTGTGGTCCATCATGGATCACACTGTTTTATTTTGGTCATCGGACAGAACACGACATTTATAGGGATAGGAGTGCTCCTGGAGGTTTCGTATGATAAAAATAAACCGTTACAGGAGGCCAGCAGATGAAACTCATTCATTTTTCCATAGCTGTCATAATCATGTCCACCATTTTCACAGTACCTGCCTCTTCCCAGGCTGCCGCTTCAGGCCCGAAATGGGAAGACACCACCTACGACCGCCCCGAACAATATTCAAGCTTCACCACAGAGAAAGATGTTTTCATTACGATGAGGGATGGCATTATTTTAGCGGCTGACGTCCACCTTCCTGATGGACCGGGACCGTTCCCTGTCATCCTTACGCAAACTCCTTATAACAAAAATGTCAGCAGCACTGAAAACCTTAATGAGGATTTTATTAAACGCGGATATGCTCATGTGGTTGTCGATGTCCGCGGAACCGGTGCCTCCCAGGGCGCATGGGATTCATTTGGCGAGGCCGAACAGCGTGATGGCAAAGAACTCGTCGAATGGGCAGCAGCCCAGCCATGGAGCAATGGCAAGGTCGGACTGTACGGCTCCTCTTACCGGGCCATCAATCAGTTATTGACCGCCGCACAGCATCCCGACGGCCTGGAAGCCATTTTTCCGATTGTGCCGATGGGTGACATGTACCGTGATATCCTCATGTCCGGCGGCTTGGTCAACACTGGCTTCATCCCACTCTGGCTCGGACTTGTAACAGGAAGCGGTCTGCTCCCGCCTTCCTACACTTTATCAGACCCGATCATGGGAACGACGGTCCTGTTGAACCATACCGGACAAACACTCGGCTTTCCGGTCAGCACCCTGAGCTCGGCGATTACGGGCGGGGATTTTGCATACGATGGGCCAGCCGCACAGCTGCGCTCGCCGTTGGCGGTTGCAGATCAAATTGAGGTTCCAGCCTTTTTTACAGGCGGACTTCATGACCTGTTCCAGCGCGGCACGCCGCTTCTTTATGAAAAATTAAAAGCAAATGGCGTACAGACCAAACTGCTGATGGGCAACTGGACGCACGGAAATTATGGCAGCGGCTTGCCTGCTGACAATGTACCTGCCCTTGACCAGCTGGCGTTACGATGGTTCGACCAGTATTTGATGGGCATAAACACTCAAATCAATAAAATTCCTGATGTCACTCAGTTTGTGTTAGGCGAAGGGAGATTCGAGGTCCAGCCTGGATGGCCGCATAAGAATGTCGCCGCTCAAAAGTTTTACCTGCGCAGTGGCAATCTGTTGACGAAAGAGAGACCATCCTATGCTGAGCCTTCCCAAACGATGCTTCAGCAGCCGCTGAATGGCATTTGCTCGGGCAGCACGAATCAGTGGATGGCTGGAATTCCGGATGCCCTTCCATGTACGAAGGATAATCGCCTGACCGAAATGACAGAGCTCACCTATACGACTCCACCGGCAAATACAGATCTCCGCGTGTCCGGTCCGATTTCGGCCAAAATTTTCGCGAAAACAACCGCGCGAGACCTTGTACTGTCAGTGCGTGTAACGGATGTAGCACCGGACGGAACTTCGAACGAGATTACTGCAGGGTGGCTCGCCGCCTCGCATCGGGCAGTCGACGAAAGCAAAAGCCGATTCCTTGATGGAGAAAACATCCAGCCATGGCACCCTTTTACGAGGACCGCAGTGCAGGAAGTCAAACCATATGAAGTGATGGAACTGGACGTTGAAATCTTCCCAAGCAACTTCGTCATCAAAGAAGGACACAAACTCCGTGTCGCCGTCGGGCCAAGCGACTTCCCGCACTCGATGTCGCCGCTGCCACAGCTGTTGGATCAGCTCGGCGGATTTGCGACGATTTTAAATAACTCGAAATATCCATCGTCCATTGTCTTGCCTGTAGTCGAAGAATGATATGCTGATTGGCCTGCCGATCCTGTTCGGCAGGCTTCGCTTATCTGCCAGTCGCTAAAGCCTTTTTTGACGTGACGATTTCGTATCAAATGTAGACTAATTTTTTCAACCATAGAAACAACTCTTCTTGATCGAAAAAAAATTCCTGTCAAATAGACAGGTTGCCTATCATGGACAGGAATTGAAATCGAGAACTAATCATTCTCTTTTTTTACTTTTAAAACTTTCCCACTCTTTGCGTCTATTGTTACTTCATATAGTTGATCAGGCGCTTTTACATCCACTTCATAGACTGGTACACCATTTTCAGTCTCGAGTTCCACCTTTGTGACAGTTCCTTGCACCTGTTTAAGGGCAATCTCTTTGGCCTGTGCTTCAGATATCTGATTCTGGATCGTTTCAGCTACGTCCACGGAAGCAGCTGCAGCAGGATTCACAAGGCCGGTCATTCCCGTTCCCAACCCCAAAATGATGGCATATTTTAGTGCTTGTGTTTTCAAATTCCTTCCCTCCTTTTCTTTTAAGTCTTTCCTGCAGCCTTTGTTAATATGTATGAATTAAGCAAAGGAGGGAATCTTATTGAGTTTTACAGAGATGATTCCAGGGAGACTATATGTTGGCGGCAGGATATCTTCTGAGGATTGGCGCTTTATTGATCAGCATATAAACGCGATTGTGAATCTGCGGACGAAGCCTGATCGGCCGCCGTTTGATTTTACTAATCGGGTCATGATTTGGACGCCGATCACGATTAAGGTGACCCCGAGTATTGCATGGGTGGAAAACCTGATGGCCCATATTAATCTATTAGATAAACAGGGGTATTCCATCTTGATTCATGATACATATGGATATCAGCGGCTTGGATTTATCATTGCGGCATATTATATGCAACGCTTCCGAATGAACCGGAAACAGGCATTGAGCGCAGTGCAGAAAATCAAACCGGATATACAGCCTACCGCTAATTACCTTGAGTTGCTCGCAAGGTATGAAAAACATCTTGGCCTTGGTTAATTGAAAAAATTTTGATGATGAGACTTTAAATCTTTTTTCAAATGGTTTATAGTGTTAGTGCATAATTCGTTTTCACAGGTGATGGAGTTCACCTTTAACCGCCCGAATGGCTAATGACTCCTGCCAGTTGTTTGATCACTGGCAGGAGTCTTTTTATTTTTGGGTAATCTAATAAACATGGAGGGATCTAGATGGTGTATTTGCTTGTTGGGACGGCAGGCTTTCTGGGAGCCACCCTGCGTTACGGTGTAGGTGTTTTCCTTTTTCACGAAAGTACCGTTTTTCCGTTTGCTACCCTGACTGTGAATCTATTGGGAAGCTTTTTGATGGCCTGGCTGACAACAGGTCTGCTTGTCCGTTTTTCCTTGCCTTCCCATATTAAAACCGCGTTGGGAACAGGATTTGTAGGTTCTTTTACTACTTTTTCCACTTTGAGCGTGGAAACTGTCAATCTGTTTCTTCACGGAAAGCTCATTCTAGCGTTCTTATACATTGCAGCAAGTATATTTGGCGGATTATGGATGAGCCGATTAGGATTTCAAGTTAAGAAGGGAGAGGGAACTGAATGACGATTAATCATATTCTAATGGTTGGAATCGGAGGCTTCTTCGGAGCCATTTCGCGGTTTTGGGTCAGTCAGGCCATCAACAAAAGAATCAAGCCCAAGATCCCCGTTGCCACTCTGTTTATTAATTTATTGGGTTCCCTGTTACTTGGCCTCATGGTCGGTTTAGGACTGAATGGCAATCTCTTCATGCTGCTTGGCACAGGTTTCATGGGAGCCTTCACCACTTTTTCAACCTTCAAGCTGGAAGGTATCCAGCTTCACATCGAGAGAAGGAAAAAGGAATTCTTTCTGTACAATTTCTTTAGCTATGGAGGCGGCATTCTGCTGGCTTTTGTCGGAGTTCAGCTTGGTTTATGGCTGGCATAAAAAACAGCACAACTAGTTTGGACTATAACCCTGGCGATTGACGTCCGGGTTTTCTTGTATCCAAATTCAGTAGCTTAAAAGCAAAAAAACCTGGCGAGAAGATTTCTCTCACCAGGTTTTCAGAACACAAGCTAAGTTATTAATTATTCAACCGTAACCGATTTAGCCAGATTCCTTGGCTTATCAACGTCACAGTCACGGTGCAGCGCTGCATAATAAGAAATCAGCTGCATCGGAATTACTGAGATAAGAGGTGTTAATAGGCTGTGCACTTCTGGAATGACGAAACGATCTTCGTCTGTTTCCAGTCCACTCATGGAGATGATGCACGGGTTGGCACCGCGGGCAACGACTTCTTTGACGTTTCCACGGATGCTCAGGTTGACAAACTCTTGTGTGGCAAGAGCGATGACAGGTGTGCCTTCTTCGATCAGGGCGATTGTTCCATGCTTCAGTTCTCCGCCAGCGAAGCCTTCTGCCTGGATGTACGAAATTTCCTTCAGTTTCAACGCGCCTTCAAGTCCTACGTAAAAGTCGATTCCGCGTCCGATGAAGAATGCGTTTCTTGTCACAGTCAGGTATTCGCGCGCGATGCTTTCGAATTCTTCTTTGTCGTCGCAAAGAGCTTCCATTGCACTCGCAACAATTCCTAATTCCTGTACAAGATCGAAGTCCACTTCATGGCCAAGTCCGCGGGCTGTTACTTCAGCTAAAATCGCCAGTACAGCAAGCTGTGCTGTATAAGCTTTAGTGGAGGCAACCGCGATTTCCGGACCAGCGTGAAGAAGAAGTGTATAATCTGCTTCACGGGAAAGTGTTGAACCAGGTACATTCGTAATTGTCAGCGCCTTGAAGCCCATTTCCTTCACCTGAACAAGAACCTGGCGGCTGTCCGCAGTTTCTCCGCTCTGGGAAATGAAGATGAACAATGGCTTTTCAGATAGAAGCGGCATGTTGTAGCCAAACTCGCTGGAGATGTGGACTTCAACAGGGATCTTCGCCAATTTTTCAATGAACTGCTTGCCGACAAGGCCTGCATGATAGGAAGTACCAGCAGCGATGATGTAGATACGGTCTGCCTGATTCATCGCAGTAACGATGTCAGAATCGATTTCAAGAGCGCCTTCACCATCCTGGTAATTCTGGATGATTTTGCGCATTACAAGCGGCTGCTCGTCGATTTCCTTGAGCATATAGTGAGGGTATGTTCCCTTTTCAATATCGCTTGCATCCAATTCTGCAGTGTAAGGAGCGCGTGAAATCACTTCTCCGTCAAGGTTCTTGATTGTCACTTCATCCTTTGTGACAATCACCATTTCCTTGTCCATCAGTTCAACATACTGGTTTGTTACCTGAATCATTGCCATCGCATCACTAGCGACTACATTGAAGCCTTCGCCAAGTCCGACAAGAAGCGGGCTCTTGTTTTTCGCCACGAAAATCGTATCTTCGTTTTGCTCGTCTATAAGGGCAAGTGCATATGAACCATGTAAAAGTGCCAGCGTTTTACGGAACGCTTCTTCTAAGCTCAGACCTTCGTTTACGAACAAATCGATCATTTGTACGATCACTTCAGTGTCTGTTTCACTTTTCAATTCGACATTCTGCAAATACTCGCGCTTCAATAGATCGTAGTTTTCGATGACACCATTATGAACAAGAGTCAGTCTGCCTGTTGAGCTCTGGTGAGGGTGAGCGTTCACCTTGCTTGGAGGACCATGAGTCGCCCAGCGAGTATGGCCGATTCCAGCGTTCGCCATGACATCATTGTCAACTGCATTGCGAAGGTCCGCAATACGTCCTTTTTCCTTGAAGACGTGAACTCCCTTTTCGTTCATGACTGCGATTCCCGCAGAGTCATATCCTCTATATTCAAGCTTTTCCAGGCCTCGTAATAAAATCTCTTTCGAGTCGTTATTTCCAATATATCCAACGATTCCACACATAACTTCTTTTCCTCCTGTACGACAGGGGGCAAGAAGCCTCTTATATAGGGGCAGCTTGCCCCCTTATCTCATATAATTGGTTTGAGGTCAGACTTCTTAATGCCATTCCTCTTTAGTTTTAGCATCCCCATCTTTTTGTGCATTAAGTTGCCCTAATGTTTTGAAGATGGAATTCGCGGCTGTGCTTTCAGCCGGGAGGCATCCGCCGAAACTTCGATAAACCTCCACCTCGTCAACTAATCCATATTTTCGGTCAAGGATTAGTCCTGGCGCTTTAGTTTTCCATTGATCTACCTCTGCCCACCTTTCGATAAATTGTTTTTTTAGGCAAAATCGGCCTATTTACAAAAACAGGATTATCATACATGATACTGATGCATCCGTCAATAGAAAACAAAGGAAAACAGCCTTCCCGTACAAATACCCTTTACAGGAATGCTAAAACTCCCTTCACAAGAAAAGCGTAAGCGCCTTGTTCAGCCCTGACAAGCGCTGGAGGGCCGATCAGTGAAGTCGCTTTTTGACTTCATTGGGCGGACCGAAGCGACTCGAAGGGCTAGGCGCTGGAGCTGGACACTTCTCTAAGTGAAAAAATAAACTTTCTCTATAAATAAATATGCATAAGGGCTCTTCTATGTGCCGAAACCCTTATGCATATCACCTGTTTTCCTTATTCTTTTAAACCCATTTCTTCTTCCACAACCGCTGCGATCCGGTTTACGTATTCCTGGCAAAGCTCTGCAGTCGCTGCTTCTGCCATTACGCGTACCAAAGGCTCTGTTCCGGAAGGACGGACCAGGATGCGGCCATTGCCGTTCATCTCTGCTTCAACCTGTTCAATGACCGATTTTACCTTCTCGTTATCAGTTACATGGTGCTTATCCGTCACACGGATGTTCACGAGAACCTGCGGGTATTTCTTCATTTCCCCAGCCAGTTCAGAAAGCGGCTTATTCGTTGCTTTCATGATATTCGCAAGCTGAAGACCTGTCAGTAAACCATCACCAGTTGTGTTGTAGTCAAGGAAGATGATATGGCCGGATTGCTCGCCGCCAAGATTATAGCCGTTCTTCTTCATTTCTTCGACTACATAACGGTCACCGACAGCTGTCTGGACGCTTTGCACGCCATTTTCCTCAAGACCCTTGTAAAAACCAAGGTTGCTCATCACAGTGGATACAACCGTACCCTGTTTTAGCTGGCCGCGTTCCTTCATGAATTTCCCGCAGATATACATGATCTGGTCGCCATCAACGATGTTCCCTTTTTCATCAATTGCAATCAGGCGGTCGCCATCTCCGTCAAAAGCAAGACCGAGATCAGCTCCCTTTTCCTTCAAGAATTCCGCAAGAGCTTCAGGGTGCGTCGATCCTACCCCATCATTAATATTCAAGCCGTTAGGGGATGCTCCCATTGTTGAAGTATCCGCATCCAGGTCAGCAAACAAGTGGGTTGCCAATGAAGATGTAGCTCCATGTGCGCAATCCAGCGCAATATGAAGACCTGTGAACTCTTCATCAATAGATTGTTTTAGATATTGAAGGTACTTCTGTCCACCCTCGAAGTAATCATTCACCTGTCCAAGATCAGCACCTACTGGACGAGGGAGCTCATCAGAGTCCATGTCCATCAATTGCTCAATCTCGTTTTCCTGGGCATCTGAAAGCTTATATCCATCTGGTCCAAAAAACTTGATCCCGTTATCCGCTACCGGATTGTGCGACGCAGAGATCATCACGCCTGCCTGCGCGCCAAGCGCCTTAGTTAAATAAGCTACTCCAGGAGTCGAAATCACACCGAGCCTCATAACTTCCGCTCCGATCGATAGCAGGCCGGCAACCAGTGCCCCCTCGAGCATATGTCCGGAAATACGTGTATCACGGCCGATCAGCACCTTTGGCCGATCGTGTTCCTTTGTCAGGACATACCCTCCGAAACGGCCAAGCTTGAAAGCCAGTTCTGGCGTCAATTCGCTATTCGCAACTCCACGTACTCCATCTGTACCGAAATATTTACCCATTCTTAAAATCTCTCCTTGTATGAAAAATTGCTGTCAATCATGCTTCTTTTTTCGCAACTGATATACTGGCTTTTTCCTTTGCCAGTTTCCACGTTATATTTTGAGGTGCCGTCACCTTCATGTCGACTTCGTGAGTCCCTTCCTCCAACTCCGATACATCAATCAAAACATTAAAATCATCGGCAGATAGTGCAGAGACAAGATCACTTGGTCCTGAAACCGTCAACTTTGTCTGGCCGTCAGTAGGATCAAGGAAATCTATTTCAAAGCCCTCATCCATCCCATTAATTTCGATTGGGACATTGGAAATGGTCTTTTCGGAAGCCTTCGTGACGTTGACATTCACTTTTACCAATTCTGGTGAAACCGCAACGATTCCTTCGCCAATAATGACCGGCAGGGTAAGTTCTGTATCCTCATCGATTTTGCTGACATCCACTTCCACCCTGACACCATCAACCTTCTCAAGTACGTCCGGATCAGCGAGGATCTCAGCTTCCTTCGTTTCCAAAGTGATTGAATCAATGGTCACGCCACTTGGAGGATTGCCTTTACGGACAATATCAATTGGTACCTTTTTGCTGGAGCTCTTTACCGGAATGGTCACTTCAACCACACCTGGCTCCACATTGACATCCAATTTATTCATGTCTTTATCCAGGGCAAGGACACTCGCTTCCCGCGTGATTGTATCCGATATTTTTCCGGAAGAATTCACTGTTGCTTTTACATAGGTGATTCTGTCGACAATATCCTTAGCACCGGTTATTTGAACTTTATTCGGTTTTACAGTTGGCTTCTCTGCTATATAGCCCTTTTCCACGATATTTCCGCTGAATTCAGGTTCGACGCTGAACTCCTTCGTCACTTTTTCCTGGATGGAAACATTCGCATAACCAGGATCGATGGTGACTGTCAGCCTTTCGGACACATCTTTGATCGTGATTGGGACACGCTGGTTTCCCATTTCAGCATCCGTCAAATCGACGAACACTTCAAAATTCCTTAGTGTTTTTGCCTGCTGAACCAGGTTTTTCGGTCCCTGCAGCGTAACAGTAACCGTATCTGGAACACCTGATACGACCAATGTATCGGTATCGTAAACCCTTTTTACCGGTACGTCTTCAACCGTTTCCACCTTTTCATCGGATGGGACGTTCACATCCCCAGGCTTATTCGGGTCGTTTTTAGGAACAGACCCAAAGAGCAGCACGGCAAGAACAAGGGCAACCACTTTTATGAACCAAGGATTATCCATCCATCTATCCATTTTTCTTCCCCCTCCAATTCCAGCGGGTAGAAGCTGCCTGCTTGATTCTTGATGGTGAAATCAGCTCGGCAGTGAGCAGTTCCCTTAGCGTTTCCCCGCTCAAGTCCCTGTAAAGTTCGCCATTCCGGGTAACCGACACACTCCCTGTTTCCTCAGAAACGACAATTGTGATACTGTCAGTTACTTCACTAATTCCGAGGGCGGCCCTGTGCCTTGTCCCCAGCTCCTTCGAAATAAACGGACTCTCTGACAATGGCAAATAACAAGCTGCTGCTGCAACAATGTTTTTCTGTATGACAACGGCTCCATCATGAAGCGGTGTATTCGGGATAAAAAGGTTAATCAACAGTTCAGAGGATATTCTCGATTGCAGCTGAATGCCTGTTTCTATGTAATCACTCATTCCTGTTTCTCTTTCAATTGAAATCAATGCCCCGATCCGGCGCTTTGCCATATAATCGGTCGACTTGATAATGGCCTCCACCATCTTTTCTTCGTCTTCCTCTTCCTGCAGTCCCGATCTGGAGAAGAGCCTGCCTCGGCCAAGCTGCTCGAGTGCCCGACGCAATTCGGGCTGGAAGATGATGATAATGGCCAGGAATCCCCAGGTCAATACTTGTTCCATCATCCAGCTGAGCGTATTTAACCCGAAGAAATCACTGACAAACTTTACGATCAGGATGACAAAAATCCCTTTCAAAAGCTGGACAGCCTTCGTCCCTCGAATAATCGCGATCAACTTATAGATGACGAACCAAACCAGGAGAATGTCAACAATATTAGCTAGATAATCCAAGAAATCGAAATCCGCAAACGACATTGCACTTCCTCCAGTAGTTTAGTAAGGCTCTTTTGCGAAGTTATTCCTCTAGCCTCGAAATGAACCCATTTGTAAAAGGCTCTTTTCGTACATGTTGTTGCTTTTACACAGTGTAAAAAACCGCTTCTGGGCTTTTACGATATTTCCGCTATCTGATTCGAAAGGATTTTCAAAAATAGCCACGAATATGTTAGCGCAAGCAACATTAAATGCGAAAAAAGCATTGTAAAAAAGCGGAAGTTGACCAATGCACTTCAGCCTGTATTCTAAGATAACTTTCTCATTATACCATAAGGTCAGCTTAAACGAATAATGATGTCAACTGACACTTCGAAGACCCATACATTATAAGATTCATCCTTAAAAAACAGCCATTCCTATTGGAATGACTGTTCCTTCTCGTCATTTTCAAATAGATCGGCCGTGTTTTTCACGGTATTTTTAATATGATACCAAATCCATTCGAATACTTCATTAACTTCTGTTATTTCCCCTGTCACATTGCCCGCTGAAGCCATGTATTTTTCGCCGTTGATGACGGTGACATTCCCCTGAACTTCGCCTTCAATCTTCACCTTGCCGTTCCTGACTACCACATCACCCTTGACGACTTCCCCTTCAGGTACAATGACGGTGTCATTTTCGACGACCAGATTAGGCTGTTTTGAAACAGAAAACTGATGGTCCTCGTTCCATGTTGAAAAGATGCTGCCAGTCATCAATGCAATGAATAGTGAAGCAGCTGTCAAAAGCGGATGACTTCTGAACCAGCGTTGGATTTCTGTCTTCTTCTTCTCTTTTGGCAAGCCGGCCATGACCTTTGACGTAAAATCATCCGGCGCCTGGATATGGGAGGTACTCTGAACAAGGGCAATCGCCTTGTTCATTTCCCTGAAGTAATCCTGGCAATCTGAACAGCTCTGCAAATGCTCTCTTAAAATCTTTTCGTGTTCTTCCGTAATTTCATCATCTAAATACTCATGCATATAATCAAAAACCTGTTCGGGACATTTCAATTTCTTTCACCTCACCTTATACGTGTCGCAACTGCTGCCTTAATGCCTCTCTGCCTCGATGGATCCTGGTCTTCACCGTTCCAAGCGGCAAATCCAGGATTTCACTGATCTCATTCAGGCTGAGCTCCTCAATATACTTTAATACGATGACCGATCTGTATTTATCGGGTAGTTTTGAAATTTCTTTTTGAATTGTGTCATGCAATTCGATACTTTCTACCTCATCCTCTGGCAAAGGAGTATCAGATGGAACCTGTGAGTACATCGTCAGGCCTTCCGTTCCTGGCACCTCTGCATCAAGAAAATAATCTGGTTTCTTTTTGCGAATCCGGTCAATGCAAAGATTGGTCGCAATCCTGTACAGCCATGTTGAAAACTTCAGGTTTTGATTGAAGCTGTTAATATTGATATATGCGCGGATGAAAGCCTCCTGTGCAATATCCTCTGCCTCATGCCGATTCCCGAGCATACGGTAGCAAAGCTGGAATACCTTGTCCTTGTACACTTCAACAATCTCTCCATAGGCATTCTGGTCTCCCTTGATCACCTGTTTTATTCTGTGCTTTACGATTGTTTCCATTATTTTACCTCCGCGCTTCCTGCGGCTAATCGATATACGAATCGATTCCGTAAAAGGTTTCGTTTTTTTTTATAAAAATTTTATTTATGTATGTAATTATGTCTATTCCGTTTAAACAGACTTTTTTCGGCAAAAAAAGCTAAAAAACTTACTATGTTAATATTAACAAATTTTTACCAGTTTGGTTTAAAAAGTTTTGGTCCGGGGTATAAAAGGACTATATTTAATGAAAGCGAGGAATAAAGATCAATGTGTGCAGAAACGCTGTTGAAGGATATAGAAAATTGCCGTAAAGAAATGGTTGAACTAGCTGCAAGAACCTCGCTGTCAAACCAAAGGGTGGTAGACATCAGCACAAAACTCGACCATTTACTAAATAAATATTATCACTTATCCTCAAAAAAGCCAGTTCTATATTAATGATAAAGAGCAGCAGCCATAACAGGGCCGCTGCTCATATTTTTTTGTTTAACCATCTCATTCTATTCTTTTTTCAAGGCTTTGATTACAAAAGTTTCTCGCCAAATAAAGAACCCATTAGCGCAACCGCCGCGACAGCCGTCTTGTTCTTTTCATCAAGGATCGGATTCACTTCAACGAATTCCGCAGAAGTAATGATTTTCGCTTCTGCCAGCATCTCCATTGCCAGGTGGCTTTCACGATAGCTGATGCCCCCGGTCACAGGAGTCCCGACCCCAGGAGCATCAGTTGGGTCCAGTCCATCGAGATCAAGTGAAAGATGGACACCATCTGTTTTATCTTTAAGGTAATTGACCGTTTCCTCAATGACAGCAGCCATTCCTAAGCGATCAATCTCGTGCATGGTGAACACCTTGATACCCATTTCCTTGATCAAGTCCTTCTCCCCATCATCCAATGCACGCGCGCCAATAATGACAATATTCTCAGGCTTCACCTTAGGGGCATACCCTCCTATTTGCGTCAGCATGTCGTGCCCCAAACCAAGGCTTGCAGCAAGTGGCATACCATGGATATTTCCAGACGGCGATGTTTCCGCCGTATTCAAGTCTCCATGCGCATCATACCAGATCACACCAAGATTCTTATAATGCTTGGACACACCAGCCAATGTCCCAATCGCAATGCTATGGTCACCACCCAAAACAAGCGGAAAAGACTGCGATTCTATAATCTTATCTACTTCATCAGCAAGCAGGCTATTCTTTTCCGCCACCAGCTCAAGATTGCGAAGATTGCTGTTAGGATCAATCTTCACCTCAGGCCTGCCAACTGCAATATCACCCAAATCTTCTATCTCATCAAAAAGCACTCTTAATCTCTCATTGATACCAGCATAACGGATCGCACTCGGGCCCATGTCAACTCCCCTTCTCATCTGACCCAAATCCATCGGCATCCCGATAATCGAAAGTTTCCTCATTCCAGACTCCCCCTTGCTTTCTCTCATCTCTCCCCCTATTTTAAACGCTTTCATTACGATGACTCAACCGGACAATTTTATGAATATATATACGGTTTTGAATAGATAGAATTTATGGAATGGTTTAGTGAAGGGGCTGTGAGAATCATGGAGGCTTTTTGACAGCTTTGGGTGCTTTACCTGTGGTGCTGTCAAAATAATGGGGGGTTCTTGACAGCTTTGGCTGCTTTTCCTGTGGTGCTGTCAAAATTATAGTGGTTTCTTGACAGCTTTGGCTGCTTCTACTGCAAACTTGTCAAAATAACAGCGGATTCTTGACAGCTTTAGCTGCTTCTACTGGAAACTTGTCAAAATAACGGTGGTTTCTTGACAGCTTTAGCTGCTTCTACTGCAAACTTGTCAAAATAACGGTGGTTTCTTGACAGCTTTAGCTGCTTCTACTGCAAACTTGTCAAAATAACGGTGGTTTCTTGACAGCTTTAGCTGCTTCTACCGCAAAGCTGTCAAAATATCGGTGGTTTCTTGACAGCTTTGGCTGCTTCTACCGCAATGCTGTCAAAATATCGGTGGTTTCTTGACAGCTTTGACTGCTTCTACCGCAAAGCTGTCAAAATAACGAGGGTTTTTTTAAAGGTTTGGATCCTTCTACCGCAAACCTGTCCGAACTCAGTGTTACTTCGGACAGCTTTAATGGAATATGTAGTAAACCTGTCCAAATCCAGGGTAACTTATGACTGCTTCAGCCTCTCTTCCTTCTAAATACTACGCTAACAGCTGTAACAGTTACTGTAAGATAAGCATTACAATACTAGTAGGGAGAATTAAAAAAAGTCATAAACCCGAATGGATTTATGACTGAAATGGTATTTATGTAGTGTGATGGTGGAGCCTAGCGGGATCGAACCGCTGACCTCCTGCGTGCAAGGCAGGCGCTCTCCCAGCTGAGCTAAGGCCCCATTTGGAGCGGAAGACGGGATTCGAACCCGCGACCCCAACCTTGGCAAGGTTGTATTCTACCACTGAACTACTTCCGCATGATTTTATTATATAGGTAAGACCCCTAAAAATAAAGTACAAGTTCATTCTTAGGGGCCTTGACATGAGTGAGCCATGAAGGACTCGAACCTTCGACCCTCTGATTAAAAGTCAGATGCTCTACCGACTGAGCTAATGGCTCCCAATATTGTAGATCTACCAAGTTGAGATCACTCGGTTAAGGAATGTTATCGCATCTGCGATGCTCGAAAGCCCTTACGGTCTTTCTCGCAAGTTGCCGCAGAAGCAACTCCAAGGAGTGAGCAACTTGCTCTACCGACTGAGCTAATGGCTCATAGGATATAATCTATCCTATTCATTGTCTCTTAAGCATCCTGAATGCAAAAAAGAAAATAAAAATGGCTGGGCTAGCTGGATTCGAACCAACGCATGACGGAGTCAAAGTCCGTTGCCTTACCGCTTGGCTATAGCCCAATGAAAAAATAAAAAGGACATTAGTAGCTTGTCCAATTTTAATATGTATTAAAGTGGTGGAGGGGGACGGATTCGAACCGCCGAACCCTGAGGGAGCGGATTTACAGTCCGCCGCGTTTAGCCACTTCGCTACCCCTCCACAAAAAAGTGGTGCCGGCAAGAGGACTTGAACCCCCAACCTACTGATTACAAGTCAGTTGCTCTACCAATTGAGCTACACCGGCACTAAAATAAATGGTGGAGGATGACGGGATCGAACCGCCGACCCTCTGCTTGTAAGGCAGATGCTCTCCCAGCTGAGCTAATCCTCCATTGCTATGTTACTTGTTAAAGTTAATGGTGACCCCTACGGGATTCGAACCCGTGTTACCGCCGTGAAAGGGCGGTGTCTTAACCGCTTGACCAAGGGGCCATATTATAGTATTTTCAGAGCTTCCAAGCGGGCTCGAACCGCTGACCTCTTCCTTACCATGGAAGTGCTCTACCTGCTGAGCTATGGAAGCATGTATTGCTGCCAGCTCAAATGACTTTCGTCATTTAGAGATAATGGCTCCGCAGGTAGGATTCGAACCTACGACCGCTCGGTTAACAGCCGAGTGCTCTACCACTGAGCTACTGCGGAATAGTGGTAATTTAACATAACTCTTGCAGATGATTCGAATGCCTCACCTTAGGAATTTGTCCAAGATGAATGCATTTTTGCCCGGCGGCGTCCTACTCTCACAGGGGGAAACCCCCAACTACCATCGGCGCTGAGAAGCTTAACTTCCGTGTTCGGTATGGGAACGGGTGTGACCTTCTCGCCATCGCCACCAGACAATTGTAAAGAACAATATTTATTATACTGTCTTTTATGCATTTTTCAAGAGAATTTTTAAGAAATCTTTATTCCCTCAAAACTAGATAATGTGTAAGAAGAAAACAAGGGAAACGAGTAATCATTTGGTTAAGTCCTCGA